>CADBEA010000016.1 GCA_902793635.1 uncultured Erysipelotrichaceae bacterium | reverse complement strand
CAGCCCGAAAGAAAATCGTTCTATTTAGAACGAATTTTCATAATGTGTATTATTCTTTAATGCATTTTGTGTTGACAAACCTTAGCGAGTTTTTTATGCATCAATGATAAAGGATGGAACAGAATTGCATATAATGGTAATAATTCAGACAGGGAGACTGTTATGCGAATCAGGAAATCAGAAGAACAGGACATTGTCCGTATGATGGAAATATATGAATATGCCAGAGAGTTTATGCGGACCCACGGGAATCCGAAACAGTGGGGCGCGACGCACTGGCCGCCGGAGGAACTGATCCGCAGTGATATCAGAAACGGCAACAGCTATGTCTGTGTCAATGAGAGCGGAAAGGTGATCGGTACTTTTTTCTTCATCCAGGGAGAAGATATCGAACCGACCTACAAAAACATCACGGAAGGACACTGGCTTGATGAGAGTCCGTATGGCGTTGTTCATCGGATCGCATCCGACGGATCAGAAAGAGGCACCGGATCCTTCTGCATCGACTGGGCATATCAGCAGTGCGGACATCTGCGCATTGACACGCACGGCGACAACACGGTGATGCAGAACCTTTTGAAGAAACTGCACTTCGTGCATTGTGGTACAACTTATGTCGAAGAAGACAATGATCCCCGTCTTGCCTACGAAAAAAGCAATACAGTGCATCTTTGAAGATGTATATAAGAGAAGAACCGCAGGATAACGGTTCTTTTCGGAAAGTAGCCGATGATAGAATGAATACCATGAAGAATGAATTGTTTGCTGATGTGAAGATTAATACGACCAGACAGCCGGAACTGGATGTTGCCAAAGCACTTCCGATCCTTTGTCTGCCGTTTGTTCACGTGATCATAGAATGTACGTCCGAAGAAGGTCTGCTGCACGGTATACCGTTTCTTTTCGACGCCATTATCGGTGCTCCTTTCAGCGCGCCGATGTTCATGTTCGCAATGGGCATCGGCATTGCCTATACGTCAGTGCGGATTTATACAAGTCCCGCCAAACGTTTTCTGAAGCTGATGGCAGTTGGCTATGCGCTGAATATCTGCCGTTTTCTGATCCCGTATCTGCTTGGCTATGCTTTGACGAAAGATACCGCTCAGTACATTGAACCGCTGTGGTATAAAGTGTTCGGCAATGATATCCTGCAGTTCGCCCCGCTGGCTTTGCTGGCAATGGGTCTGTTCTTCCGGATGAAAATGTCCAAAACATCCATGTTCGTGACGGCCCTTGCCATGTCGCTTGTCGGCTGGATGCTCAACGGCACTGATTTCCACAATCCGGCTCTGAATATTTTCATGGGCAATTTCATCGGCACGGAACAGGCGGACGGTCTGCTGATTTCTGACTGGCCGCTGCTGAACTGGCTGATCATTCCGGTCTGCGGCTATATATTCGGTGAATATCTGCTGCGTGTCAAAGACAAGAAAAAGTTCTATCTCTGGCTCATGCCGATTCTGCTGGTGCCGCTGATCTACTTCCCGCTGGCGATTCATTACGAAACGGGGATGTTTATGCCCGGTGAGAATGCATACTACCATGCGGTTACATACGAACTGCTGGTTTATATCTGTCTGAGTGCCGGTCTGCTTGGGGTGTATTACTTCCTGCTCAGGTATATACCGGAAAGGCTGATGCGCTTTTTTGAAATGATCAGCCGGAACATTACCGCCTTTTACTGTATACACTGGGTTCTGATTTCGTTCTCAGTCAGTGTTTTTCTTTATATCAAAAACGGCACGCAGGAACTGCCGGTTTCCGGATCTTTGTTTCTTTCCTTTGTTATCTGTGTGCTGACTGCTGTTATAATCCATATAAGAGACAAAAACAGAAAGAAAGGAATGAAAGCGGATGAAAAACAGTAAACTGCACATCAAAGTTCTCAGTGCGCTTGTTCTTTTCGCTGTGTCGATCATTCTTTTCAGTACGATTCTGATCCGGAATCTTTATTACAATACCAAGATGGAAGAATCACGGCAGCTGAGTTTTTCCTATGCCAAAACCGCTGCCGGACTGATAGACGGTGACAAGGTTGTCGAATATGCCGAAACGCTGAAGACTGATGATTATTATAATGAGATCCAGTATTACTTTGATACGACACTGAAAACTGTCAATAGTACGATGACGGATCTGGAAATGAGATACTACTATGTCTTCATTCCGTATGAAGACACCGTCGTCTATATCTGGGATGCGGTAAACCCATATACCTTAAGCCATCTGGGTGATTCGGAAGGATATATGGAAGGCGGCAAGGAAGCGGTTGAGAAGATTTACCGTCCGAATCCGCCGGAAGAACTCAGTGTCGCCATAGATGAAGTATACGGACATATCGTTTCCGCTTATTATCCGGTATTCAATTCGGCCAATGAACCGGTGGCGGTCGTTGGTGTTGATCTGTCGATGCCCGGCATTCAGGACAAACTGCGTGATTTTGTCGACATGATCGTCAACAGTGTTCTGATTGTGACTCTGCTCATGGGTGCCGTTCTGTATTATTTCGTCAGAAAAGGACTGGTAAATCCGCTGCTGAAACTGAATGACGCCGCCCGGGATCTGGTCAGCGATCTTGGCAGTAAGGAAACGACGGAACTGGATATTCATACCGGTGACGAAGTGGAGGAACTCGCGGAATCCTTCAAGAAGATGCAGGTCGATCTGAACGAATATATCAGAAAGCTTTCTGTCGTGACGACGGAACGTGAAAAGATCGGTGCCGAGCTGAATGTCGCCAAATCGATCCAGATGGATATGATGCCGCAGATCTTCCCGGCATTCCCGGACAGAACTGAGTTTGATATCTATGCGACGGTAAATCCGGCCCGTGAGGTCGGCGGTGATTTCTATGACTTCTTCATGATCGATGAAGATCATATCGGTCTGGTCATTGCTGATGTTTCCGGCAAAGGAATACCGGCCGCGCTGTTCATGGTCATTGCCAAAACACTGATCAAAAACCGCGCCATGATGGGCGGCGGTCCCGGTGAGATTCTCAGTGATGTCAACAAGCAGCTGTGTGAAGGCAACGATGCCGGTATGTTCGTAACGGTATGGTTTGCCATTCTTGAACTGTCCACCGGTAAGGGTGTGGCCGCGAATGCCGGTCATGAACATCCGTTCTTCAAACATAAAGATGGTATGTGGGAACTGGTTACCTACCGTCATTCCGTGATCATCGGCGTCGTGGAAGATGCCAGGATCACTGACCGTCCGTTCACGATGGAACCGGGCGACAGACTGTTTGTCTATACGGACGGTGTGCCGGAGGCGACAGATCCCGATCTCGAACAGTATGGCACCCAGCGTCTGCTGGACGTCATGAATGCCAATGCCAGCTGCTCAGCCAAGGAAATGCTGCAGAAGATCACCAGTGATGTGGAATCATATATGGACGGCAGCCCGCAGGCGGATGACATTACAATGATGTGCTTTGATTTCTACGGAACCCCGAAGACAAGTTCTCTGGCTCTGGAAATTGAAGCGACACATGACAACCTGGATGAAGTCCTTGCTTTCGTGAATGAACATCTCGATGAAATCAACTGCCCGCGCAAGGTGCGGATGCAGCTGAATCTGATAGTTGAGGAAATCTATGTCAATATTGCCAGCTATGCCTATGCACCGGGTACCGGTATGGTCAAAATCATTCTGGATGACCTGAAGGATCCGGACGGCGTCCGTCTGACCTTTGTCGATCAGGGTGTCCCGTATGATCCGCTGCAGAAAAAGGATCCGGATATCACACTGCCTGCCGAACAGCGGCCGATCGGCGGTCTGGGCATCTATCTGGTCAAGAAAAACATGGATGTCCTCACATATCACTATGAAAACCAGTCCAACATACTGGAACTGACAAAATACTTCAAAAAGTAAAACAAAAGAGTTCTGCTGTGCAGAACTTTTTTGTTTATGCTGTGCGCAGGGCGGCCGGTTTGTTAAGATAGTACCAGAAGTTTTGTTCTTTCAGTCATCTCAGTAAAGGTTCTGAGCCGGCCGGAATATAATAAAACAGGATATGAATTATATGATCAGAAAACAGGAGGAGATTTTACGATATGAAGACCATTCATCCATATGATCATTATTACAATTATCAGGAAATCACGGATATTCTTCATGAATATGCGGAACAGTTTCCGCGTTTCGCCCGTCTGACTTCCATTGGCAAAACAACGGAAGGAAGAGAGATGTGGGTGCTCGCCATCAGTGACAGCGAGACTGGTGACTATGACGAAAAGCCCGGCTATATGGCAGTCGGCCACGTTCATGCCGGCGAAGTGACAGGCAGTATGTGCGCCATGTATCTTGCGGATGTGCTGCTGCACAACCTGGAAGAGGAAGAAATCAGCGCGCTTCTGAAAAACTCGACTTTCTATGTCATGCCGCGTCCGGTTGCGGACGGTTCGGAGTATTATCTGAATCATCCGGATATGATCCGCAGTATCAATCAGCGGTATCCGTTTGAAACCGACATGCCGGGTCTGATGCCGGCTGATATTGACGGTGACGGTGTCATCCGCAATATGATCGTCAAAACACCTTTCGGATGCTGGAAAAAGGATCCGAATGACAACCGTCTTCTGGTTCTGCGTCAGGCTGACGATGTCGGCGGTGAATACTACAATGTTTACAGTGAAGGCATGATCAATGATTTCGACGGTGTGAAGATCGCACCGGCACCGGCAAAATACGGTCTTGATCTGAACCGCAATTATCCGATGAACTGGAATCCGGAATATAAGCAGCCGGGCGGCGGTTTATACCCGGGCCAGGTGAGCGAATCACGCAATCTGATCGAATGGATCAGCCAGCGCCGCAACCTTGTCAGTACGATCATTTTCCATACCTTCGGCGGTATGTACCTATATCCGCCGGCGGGCATTCCGGCTGCCCAGGCTGATCAGAAGGACCAGGAAATGTTCAAGTTCTTCATGAAGATCGCCAAGGAAGAAACCGGCTACCATCAGCTGCGCATCAAGGATGATTTCCTTGGGCTTGACAGTGATGCGCCGGCCAACGGTTCACTGGATGATTATCTGTATCATGCCAACGGTGTTTTCTCTCATTCGGTTGAAACATGGAATCTGGCTGAACAGTGCGGCATGAAGCCGGAATACCCCAAGCCGATCAAACTGACACCGGAAGAAGACGAAGAGAATCAGCGTCTGATGCTCAAGTGGATCGATCAGAACAATCTGAATTCCTTCTATAAAGAATGGACTGAGTTCGAACATCCGCAGCTGGGTACTGTTGAAATCGGCGGTCCGGACAAGAAGTTCCTGCTGCAGAATCCACCGGTGCAGTTCCTGAAACAGGAAGTGGAAAAACATACCCGCTATATTCTGCGCCACGCCAAGGCTATGCCGCATCTTCTGTTCACGAAGACAAAAACCGAGAAGCTGGCTGAAGGTCTCTATAAAGTGGAAGCCATTATCGGCAATACCGGTTTCATGCCGACAAACGCCACAAGTGAGTTTAATACGCTGAAACTGGCCCGTGATATTGAAGTGACTCTGAAAGGTGCGGAAATCGCCGACGGCAAAGCAACCCAGAAGATCGGTCAGCTTGATGGATACGGAACTGTCAAGAGAGAATACTCTTTCTTCGGCCCGATGAATTTTGAGAAGAACCCCGTCAGTAAGAAAGTCACCTGGTATGTCCGCGGCGAAGAGGGCTGCGAAGTGACACTGGAAGCTGTCAGCCAGAAAGCAGGCAAGGCAAGCGTCACCCTCAGACTGACAAGTGAAACAAAAACAGAAAAGGAAGAAAACTGATGATTGATGAAATCAAAGCAGTAGCAGCCGATATCGACATGACACTTACCGCCAAGGGCGGTGATCTGCCGGAATATACAAAGCAGGTATTCCGTATCATGCAGGACAAAGGCATTCAGATCGGTCTGGCAACCGGCCGTGAACTGAATGACAGATTATACAACCAGTGGCAGCAGTGGGGCATGGACCGGCCGTTTGATTTCCTGGTCGGTATGAACGGCGGTATGCTGTGGGACAAGACAAACGGCAATTTCTGGAATATGGATCTGCTGAAGGAAGATGTCATGAAGGAAATCCTGAAGGACATGATGCCGATCATTGAAAAATACGAAGTATCTGTCAATGTTGAAGGTGGCGAGAATCACGCGGCCATGTACATCAAGGGTGAACTGTTTGATTCAATGAAGCGGCGCGGCTGGGTCTTTGACGACTATACCGGCGATATCGACGGCTTCTGTCAGAAACCCTGCTACAAGTTCCTGTTCCGTACAACACCGGACGTGGAACAAATGATCAGACAGCGCATCAAAGAACGCTGGAGTGACGGCTTTCAGGCTGTCGGCACGTTCCCGGGAACCGTGGAAATGATGCAGAAAGACATCGACAAGGGCAGCGGTCTGGCCCGTTATGCACAGAAAAACAATATTGATCTGAAGAATATCATTACCTTCGGAGACAATGAAAACGACAACCCGATGCTGATCAGATCCGGCTGGGGTGTCTGTCTTTGCGACGGCGCGCAGGGCACGAAAGACTGTGCCGACGACGTGACAGAACTGCCATGCTTCGAGGAAGGTGTAGGCCACTATCTGGCGGATCATTATCTCAAACCTAAAGGATGGATGTAAAAAGGTTTCTCTTTCCTGAGTAATATCAGGAAAGAGAAACTTTTTTTTACAGACAGTGATATGATTACTACAGCATGAATACAATAGAAACGGAGATGTTATGATCAAAATCGCAATTTGCTGCGGCGGCGGTTTTTCCTCTTCGGCACTGGCTGCCCATCTGGAACAGGAAGTTGCCGCCAATAATCTGCAGGACAAAGTGAAATTTATTTTTATCCCGATTGGTCAGTTGGTGCAGCGTCAGGATGAAGTTGATATTGCCATGACCTGCCCGCATACGGAATACAAGGTCAAGCAGGACAGTGCGGCCGGTCGCTATCATATACCGGTAACTGTTATTCCGCCCCGTCTTTACGGACTGATGCCGGCTCTTGACTTTGTCGATGATGCCGAAGATCTTCTCGAACTGTGGAATCAGGGCGGAACAAATATGATGACGTTCCCGGATGAACCGCGGCCGCTTGCTGTAAAGCGGGCTGTTTCGCACCGCCGCTGGCTGAAAGGTGAAAAAGCGGATTTTAAAAAGCACCCGCTTTGAGTGTATGTTAACGGACGGATCAGCCGTCCGTTTTTTGGTTGTTTTGATAAATTTTAATGCGATTTTAATTTCATACTAATGGAGTTTCTTTGCGTATTTCCGTGAAAGACAATATGATAATAAGTGAGACAGGAAGAGAATTGTGAATCCGAATTTTGATTTTACATTTCTGAAGAGACGTACTCCTCTGATCGAAAGACTGGCGAAATCGAACAGGCCTGAAAAACTGCTGCTGATTTCGTTTCTTTTCATTATTTTCCTGGGTTCTGTCCTGCTGTCGATGCCTTTTACGAATATTCAGAAACCGGCACCTTATCTTGATAATCTGTTTGTGTCAGTGAGCGCGGTCTGCGTGACAGGACTTACGACCATCACGGTGGCGGAACATTATAATCTGCTGGGCAAGATCGTAATGATCTTCCTGATGCAGATCGGCGGTCTTGGACCGATGACCATCATTGCCATTGTCATGCAGCGGAATAAGAAGCGTATGGCAACCGTGGAGAAGAAACTGTTCGCGGTCGGTTCCGGAAAAAGCAATCTTTATGACGTGCCGAGCTATATCCACCGGATCATGCTTTATACAGCCATGATCGAACTGATTGGTTTTATCCTTCTCTCGCTGCGTCTGTGTGAAAAGTTCGGTTTGCAGGATGGTCTCTTTAATTCCCTGTTTCTGTCTGTATCAGCCTTTACCAATTCGGGATTTGACTGCTTCGCACCGGACAGCCTGGCCATGTTCGTCACCGATCCGCTGGTCAATCTGACGATCATGTTTCTGATCATTACCGGCGGTCTCGGCTTCATGGTCTGGTTTGAACTCTATGATCTGATCATTCACAGACTGCGCAGGTACAACGGGATTCACAGACCGCACCGCTATCTGTCGGAACACGCTGTCGTGGTACTGCGCACGACGGTGATCCTGTTGGTATCCGGATCGATTCTGGTGGCACTGATGGAATCCACCAACAGCGGTACCATCGGCAATATGGACAGTGCGGAGAAATTCCTGGCCTGTCTGTTCCAGTCGGTTACCCTGCGTACAGCGGGTTTCTCAACCATTGCAATCGGCCAATGCCGCAGACCGATGCTTCTGGTTATGTGCATATACATGCTGATCGGCGGATCCCCGGGCGGTACAGCTGGCGGTATCAAGACGACGACAGCAGCTGTGCTTTTCAAGACAGCGCTGAACACTTTGAATCAGAAACACAGCGATGCCCTGATCCGGCACCGCCGTATATCTCCGTCACTTCTGAAGCACGCTTTTATGATCGTCACGCTTTATTTCTCGATCATCTTTATCATGATTCTGATCCTGACATTATCAGAGCCGAATGCGTCTCTGATTGCGATCATCTTCGAGGCATTCTCAGCGATCGCCACGGTCGGACTTTCAACCGGAATTACGCCGCTGCTTTCCGTGATGGGCAGAATCATCATCATGCTGCTGATGTTCATCGGCAGAATCGGACCGCTTAGTCTTTATACAGCATTCCATGCTGAACAGAAAGTCAGCAATCATGTAACATATCCCGATGCGAATATCATCATCGGTTAAAGGAGGAGAATCATGTCTGAATCCAATGCCAGTTCCAATTTATATGTAGTTATCGGCCTCGGCAATTTCGGCAACGCTATCGCCACGACGATTGCCAATGCCGGCGGAGATGTTATTGCCATCGACAAAGATCCGCTTCTTGTCCAGGAAATTTCTGATTCTGTTCCCAATGCGGTATGCGCGGATTCACGTGATATCGAATTGCTGAAGGAGGCCGGTGTTCAGGATGCCGATGTCGTTATTGTGGCCATGGGTTCGCATCTGGAATCCAGTGTCATCACGATTCTGAATCTGAAAGAACTGGGCATTAAGAACGTTATCGCGAAAGCCAATAACGAACGTTATAAGTATGTTATGGAAAGAATCGGTGCGGACAGTGTTATTCAGCCCGAGAATGAAATGGGACAGAGGGTTGCGATTTCTCTGATCAACCCGAAGATCATCGATATTTATCAGATGACCAATGACTATGCCATTATGGAAATCAAGGTGCCGGAGCTTTGGTGCAACCGGCCGCTTGGCACACTGAATATCCGTGAAATCTACGGTGTCAATATCATTGGTTTCCGGCGGGAAAACGAGAAGAACGTATGCACCAACGTCACCAAGGATACGGTTCTTGAAAAGAATGACTACCTGGTCGTCGCTGCAGACGCATCACGTATTTCTTCTCTGAACCTTGACTGAGTGCTGAAAAAAAGGAAGCTCGGATTTTATGATCCGAACTTCTTTTCGTTTTCCCATGTTTTCTGAAGGTCTTCACACCAGCGGATATAACGGATCGTTTTCTCCGGTGCTGTGACAGGACTGGTCAGGATACCGTTCAGAATGCATTCATTGTAATGTTTAAGTTCAAACTGAAGTTCATGTTCACACGGACAGACGATATTTTCGGTTTTTCCGTCTTCAGTGCAGATCACCGCTCTGGATGCTTTCCAGTAGTCCGGTATGAAGATGCGGCCATGTTCAAAGTAAATGGTCAGACCGTTTTCAAAGAGAACCAGATTTGATACGGCCAGACTGGCCATTGTGTTATTGCGGAAACGGACAGTGAGACAGCATTGCTGTTCGGCGCCGCTTTCGAAGAAGGACGCGTTTCCGTAACAGGATTCGATCGGTCCGTTCAGATATTCGGCCATGTGGAAGAAATAGGCTTCGTTGCCAAACATCACGCCGCCGCCCATGGCTTTTTCCCGATTCCAGCCCTGAATATACGGTCCGCTGTTGTAAGACTGGCGGAAGTCCATATAGCAGATCTTCCCGAGGAAATTGCTGTTGATGATGTTCAGGATCTCTTTATAAATCGGCAGATACGGAGCCTTCACAGCTTCGGTAAGAAACAGTTTTCTTTCGGCGGCGATGGCAAACAGTTCTTCCGCTTCTTCGGCATGGAGAACGAACGGTTTTTCCATAATGACATGCTTGCCAGAGAGGAGCGCTTCCTTCGCGTAGGGATAGTGCAGACTGTTGACAAGCGGTATGTAAACAGCGTCAATTTCCGGATCTGTCAGGATCTTATGGTAGTCGTCATATGCTTTGGGAATGGACAAATCTTTGGCAGCCTGTTCGGCTTTCTGAAGGTCACGGGATGAAATGGCGGATACGCTTCCGTTTCCCGTCAGCGCCATGCCTTTGCAGAAACGGGGAACGATCGAAGCAGTCGAGATGATTCCGTAACGCACAATATTATTGTTCTGATCCATAGGAAGACCTCCGTTTATATTGTATATCCTGCTGCACATTGCTGTGAAAATGATGCCTGCAGTTCAAAGACTGAGCGGCCCATGCTGTATTCATGTATGATAAAAAGGACAGGGGAGTGACAGTTATGTTCAGAAAAATCGTCGCGGCTGTACTGGCTGTGTTTACATTGGCCGGATGCGCCAGGGAAAAAGAGAATACTTACCGTTCAATCAGCCAGGAGGAAGCGCTGGCAATGATGGCAAGTGAGAAAGACTACATTATTCTCGACGTGCGGCGAACCGATGAATTCGCCGAATCACATCTTCCTGATGCTGTTAATGTTCCCAACGAAACGATCACCGACAGTATGCCGGCTGAACTGCCGGATCCTGATCAGCTGATCTTTGTCTACTGCCGCAGCGGCAACCGCAGTAAACAGGCGGCGGAAAAACTGGCTGCCATGGGCTATACGAATATTGTGGAGATCGGCGGCATCACGACCTGGCCGGGCCGCATCGAAGAGGGTGAAGATATGAAAAATGCTTTTACAAAAATAGATCTGATCATGGACACACATAAAGACGGTGAATTGGACGGCATCACGCTGTCTCTGAAAGAATTTGCCTATCCCATTATGAAAATGGTGCTGAGCAACCAGAGCGGCAAACCGTTTACCTACGGCAGTGCCTTTGTGCTGGAAACCAATGACAACGGCGAATGGAAGGAAACAGAACAGAGCCGAAATATGATGTGGACGATGGAGGCATATGAACTGGCGGATGGAGAAAGCGTGGAACTGTCAGCGGATATCAGCCTGCTTGGCGACCTGTATCCGGACCGCTACCGTATCGGCAAAGAAGGAATCATGGCGGAGTTCCGTCTGGTCTATACTGAATAGACACAGTTTCTAAATCTGTTTATACACAATACCGGAATGTCATGCATGCCGGTATTTTTTATTTCAGAACTCTTGACACGATAATTATATTTGATAAAATATGGTTGTAATAAATATATCTCGTTTGAAAGGAGACATTAAAATGACAACAGTTTATGATTTCACAGTAAGAGACAGAAAAGGCAACAACGTCAGTCTGGCCGACTACCATGGCAAAGTACTTCTGATCGTCAATACAGCAACAGGCTGCGGCTTCACACCGCACTATGATCCGCTGGAAGCTATGTATAAAGAATTCCGGGCAGAAGGATTTGAGATCCTCGACTTCCCGTGCAATCAGTTCGCCAACCAGGCACCTGGCACTGAGGATGAAATCCATGAATTCTGCACCGTAAAATTCGGCACCGAGTTTCCGCAGTTCGCCAAGATCGATGTCAACGGTGAGAACGCCGATCCGCTGTTTGCTTATCTTGCGACAGAAAAACCGTTTGCCGGTTTCGGCAGGGGCCTGAAGAATGCGGCTCTGAACAAGTTCTCGGAAATGAACAACAAGGCCTTCGGCGATAAAGCTTACATCAAATGGAATTTCACGAAGTTCCTCATTGACCGTGAAGGAAACGTCGTTGCCAGATTCGAACCGACAGCGGATATGGATGACGTCAAAGCAGCAGTGGCAGCCGAACTGAAAAAGTAAATCATCTGAAATATAACAGCCCGGAAGCGGACCCATGGAATCATCCATGACCGGCTCCGGGTTTTTCTTCTGCTATAATGGATGCAATATATAAGCAAAAGGGGAAAATCTATGACTTATCAGGTTTCAGAAAGCATTCAGGCAGTACTGCAGAAACTGACGGATGAAGAGAAAGTGCAGAAAGCATTGAAATTCATCGAGGAAGATCAGGAAAACATCATTCAGAAACAGATCGAACTGACACTGATTCCGGCACCGACCGGTCATGAGGAAAAGAAGGCAAAGCGTCTTCTGGAAATGTTTGAAGAGGAAGGTCTCACCGACTGTCATATCGATCCGTACGGCAACGCTGTTGGCATCCGCAAAGGCACCGGCACCGGCAAAACAGTCCTGCTGGAAGGTCATATGGATACTGTCTTCCCGCTGGAAACCGAACTGAAGATCAGGAGGGAAAACGGCTGGATCTACTGTCCTGGCATCGTTGACGACACACGCGGCTGCGCCTCGGTTCTCTCGGTTCTCCGAGCTCTGAACGCAGCAGACATTCAGACTGCCGGTGACATTCATTTTGTCGGCACAGTCCAGGAAGAAGGCATGGGTGCTCTCAAAGGCATGCAGTATTATGTCAACCATCATCCCGAACTGGATGCCAGCATTTCCATTGACGGTCCGGGTTATGAAGCAGTTACTTATCAGGCGACCGGCATTCAGTCCTATGAATTCAATTTCTACGGAATCGGCGGACATGCAGCCGGTGCTTTCGGTAAAGTTGCCAATCCGCTGGCGGCAGCCGGCCGGGCCATTGCCAAAATCTCCGATCTGCAGGTTCCCGAGTATCCGCGTACGACGTTTGCCGTAACAGCGGCTTTCGCCGGTTCCTATCCGTCGATTCACGCCATCGTCAACAAAGCGACGATCCTTCTGAACTTCCGTTCCAACAGTCAGGAAGAACTGGAAAGAGTCAGGGGCGAGATCTTCCGCTGCGTCGATGAAGCCTGCAAGGAAGAGACAGACAGATGGGGCAGGGATACGATCACCTTTGACTGCCGCCATCTTTGTGATATCAATGCCGGCTATCAGGCCAATGATGTCCCGATCGTTCAGGCGGCTGTCGCGGCAGCCCGTTATCTTGGCTGCGAAGAGGTAGGCCTGGACGAAGGCGGCGCGACCAACTGCTCACGGGCCCTGGAAGCGCATCTGCCGGCTGTATGCTTGGGCGGCGGCTCCGATTATGATTCCAAGTGTCATACATTGGAAGAGCAGTTTAAAGAAGAAGGTGCCTTCAAGGGACCGCAGAGTGCTTTCCTGCTGGCCCTGATGTGCGCCGGTACTGAGCAGACAGACAGTGTCATTGTCTGAGTTGGAAACAGATTTTGAACAGTTTCGGCCGTTGTCAGCGGCCGGACTGTTTTTTTTTGTGACAAAGCAGGAAAAAACAACTGTGGTTTTCTTTCTTTTGGACGGTCAAATGTAGTATCATTTTAGTAGGAATCAAAGTTTTCATAATTAAGTAGGTAATTACTAAGGAGAGAAAAAATGAAACAGATTACGTACGAAATCACTAACCCTCTCGGAATGCACGCACGTCCGGCTGCTTTCGTCGCACAGGCATGCGTAGCCCTGCCTTCCCAGATCACAATTAAGTGCGAAGGCAAGGTTGCCAATGGCGACAACGTTCTGCAGATCCTGGCGCTGAATGCTCAGCAGGGTTCCGTTCTTGAAATCAGTGCTGAAGGCGGCGATGAAGATCACGCTCTGGCAGTTATCAAGGACGAACTGGACCACAGACTGAAGAGATATGAGGAAGTTCCTGTTCTCAAGATCGCTTTCTTCGGTGCCAAAGACTATGACCGTATTTTCTTCAGCGAACTGGCAAGCGATGTCGGTGAAGGCGCATACAACTGCGATATCAAGTATTTCAATGCCCGTCTGACACCTGAAACAGCAGGTCTTGCAAGAGGCTTTGACGCTGTATGTATTTTCGTTAATGACGAGTGCCCGAGAAGTGCTGTTGAAAAACTGCATGACTGCGGTGTCAAGCTCATTCTGCTGCGCTGCGCAGGCTTCAACAACGTTGACCTGCAGGCTGCCAAGGAATGCGGCATCAAGGTTGCCCGTGTTCCGGCATATTCTCCTTACGCAGTTGCTGAACACGCAATGACACTGGTTATGACCTGCAACCGCCGTATGCACAAGGCTGTCAACAAGGTTAAGGACAACAACTTCGCGCTGAGCGGACTGCTCGGTGTTGACCTCCACAACAAAGTTGCCGGTATCATGGGTACAGGTAAGATCGGTCAGTGCATGGCCCGTATCTGCAAAGGCTTCGGCATGACTGTTATCGGCTGGGATGCATTCCCGAACCAGAGCCTCGTTGACGAAGGCCTGCTGACCTATGTTGACAAAGACGAACTCCTCCAGAAGGCAGATTTGATTTCTCTGCACGCACCGCTGATCATGGGCCCGACCGGCACATATCATATGATCGACGCTGATGCTATCTCCAAGATGAAGGATACAGCGATCCTCGTTAACACAGCCCGCGGCGGTCTGATCGACACAGAAGCTCTGATCGATGCTCTGAAGCAGGGTAAATTCCACGCTGTCGGTCTCGACGTATACGAAGGCGAAGATGCCAACGTTTACACAGACCATTCCGACGACTACCTGGTCAACGATATCACAGCCAGACTGCTGATGTTCCCGAACGTCGTTCTGACATCCCACCAGGCATTCTTCACAAGAGAAGCTCTGCAGGCTATCGCAGCTGTTACCCTTGAAAACGCCCGTAACTTCAACCAGGGTGTAGACCTCGGCGCAGCTGAGTGCAAATAATCCATTTGCTGCAGTAAGAGCTTTCGGCATTGCCGGAAGCTCTTTTTTAAACAGAGAGGAAGGTGTTTTATGTACAGGATAGGCATTGATATCGGCGGCACCCAGTTAAGAGCGGCGCTGCTTGATGACGAGATGAATATCATTGATTCCTTTAAAACGATCAATGACAGATCTTTGAGCGGTGCGGAAAACATGGACCGCATTATCCGTTATATCAAATCGGTCAGTGAACCGCTGCAGGGTATCGGTATCGGCAGTCCCGGTCCGCTCGATCTGAAAAGGGGCGTTGTCGTCAATCCGCCGAACCTGATCGGCTGGGACAACTTTGAAATCGTCAAATACATGGAAGAGAAAACCGGCCTCAAGACATGGCTCGACAATGATGCCAACGTGGCAGGTCTGGCGGAAGCACTGCGCGGCGCCGGTGTCGGTTACGAATCGGTTGCTTTTATCGGCATTTCCACCGGTCTTGGCGGCGCCTATGTCTATAAAGGCGAACTGATCCACGGAGCGCATTCATGCGGTGCGGAATTCTACAACATGATCGTCAACGATGACAAGTACAGTCATAAAGGAGCCAACCCCGGTTCGCTGAACGAAACCGCCAGCGGCACTGCCATGCAGAGACTGGCAACCGAACGCTTTGGCCGTGATATGACACCGAAAGAACTATTTGAGGAATTCTATAAAGGTGACGAAACAGCCAAGCAGATCCTGGAAGAGACTTCCGAAGCGCTGGCCCGCGGTGTGACCAATATCTTCTATACCATTGATCCGGATGTATATGTGTTCGGCGGTTCGGTAGCCATTCATCATCCGTGGTATATGGATGTCGTAAAGAAAAAGGCGATGGAATATATCACCGCCGATGACATTCTGATCGTTCCGGCAAAGTATGACGATGATGCCGGACTGGTTGGTGCAGCATTGCTTGTAAAATAATTCAGATTCAGAATACATTGCCGAGGAAGACGTGATGCAGGGATTCTTCGGCAATGTTTTTTAATTTGCGCATGAGGCTGACATCCGTCTTCGGGATCTGGTATTTATAGCGCGGGAAATAACGGGTGATGTGGAGAATCGTTTCCGGATCGAGGGAAGCGAGCCAGCTGCTTTCCCTGCGCATGAATTCTTCCGAATCGTTTTTGCCGGGCACGATCAGCATCGTCACTTCCACATGGGTGCGGCCGATACAGGCGGCTATATTGCGGCGGACCGTTTCATAATCACCGGCCAGTTCACGGTAAAAATCCGCATCGCCTTTCAGGTCGATGTTCATGGCATCCGTGTACGGCAGCAGTTTTTCCAGAACCCCGGCTGACATACTGCCGTTGGTCACCAGGACCGTTTTCAAATCATGCTGTTTCAAAAGACGGAAACAGTCATAAACATATTCCCAGCTGATGGTCGGTTCGTTGTAGGTAAAAGCGACACCGATGCTTTCCGGATGCCGCAGGGCAAGGCCGCATAATTCCTCCGGCGTCAGTTCATAAACCGGCAGATCGTCATGCTGGGAGATCTCATGGTTCTGGCAGAAAGGGCAGGCCAGATTACAGCCGAAACTGCCGCAGGAAAGGATCATGGAACCGGGATAAAAGCCATACAGCGGCTTTTTTTCGATTGGATCAAGGGCAATTGATGTCAGTTTTCCATAATTGAGACAGACGTTCTGACCGTTTTCATTGCGGCGGGCTTTGCAGAAACCGGTTTTTCCTTCCGCCAGACGGCAGTGATGAAAACAAACATCACAGATGATCTCAGACATGACGTATCACCTCGAAACGTTCGATTTTAAGGTCTTCCGCGTATCTGTCAAAACCGCCTTTTGAGCAGGCAATGTCAAGCTGCTGCTCCACACTGTCAACACCTTCAAGATCCGGCAGTAACAATCCCCTGCGGCCGCGGGAGGAACAGATCACGCCGTACTTCTTCACGTCCAGTTCGGCAATATCCTTTACCGGCTCCGGTTTGCCAAGTACGTCGACGTTGATTTCCAGCCACTCCAGTTCATCTTCTTCGATGGCTGAGAAGCGGGGATCCCGGCTGCAGGCACTGATTGCATTGTCAATGATTTCTTTGGCCAGCGAAGGCTTGGTCGCGGCAATCGTTCCGATACAGCCGCGCAGTTCGCCGTGTTCGTGGATCGACACAAAACAGCCGGCTTTATCTCTGTACAATTCTTCCGGCAGACCGTCGGGGACTTTCAGTACTCTGCCATGCCGGATGTAGGATTCCACAGATGCCCGGGCCAGTCTGACCCAGGCGTCACTGCTGTCAGCCTTTGCGGCCAGCCGGTTCTTTTCCCGGTCATTGTAATGATCGAGGAAATGGCGGTTTTCGTCAGTGCCGTTGATGTCATAAGTGATGATGCCGTAGCCGACACCGAAAGTCGCTTCATGGGAAAGCACATGCGGGGTGACGGAAAGACCGTCAAGAATGCCGGCCATGATGACAAAAGCACGGTGGCCGCATTCCATTGCCGCATTCAGAAAGCTTTCCGGGTAGCTGAACAGTGCTTCAAAATCAGCGCTGCCCATGGTCTTCATGATCTTTTCGTCATATTCCGGACCTTCCGGACGGTATCCGTAAGGACCGTCTTCTTTCTGGCAATGGGCCAGATCACCGCTGCCGATGACGGCGATCCGCCGGTTCAGTCTGGCGGCAGTTTCGGCAATATACATACCGAGGCGGTAATGCAGGGCAAGCGGCAGACCGCTCAGACCGATCCTGACGATTCTGACATCCGGCAGATACTGATCCAGGAAATAGAGGGGAACCATGGTGCCGTGATCCAGCTGCGGATCATTGTCATATTCAGTGCCGCCGGGGAATCCTTCGGCATACAGAAGTTCGCTCAGGGCATGGGTGAATTCTTCATCATATTCTTTTTCGAAGGCAACCATGCCGGCCCGGAATCTGCCCAGGTCGCCATAAGCTTCCCGGCCGCAGGAAATATTGAAATAATCCCGGTACATCAGGGCATGCGGAGAGATGATGATGACGGTCTCCGGTTTTGTTTCAGCGATTTCCCGGGCGGCCTGATGATAGGCATCCAGGGTATTCTGTATTTTCTTTTCGTCACCGCGGCCGACTTCGGAAACTGCCAGCGGCGGGTGCGGTACCATAACAGCTTTGACGATCATATGCGGAACCTCCATGATAATTGATAAAGATGTCTTCTGACTGCATTATAGCGCATTGCCGAAGAACAAAGAGGGAACTATAATAATTAGTAATATCTAACCAAGAGGTGCGAAGATGAAATATCAGGGAATGCCGGCCGGCATGTGGCTGCTTTTTGTCAGATCGTTCCGGGACGCGCTGCAGAACGTCCTGAAGTATGATCAAGAAAAGGCAGTTTCTGTCACTGCTGCCGCAAAGAAGAAATATCGGGAAATCATTGCCGGTCTGCCGGAATTTGAAAAAGGTGACAGGTTTAAGGTGAATATCGTTTCAGCGGCCATGTTCGCGGCTTTTTATCTTCAGATGAGTCCCCGCCCGGATGTAGATGAAGCGACAGAATTCTATAAACAGGGTATGATGAATCCAGTAATGAAACAGTTCTGCCGTATCTCCGCCCGTCAGAAATTCAGTGCCGCGGATATTGCGGGCATGAAAAAAACAGCTGCCTTGAAAGCGGCCGACCGCAATCCCTATTCCTGGAACATGGACTTCTATCCGTATAAGGAACGTGCCGGTTATGAAGCAAGATTCACGAAGTGCGGAATCTGCACGCTGCTGCGGAAACTGAACATGGCGGAAGCCATTCCGGCGATGTGCCGGCTGGACTACACGATGAGTGAAGCCGGCGGTGTGTCGGTGTTTGTCAGAGAACATACGCTGGCCGAAGGCGGTCCGTACTGTGACTGCGGCTATCAGAAAAAGGTGTGAACTGTTTGTATTCGGGAGGCTCTTATGGAAATCAATGAAGCTGTTCTTTCTGCTATTCTGGACGCGTATCCCTATGAGATCGTATTCGTGGACAGAACCCATACCGTCCGCTACATGAATAAAACCGCAAAGAAACGTTATGAAGGAAGAGTCTTCATCGGCAACAGCCTGTTCAACTGCCACAATGAGAGCACGAAGCCGAAGATCGAAGCTTTCCTGCAGCGGGCAGATGCCGGCGAAGACGAAATGTTTGAAGTCTATAACCGCAAGACAGGGGAAAGAGAATTCTTCACTCCGGTCAAAGATGCATCGGGAACCGTGATCGGCTATTTTGAACGTCATGAAGTGCCGTGGGACGATGAACATCCGGAAGTTCCCATCGGTGATTACTGGCTGCGCAGACGCGTCAGTGCAGAATAAGAAAAACCGCTCAGGCGGTTTTCTTTGTTTCTTCCGGAACAGCGCTGATACCCATCAAAGCTTCCAGCCGGATCAGTTTGTTTTTATTTGTTTTCGGACTTTCGATATGCACCAGCAGCCAGTCCTGATCAATGTCCAGGATCGTATTGGAGCCATGTTTTGAGTTGCCGTACATCATGATATCCGCATCAGCGCAGTCTTCTTTCAGTTCCAGTCTGACGTTCTGACCGATATAAGCTCTGGCGGCTGCGATCAGATCTTCCCGGCTTTTCGCGTAGGATGTTCCTTTCATTGATGTCAATGCTCTTTCCAGTTCATTGACCCGCTTCTGCAGGGATGTCAGCTGCATATATGCCATAAAACCAAAGATGGCAAATACAAAGGCGGCATACTCCATTATTGTTCCTCCTCCATCAGTTCAACAGACAGAACGGATGCCAGGGAAATCAGTTTTTCGATTGTGCCTTTCTTCGTTCTGGCGGATACTTTCATCCAGTTTCCTTCAAAGGCGAGGATCGTGCATGGGACATTGAACAGATCCGCATCACCCGCATCCTCGAAGAAATTCAGCATAACGGTCTTTCCCTCTGCGTTTTTCAGCAGCCGGCTCAGATGGTTTCCGGACACCTTCTGTTCTTCGTCCACTGCTTCATCTTTCAGAAGATAGTCACAGCTGACACCGAGGATACTGGCGATATCGGGAATTTTATCAATATCCGGCATGACCGTGCCCGCTTCCCAGCGGCTGACTGTCTGGCGGGTGACGGAAAGCTGTTCAGCGAATTCAATTTGTGTCATGCCCAGATTCTTTCGCTTCAGGGCTATTTTATTTCCAAGTTCATTCATCATTGGTTGTTTCCTTTCTGCCTTTATTGTATTGGCGGAAATCTGGTATCTCAAGAAAACAGCGTGTTCATAATGTAACATGGCGGTTTACATTTGCTGTATTCCGGGACGGAGAATCATTTCTGCGGAAGTTCGTTCAGAAATGAAACTGTTTGGCTTTATACTGGAAGTAAGAAAAAGACAGGAGACAGAATCATATGTTTATATGCGAAGAAAGAGCTTTATTTGTCAGACACCAGGGTGAGACACTGCGGATCGAGCCATGGGGAAAGGACTCCCTGCGGATCCGCGCCACCATGTATCCGCGTTTCAGCGGTGAAAACTGGGCATTGACGGAAAAAGTGGCAAATCTTCCGGCAGAAATATCAGTCAGTGAGGATGGCAGTACCGCCGAAATCAGAAACGGCCGTATCAGTGTCATCGTCAACGCGCAGAGTGTGATGAAGGTACTGAAAGACGGTAAGGTGATCTTCCAGGAGTATTTCCGGAATTATGAAGGAACACTGGTCAATGAAAGCCGCTGTCTGAAATATATCAACCGTGAGTATACCCCGTATGTCGGCGGTGATTACCGGATCGTCCAGAAATTCGATTCCGATCCGCATGAGAAAATCTTCGGCATGGGCCAGTACCAGCAGGCCAATACCGATCTCAAGGGTTGTATTCTCGATCTGGAACAGAGAAACTCGCAGGTCAGTGTGCCGTTTATGATTTCCAGCAAAGGCTATGGTCTGCTGCTGAATACACCGGCCGTCGGCCGTGTTTCCTTTGGCATGAATATCACGGAATACCGAGTCGAAGCTGTAAAGGAACTGGACTATTGGGTTACAGTCGGTGATGCACCGAAGGAACTTCTGAAGAACTATACCGATGTCAGCGGCCGCGCTTCCGAATTTCCGGAAGATCTGATGGGTCTCTGGCAGTGCAAGCTGCGCTACCGCAGTCAGGAAGAAGTTCTGTCCGTCGCAAGAGAATACAAAAAGCGCAATATTCCTCTTGATGCCATCGTCATTGATTTCTTCCACTGGCCGTATCAGGGTGACTGGCGCTTCGATCAGACCTACTGGCCGGATCCGAAAGCGATGGTGGATGAACTGCATGAAATGGGCATCAAAGTATGCGTCTCCGTATGGCCGTCAGTCGATAAAAAGAGTGAGAACTTTGCCGAGATGTGGGAGAAGGGACTTTTGATCCGCACCGAGCGGGGCGGCGCGCAGACCTATGACTACCAGGGTGACTGTGTGGAAATTGACTGCACCAATCCGGAGGCACGGGCGTATCTCTATGAGAAAGTAAAGAAGAATTATCTCGACTATGGTATCGATATGGTCTGGCTGGACAACGCTGAACCGGATTTTGTCAAATATGACTTTGACCATTACCGTTATTACATCGGACCGGCGCTGGCCTGCTCCAATATCTATCCGCAGTTCTACAGCCGGGCAATCTATGACAATCAGATGAAGGACGGTGTGAATACACCGGTCAATCTGCTCAGATCCTGCTGGGCAGGCTCCCAGAAATACGGCAATGTCGTCTGGAGCGGTGATGTGCCGAGTACCTTTGAATCACTGCGGGATCAGCTGCAGTGCGGCATCAATATGGGTCTGGCCGGCATTCCCTGGTGGACGACGGACATCGGCGGCTTCATGACAGCCGACTGGCAGGATCCGGATTTCCAGCAGCTGCTGATCCGCTGGTTTGAATTCGCGGTCTATACGTCTGTTCTCCGTCTGCATGGTGAGCGGGGACCAATCGACATCAAACCGCTCGATGACCGTAACTGGGGCGGCGGCTATCTGCATACCGGTCATGCCAACGAGATGTGGAGCTACGGCGAAGAAAACTACCGCATCATGAGAAAACACCTGGATATCCGTCTTGGCATGAAGGATTATCTGAAGGAGATTTTCCGGGAAGCGCATGAGAACGGTTCACCATTGTTGCGGGCGATGTTCTACGAATTCCCGGAAGATGAGAAGTGCTGGAATATTTATGATCAGTACATGTTCGGCAGTGAATATCTTGTCGCACCTGTTCTGAGTCTGAATACCTTCGCAAGAGAAGTCTATCTTCCGGAAGGAAAATGGATCGATATCAGAGATCAGAAGGAATACGAAGGCTCTCAGACAGTTCTTGCTGAAGCACCGCTGGATTCCATTCCTGTCTTCCGGAAAGTGACGGACAAATGATCATGGTACGCGGTTATTACGGCAGTGAAGATACCGGACTGATGTCAGAGCAGACGGAATATCCGGGCATTCATACCCCGCAGGACCTCTACGATGCCCTACTGAATGTCTGGTGTGAATATACCTGCACACCCCGGCTCAGAAAGGATTTTGCCTGCTCGCATAAGACCCTTGGCGCCTGTGCAATTACGGCCTTTCTCGCCCAAGATATCTTTGGCGGCGATGTATACGGCATTCCTCTGCCGGAGGGCGGCTTCCACTGTTTTAACAAAGTGGGAAAACATCTGTTTGATCTGACCAGCGAGCAGTTTTCTGAAGAACTGAATTATGACAACTGCGCCATGCAGAAGCGGGAAGAACATTTCCAGAGAAAAGAAAAGGAAGAACGGTATCTGTATCTGAAGGAACATCTGAAACAGTACTGTCTTGAACATAACGGAGAACAGAACAATGCGTGATTTGAAAGTAATTATCTGCGGAAAACTGTATGACGGCATTCATGCCGAACTGCAGGAAAACAAAATGATCCTGATCCGGGACGGAAAGATTCTGGAAGTCAGTGACAGTGCGGAAATACCGGAAGAGGCGGAAGTCATCGATCTCAGCCGGCTGACCGTGACACCGGGTATGATCGATGCCCACATGCATATGGATTATCTGGACTGGCACCGCATCCGGGCGGAAGTTTATGAAACGTCGGAAGAAATGAAAACGCTGGCCATCCTGCGCTGCGCGCAGAAGGCCCTGGCCCGCGGCTTTACCAGTGTTCGCCACATGGGCAACATCAACGGTGTCGGCTATGGTGTCGTGGATGTCCGCAACGCTATCGACAAAGGTCTGTTTCATGGTGCCAGGATCATTGCGGCACCGCTGAGTCTCTGCGCGCCGGGCTCACATGGCGATGCTTCCCAGAGCTATGCCGGCAATCCGCGGGCAGCCGCATTGCTGCAGAGTATGAAGCCGGTTTGCGGGACAGGCAAAGACTTCTTTACCAATGCGGTCAGGGAACAGGTCAAATACGGTGCTGACTTCATCAAGATCATGGCAACCGGCGGCTTCTTCACACCGAACGATACGCCTCTGCAGAAACAGATGAACGACGAGGAACTTCAGGCGGTGATCAGAACCGCCCATGAACTCGGCACGACCGTGACAGCTCATGTCTACGCACCGGAAATGATGCGGACCATGCTGGAAATGGGAATTGATGGCTGTGAACACGGATCTTTGATGGATGAAGAAACAGCTGAACTGTTTGTTGAAAAAGGTGCGTATCTGGTGCCGACCTTCTGTCCGTATGACGAAGCGGTGCACTATGATCCGGAAAAACTGAAGGACAAACAGCCGGAATTCCGCGCCAAACTGGAACTGTACAAGGACCGTCTGGTTGCCGGCCGCAAAGTCATCGTCGCCAGTAAGATCAAACTTGGCTACGGCACTGACTTTGTCGCCAATCATCAGAACTATGACAGCGGCTGGGAATATGACGCCTGGCTGCGCAGCGGCATGGATCCTTTCCGGACCCTGCAGGCGGCCACGAAAGTCAATGCCGAGATTCTTGGCATCGACGCATTTACCGGCACGATCGAAGCCGGCAAGAACGCCGATATTTCCGCATGGAGCCGAGATCTGCTGCATGATTCCAAAGCGCTTCTCGACTGTGCCTTTGTCATGAAAGACGGTATCTCCTATCCAACGGAAAAAAGCGAAGATCTGTAAAACAGCGATAATTCTATATAATAAAAACGGAAACAGCACGGAGGAATAATCATTATGAAATATTTAGCGATGGATTTCGGCGGTACCTTTGTCAAGCACTGTGTGATGGACGATGACGCGGTTATCAGCGACCGCGGTGAAATTCCCGCTCCGCTGAAGAGCAGTGACGACTTTGTTCAGGTCATTGCCGATCTGTATGAAAAGTATCGCGGCGAGGTTTGCGGTATTGCCATTTCGATGCCGGGCGTAATCGACAGTGATACCGGATATCTCTATTCCGGCGGGGCATATACGCAGGCCATGGGCGGAAAGAACCTTTTTGAACTGCTGAAAGACAAGGTCGATGTACCGGTTGCTGTGGAAAACGACGCCAAGTCGGCAATTCTTGCGGAAGCCTGGAAAGGTTCTCTGCAGGGTGTCAGCGACGCTGCGGCGATCATTATCGGCAGCGGCCTGGGCGGCGGTGTGATCATGGACGGCAAACTGCGCAAAGGCGCGCATTTCGCATCCGGTGAAATCAGCGGTCTGCTTGCCCATCCGGGTTCCTATGGCATGGACAATCTGGCAGCCGGCGGCGGATCGACCAGCGCACTTCTGATGATGGTCGCGCTTGCCAAAGGCATGAGTCCGGCGCAGTTTGAAGTATCACGTTTCATGGCTCAGGGTGAACCGGATCCGAATCTGCCGATTTATACCGGCAAAGATGTCTTCCAGTGGATCGAGGACGGTGATCCTGTTACCTGTGCGGTCTATGAGAAATGGCTCGGCAATCTGACCCAGGTCATCATCAATCTGAAGATGGTCATCGATCCGGTGAAGATCGTGCTGGGCGGCGGTGTCTCCCGCAATCCGCGGCTTCTCAAAGATGTGAAGGCAGAGTACAACAAGTTCCGGCCGCTGATGGATGCCTTCGGCATGCCGGAGACAGAACTGGACATCTGCACATTCAGTGCCGATGCCAACATGGTAGGTGCCGTATACAACTGGCTGCTGCACCAGGAAGGATAATCATACACATGAGGCTGTATTCAGTGAATACGGCCTTTTATGTATTTCAGTTATAGCCAGTCATAGTCAGATAGTATTGGAAGCAGGCAAAAACAGTTGCTAAAATAAACTTGGAAGAGGAGTGTGATGATATGGAATTCAAACCCGAAAAGAAACTTGGATTTGGTTTAATGAGATTGCCGAGAAATGACAAAAACAACGCTGCCGATGTTGATGTCGAACAGGTCAAGAAAATGGTTGATCTGTTTATGGAAAGAGGCTTTACTTATTTTGACACAGCCTGGATGTACAACGGTTTCGCATCCGAGAGAGTTGCGAAAGAAGCGCTGGTCGACAGATACCCGCGTGAGAGCTTCACGCTTGCGACGAAACTGCATGCCGGTTTCTTCAACTCCCTGGAAGACCGTGACAAGGTATTCAATGAGCAGCTGAACAAGACCGGTGCCGGCTATTTTGATTATTATCTGCTGCACGGCATCGAAGAAAGCATGATCGGCAAATATGAGCAGTTTGACTGCTTCAGCTGGCTGCTGGAAAAGAAGGAGGCAGGCCTTGTTAAGCATGTCGGCTTCTCGTTCCATGACACACCGGAACTGCTGGAGGAAATTCTGACAAAACATCCGGAGATGGAATTCGTGCAGCTGCAGCTGAACTATCTCGACTGGGAAAGCCAGTGGATCCGTTCCCGGGCTTGTTATGAAGTCGCCAAAAAACACGGCAAGCCGGTCATCGTCATGGAACCGGTCAAGGGCGGCACACTGGCCAACGTTCCGGCGGAAGCTGAGAAGCTGATGAAGGACTACGCACCACAGGCTTCCATTCCGAGCTGGGCGATCCGTTTCGCGGCAAGTCTGGACAATGTCATGGTCGTTCTTTCCGGTATGAGCAATCTGGAACAGCTGAACGACAACACCAGCTATATGCAGGACTTTGTTCCGCTGAATGAGGAAGAAAAGAAGATCTGCTTCAAAGCCGCTGAGATCATCAACAATCAGATCGCCATTCCGTGTACCGGCTGTTCCTACTGCACGGAAGGCTGCCCGATGCATATCGCTATTCCGCAGTATTTCTCCATTTACAATGAAGACATGCGGGAAAAGCTGGATGAGAAGGGATGGACGATCAACTTCACCAATTATGAGATCCTCAGCAGTAAATTCGGCAAAGCCAGTGACTGCATTCAGTGCGGTCAGTGTGAAGGTGTCTGCCCGCAGCACCTGACCATCATTGACTTCCTGAAGGATGTCGCGGCCCATTATGAACATTGATTTTTAAGGAAACAGATGAACACAACAATTGAGTATTTTAATGAAAAAGCTGAGAAGTGCTTCCAGGATGCCTTCACCATTACCGAGCGCACCAATCAGGATACCTTTCTCTCCTTCCTGAAAGAAGGAGACAGGATCCTTGACTTCGGCTGCGGTTCGGGAAGGGACACGGCCTATTTCCGTGAAAAAGGTTTCCTTGTCGATCCGACGGACGGCTCTTCGGAAATGTGCCGGCTTGCCTCGGAATATCTGCATACCCCGGTGACATGCATGGAATTCAACGAACTGGCAGCCGAAGAGGTGTATGACGGCATTTACGCCTCCGCTTCGATCATGCATCTGGAATATGACAGACTGCTGGAAGTATTCCCGAAGATGATCAGAGCCATGAAACCCGGTGCTGTGCTGTATGTCAATTTCAAATACGGAGATCAGGACGGTTATCTCGGCAAGCGGTATTACACTTATATGACCGAGGACAGATTCGCCGCCACGCTGGCGAAGTTTCCGGAACTGGTGACAGTCAGAACCGGCATCTTCGGCAACGAACATCCCGGACAGCCTGACTTCCGCTGGCTGTATGCTTATCTCAGAAAACAGTAACAGAAAAGAAAAACATCCTCGTTCGCAAGAACAAGGATGTTTTCTACATTTACGTGCCATAATCTGGCCAGAAATAACAGGTTTGCGATATCCGGCAGGGCCTGTCCCCACTGCCATTTGTAGATGGCCTGCGGTGAAGTAAATCCGAGAATCTCCTGCAGGGTTTTGACAGACATACCGTTCTGTTCGCGCAGCTCCTGAATTCTTTTTCCTGTCTTTTTTACATCGATGACAGGGCAGATGTATCCGTTCATCATGTACCTCCTCAGCATTAAGATCTGTAAACAATAGAAAAAATACGTTCGGATTTTTAATAACATCTCTACATGAAGTACATTGGATACTTTTGTACTGCAGAAACAATATAGCATAAAAAAATAAAATTTCCATTAAACTGTTGGTTTAATGGAAATCTTTTCGTATCGTTCGCTGTTGAGGACGGAGCACATGTATTCGTACGGCGTCAGCGCGTCGCATCGGCAGAGGGAAGAGAAGACGGAAGCGGACTGGCCGCTGGCAAGAATGATATTCTCGCTGTTCTGGTCTGCGAAGAAGGTGCTCCGCCGGCTGTTGACATTCCAGAACACCAGTTTCGGCAATGTATAGCCGTATCCGGCAAAACGGCGTTTCATTTCGTCACTGATCAATGTGCTCTTGCCATAGACACATTCATCGAACTGCATGTCAGAAATGATGACAAGCGTGTCCGGAAGCTCTTCCTGCGGAAGGTTCGCCTTTACCGCCGTCTTCAGTATCAGCATGAAGGCTGCTTCCAGGTTGGTGTTCATTTCCCAGTCCGCGTTCTGAACGGATCTGACTCTGTCGAACAGAGACGCACCGCGGATCTCAGTCAGTTCAGGACGATAGGAGAAAGTCATGAAGTGATTGTGAAACGGACCTTTGGCCCGTTCGGCGAAATAGATGGCCAGACCGACAGCGGAAGCCATGGGACGGCCGAACATCGAGCCGGAAACGTCAGCCATGACGAGGATGCGGTTTTCACCGTCCGTGAAATCCGGCAGAGCTTTCCACTGCGCTTCAAGGACCGGATCGGAAATGCTGAGGGTATACAGATACTTCTCAACAATGTCATAGGGATACAGCACGGAGCTGCGGATCGCTTCACGGCCTTCTTCAACAGCCTGCAGATAGGCAAGGAAACGTTCATGGTCATGCCGCATGAAAGCATTCCGGCAGCGGTGCATCGCATAGGAGGGTACAGACGAATAGCACAGTTTCCCGTATGTTTTCATGCTGAGATTCTTTTCCGTGATATTCAGATAAGAACGCAAAGCGGCAAGGGTATGCCGGTATTCTTTTTCGCTCATCTGCAGAGATGTGCAGATTTCCTTTGCCAGCTTTCTGGTTTTGTATGAAGAGGCATTGATGCCCGGAAGCCATTTGCCAAGCAGGCTGACGCTGTTTTCTTCCCGCATGTTCTGCAGGTCGGCAGCCAGCTGTCTTTTGATCAGCTGCAGGACATCATCTTTCAAAGGTGTATCGAGCAGGACAAAAAGATCGTCCCATCGGCCGTATTCCGGAATCAGATCCAGATACTGTTTCAGTGATTCGCTTTCCTGATTTGCCAGCACTTTCAACATGGTGCGGCCGGCTGTTCTTTCACCCAGGCCTTCGCGGATGTCACGGCACCAGAAGGCAAGCCGCATGGCCAGGGTTCTGTTTTCAATCAGCGCTTTCTGAAAAGCCAGGACAATGTCCTGTTCCAGCCAGCCGCGCAAAGCACCGGCCGTAGAAAAAAGATCGAGAAGGGCACTGCCGGTTGAACGGTATGCCGGAGCGCCGTTTTCGGTATATGTGAAATTCTGCTGGTATTTCATGGCATTCATAAGAGTCATCCTGACCACCTCCTTTTTTGACAGGAAACGCGTCCCGATTCCGAAGCAGTGATACGCGGCACTCTGCTTGTCTGGACGGTACGCGTTTTCTTGACCAGTCATTTTTTTTGCCGATCCCGCTGAAGTTCAGCAGGATATCAGGCACGCAATATGATCCATCATTATTGTTCTATCTGAAAGGTTTGCTGTATGTGCCGACTTGCGGGAATTACCCTGTTCCGGAAGGAACGCTTTCAGTATAGCCGTGCTCATACAGGCCGTCATTAAACGGGTGGTTTAAAATCATTTCCTTATCAGGAAGCGATTTGCTTACGATATACTGAAAGAAAGAAACGGGAGTAATTTTATGTGGAATGATCTTCGAACAGATGCCTGTGAAGGCATGATCGCGGAAACGATCCGGATCCCGCATGGGAGTGATTCGATCCGTGCGTATTATTCACGTCCGCTTTATGCAAAGAATGTCGGTTCCATTGTTCTCATACCGCATATGCCGGGCTGGGATGAATGGTGCCGGGAAACAGCCAGACGCTTTACCCAGCATGGCTATGCTGTATTATGCCCGGATATCTACCGGAAGTTCGGTAACGGCACACCGACAGAAGTCTCCGCCATAGCCAGAGAGCAGGGCGGGGCAGCTGACGCGGATGTCATGGAAGACACCAAAGGCTGTCTTGATTTCCTGAAGGTACAGGAAAACAGCAATGGCCGCACCGGTGTTATCGGCATGTGCTCGGGCGGCCGGCACGCTTTCCTGGCAGCCTGCACGGTGGATGGCTTTGACTGCGCGGTCGACTGCTGGGGCGGACAGGTCTCAATGACACCTGAACAGCTTTCGCCAGCCCGTCCGAAAGCACCGATCGAGTTTACCGAACAACTGAATATTCCGTTGCTCGGCATCTTTGGCAATGATGACAAATTCCCGACACCGGCGGAAGTCGATGAACTGGAAGAACGTCTGAAAAAAGCCGGCAAGGACTATACGTTCTATCGCTATGACGGCGCCGGACACGGCTTCTGGTACTATGACAAACCGATGTACCGGCAGGAACAGGCAATGGATTCCTTCAACAAGGTGATGGCTTTCTTCGATGCCCACCTGAAAACCGGAAAAGACGAGTAGAGAAAGCCGCATATGCGGCTTTCTTCAGGAGAGATTATGCGATTTGCGACAATGGCCAAACCGGTAGGTTCCTACTGCAATATGAGCTGTTCCTACTGTTATTATCTGCATGCCGACAGCGGTCAGGATATGCATACCCTGCGGATGTCAGATGAGGTGCTGGAAGCTTATATCCGTTCATATATGGAAGCATCTTCGGAAAAGGAGATTTCTTTTACGTGGCACGGCGGTGAGCCGACTCTGGCCGGCATTCCCTTTTTCGAAAAAGCGCTGTCTCTGCAGAAGAAATATCTGCCGGCCGGTAAATACTGCGTCAATGCCATTCAGACCAACGGTCTGCTCATTGACGATGACTGGTGCCGCTTTCTCAAAAACAATCAGTTTGAAATCGGTCTGAGCATCGACGGCACCCGCATGATCCATGATCTTTACCGGAACGATGCCGGCGGCAGTGATACCTATAACCGGGTCCGCGCCGCTCTGTACTGTTTTGAAAAACACGGTATCAAGCCTGATCTGCTCTGCACGGTAACAGCGGAAACAGCTGCTTCCGGCCGCAGTGTGTATCAGACACTCAGAAACTATCACACCGGCTGGATCCAGTTTATTCCCATTGTCCGCCGTGATGCCGACGGCAGAGTGACGGCGGATTCCGTGACACCGCAGGCATACGGCCGCTTTCTGAAGGCGGTCTTTCAGGAATGGATCACGCATGATCTCGGCAAAATGAACGTGCAGCTGTTTGCGGAAACCGCGTTGTTACTGAGCGGCAAAACAAGCAATGTCTGCTGGCTTTCGGAAACCTGCGGCAATATCCTGATCGTGGAAAAAGACGGTTCGGTATTTGCCTGCGACCATTTTGTCGACCGTGATCACCGGCTGGGAAACCTGCTTGAAACACCGCTGCAGGAAATGGCTGAATCAGCTTTTCAGAGAGAATTCGGCCAGGCGAAGAAGAAACTGACGGAAGAATGCCGGAACTGTCCGTGGCTGCCTTTATGCCATGGCTGCTGTCCGAAAGACAGATTTGTGATCAGAGAAGACGGTATCGGTCAGTATTATCTTTGTGAAGGGCTGAAAATGTTCTATGAAGACGCTGTGCCGAAGCTGCAGAAAGCCATGGAACTGAGCGGACAGGGTTGCACACAAAGTGAAATCATGAAGTATTTCCGGCAAAAATGAAAAACCCTCAGGAAAGCCTGAGAGTCATTCATTCCGGTTCAGATGCTGTAGGAGAAGATCCTGCAGTTTTGTTTTTTTATTCTGCATGTCTTCCAGAAACTTTTTCCTTCGCTCTTCATGCTGGCTGATAAAGTTGTCCAGCATACCTTCATAATCCGGCGGATTCATGGCATTGTAGCGTTCATACAGAATGGCCGCATCAGCTGCCATGGTATACAGCGAATCATCACCGAGCGACTTCTTGGGTGTCAGCCGGCCGCTTTTTTTGCGCTCAAGCAGATCATAATAGCCGTCGACAGCCATGTTTACGGCATCTTGCCACGACAGATAGATTTCCTGCATGGCATGTTCACCGGCAGTATGCAGTTCGTCACAGTGATCACAGGCCCATTTCAGAAAAGCGGCAATACTGTCAGTGTTCTCATCGCAGAGATAGCCGTTCCGGCCGTCTTCTATGCCTTCCGCCGCACAGGAATCTCTGATCAGCAGACTGGCCAGCCCACAGGCGGCTGCTTCTCTTACCACCAGGCCATTTGTATCAAAGGTTGACGGAAAGACAAACAGATCAGCCCGGCAGTTCCAGGCTTTGAGAATGTCACGGTCAGTGACGGCCCCGGTGAAAATGATTTTTCCCTTCGTCCGGCCGGGCTGGGAAACAATTTCACCATTTTCATTTCTTATGTCACAGGGTATCTGCAGATTGTGAATCTTTTCCTGCAAAGCAGGCAGGTCGGTTCCCTGGCCAATCATGACCATCCGGAAATCGTGTTTTTCCGCCAGCTGATATAAAGCGTCGATCAGCAGAGGCAGCCCTTTGTAATTCATCATCCGGCCGACAAACAGGAAGACAGGTACGTTTTCCGGCAGGTCATATCCTGATACGGTTTCTTCAATGCTCTGCGGCGATACTCTGCCTTTAGGAAAGTCGACACCGTTCGGCATGACTTTGAATGTCCCTTCATAGCCAAGAGAATGCAGATTTTCACCGGCACCGCGGCTGACAGCCCATACCTCATCGCAGGCGGAAATGTTATGGACCAGAGCTTTGATGCTTTCCTCCTGCAGGATGGGCACGGCAATTGTCCGACGGATATCTATGTCAAATTTCGTATGGTAAGTCAGTACGATGGGAGCGCCGCTGAGGTCACGCAGTGAGCGGGCGACGAACAGGGAATTGATCGGACAGTGCGTGTGGATGATGTCCGGTTCGTTTTTCGCCATCAGAGCGATTTCCTTGACGGGCAGCGGATAGCCGGCCCGGTAACCGCCGGTCAGAACAGTTGTATCGAGACTGGGGTAGGCATATATCGGGAAAGAATAGGAACTGTAATCCGTATCCGGGTAGTATGGTGTGCCGACTGAGACATTGGTATCTTCCCGGTCGGAAAGAATCTGCGCATAGTTCAGAACAGCATTGACGACGCCGTCAATAACAGGCGGAAAGGAGTCGTTGAGAAGACAGATGTTAGTTTTTGTTTTCATTCTTTAATTCTAACGCATTTCTTTTCCGGTTCAATCCGTCAGAGAAAGTTGTATAATTAAACTGCTGTTTTCTTAAGGGAGGTTTCTGATGACCCAGACACAAGTAAAAACACCATGGATCAGTCATCTCGGTGATGTTCCGGCCCATCTGGAATATTTTGACGGATCCATGTATGAAGCAGTCGAAAAGATTGCCGATAAATATCCAAACCAGATCGCATTCGACTTTATGGGACGTTCCACGACATATAAGCGGATGATCGGTGAGATTAACCGCTGCGCGAAATCACTGCGTACGATCGGTGTGCGCCAGGGTGACAGAGTGACGATCGCGATGCCGAACTGTCCGCAGGCGATCTTTATGTTCTACGCGGTCAATCTGATCGGTGCTGTTGCAAATATGATCCATCCGCTTTCCGCTGAGAAGGAAATTGAATTCTATCTGAATGCTTCGGAAAGCGTGACGGCGATCACCCTGGATCAGTTCTATCATAAATTTGAAAAGATCAGAGCCAATACGAAGATCGTCAATATTATCATCGCTTCCGTCAAGGATGAGCTTTCCCAGCCGCTGCGTACCGGTTATATGTTAACGGAAGGCCGGAAGATCCAGAAGATTCCAGCTGACGCGCCGGTCATCCGCTGGCAGGAATTCATGAATCTCGGAAAATACTGCTTCTATAACTACAAGGTCAAAACCGAAGCAGAGGATACGGCAGTCATTCTCTATTCCGGCGGTACGACCGGAACGACCAAAGGCATCATGCTGACAAACAGGAACTTCAACGCCCTCGGTCAGCAGGTTGTCGCGGCCAATCCGATGTTTAGGCCGGGTGACAAGATGCTGGCAGCCATGCCGCTGTTCCACGGTTTCGGTCTTGGTGTGTGCATTCACACGATGCTGTCACAGGGCGGCAGATGCATTCTTGTGCCGCGTTTCACAGCCAAGAGCTATGCCAAACTGATCACCAAATACAAGTGCAACTTTATTGCCGGTGTGCCGACATTGTATGAAGCACTGCTGCGTCTGCCGTCCATGGAGAATGCTGACCTCAGCAGTCTGAAAGGTGTCTTCTCCGGCGGTGATTCACTGTCCATTGAACTGAAAAAGAAGTTTGATAAATTCCTGGCTGACCATAAAGCGGCGATCCAGGTCAGAGAAGGCTACGGTACGACAGAGACAGTTACAGCCTGCTGCCTGACACCGCGTGACCGCTACAAGGAAGGCAGTATCGGTCTGCCGTTCCCGGATACCTATATCAAGATCGTTAAGCCGGGCACTGATGAAGAAGTGCCGTATGGCGAAGAAGGTGAGATCCTGCTGGCCGGTCCGACAGTCATGAAGGGCTATATGAACAATCCGGAAGAAACAGCGCAGACACTGCGCACTCATGCTGACGGTCTGACATGGGTCTATACCGGTGACCTCGGTGTAATGGACGACGAAGGATTCATCTATTTCCGCGGCCGTGCCAAGCGCATGATCATCTCCTCCGGTTACAATGTCTATCCGGCTCAGCTGGAGAACATTCTTGATGCCAACGAAAAGGTGCAGATGAGCTGCATCATCGGTGTTCCGGATCCTTACCGCATGCAGGCGGTCAAAGCCTTTGTCATGCTGAAACCGGGCGTCAGTGCCAATGAGGAAACAAAACAGGAACTGATGGCTTACTGCCGTGCGCATATTGCCAAATATGCGATGCCGAAGGATATTGAATTCCGTCAGGAACTGCCCAAGACACTGGTTGGAAAGGTTGCTTACCGCCAGCTTGAGGAAGAGGAAATGGCGAAAATCAACGCCGCGAAACAATCTGAAAAGGAAGGGACTGAATAATCAGTTCCTTTTTTCTGACGTGATAGATTTCTCATGATACGATAAAGACATAAGATGGAGTACTGATACTCCCGGAAGGAAAAATATCATTATGCTGCATGAAGTAAAATTTTTGTCATTCAACGAACGTGATCAGGTCCATGGATGGATCTATGTTCCGGCCTGCCGGCCGGTTGGTGTCATCCAGCTGATTCATGGCTTCGGCGAGCATTCCCGCAGGTATCTTCACATGATCACCAGCTTCATGGAATCCGGCTATATCGTCGCGGCTGACGATCATGTCGGCCATGGCAAGACAGCCATCGAAAATGACAGATGGGGTGACTGGGGTACAAAAGGATACACGACCATGGTGGAGGATGAAAAGAAGTTCCATGATCTGGTAGCTGAGAAATATCCGGACGTGCCTTACTTCATGTTCGGTCACAGCATGGGCTCGTTCATTGCCAGAATGTATGCGGCCCGCTATGGCGACGATCTGACCGGTGTGACATTCTGCGGAACGACCGGTGAGTGGCCGAATCTGAAGGAAAACATCGCGCTGGTTCAGAAACTGGTCGATGAAGGCAAAGGCGCAGAGTCTGATCCGTCCCTCGGCGGTGCGCTGATGGGCTGGATGTTTGCCCGCTGCCCGGAAGGCGTAACACTTGGCAACGAGTGGATCTGCGATGATCCTTATGTGCAGAAAGATCATGCGGAAGATCCGTTTGACGCATTCACAAAACCATGTCTGAACCGCTCCTGGCTGTATTTCATGCAGATGATGGAAGAAATCAGCAGCGTGGAATGGGCAAAGAAGGTTCCTGTCGAACTGCCGATCTACAATATCGCCGGCGATCAGGATCCGGTCGGTCAGTATGGCGGCGGTGTCTATCAGGTCAGCAACTGGCTGATCGAAACCGGTCACGATGTCACGACAAGACTCTATCCGGGCTACCGGCATGAAATCCATAACTATGCCGATATCAAGGAAGATGTCGAAGACGGCATCATCGATTTCTTTGACTGGTGCGACTGAGCTTTCTCAGGCAAGACTTCCTTCGGGAAGTCTTTTTTCATTTCCTGTAGTATGATGAAAAGCAGAGGAAAGAGAAATGATTACGTTATTACTGACCAAACAGATCATCCAGCTGTTTCTGATCATGCTGTGCGGCTATCTGCTTGTCAAAGCCGGCCTGCTGAAAGCCTCCGACAGCAAGGTGCTTTCGATCATGATCGTCTATGTGATCTGTCCCTGCACGATCCTGAATGCCTTCCAGATCGCCTATACGCCGGAAACAGCCGGCAACTTCATCCTGTCATTTACAGCCGCCGCTGTGATCCATGTGCTGCTGTTCATACTCGTCTATCTGGGGAGTTATGTCTTTCATTTCACCAGCATCGAAAAAGCTTCGCTGATTTATTCCAATGCCGGCAACCTGATCATTCCCCTGGTCACGGCTGTTCTTGGTGAGGAATGGGTCATCTATGCCAGCGGCTTCATGGTCGTGCAGCTGTTCATTATCTGGACGCACGGCAAATCACTGGTGGAAGGAAAACGAAGCTTTGACATGCATTCGATCCTGACCAATGTCAATCTGATCGCCTGTCTGATCGGTCTTGTCATGTTCCTGCTGCATCTGCAGCTTCCTTCACTTCTGAAAGACACGGTGAAGTCACTGGGCAGCACCATCGGTCCAATCAGTATGATGATGCTTGGCATGATCCTGGCAGGTGTTGATATCCTTGAAATGATGAAAGGAAAGAGGATCTGGCTGATTACGTTCCTGAAGATGGTCGCTCTGCCGGGGCTGGTGATCCTGATCATGAAATTCAGCGGCCTGGCCAATCTGTCACCGGATGGTCAGACGATCCTGTATATCAGTCTGATGGCGACGATGACGCCTTCCGCTACGACGGTTACCCAGATGGCTCAGCTGTATGACAAAGAGGTCAGTTACGCGACTGCCATCAACACGATCACAACGCTGACATGTCTTGTGACAATGCCGCTTCTGACCATGCTGTATTATCTGTAGCAGAAGTGTCAGGCTGCACATCGGAAGACTGTTTTGCATGATATGAAAAGTGACTTCAAGTGAAGTCATTTTTTTACAGGATGATATACTCTGCGGACGGCTGTTTACAGCGAAAGCAGGCGCTGTCCGGCGATTTGTATATTATAATGAATCTGCAGAAACGGCAGGAGTACTGAATCATGGAAATTACCAAAATCGTCATAACCGGCGGACCGTGTGCCGGAAAAACCACAGCGATGAGCTGGATCCAGCACCATTTCACAAGAATGGGCTACACAGTTCTGTTTATTCCGGAAACGGCCACCGAACTGATCACCGGCGGTGTCGCACCATGGACATGCGGCAGTAATCTGGATTATCAGAAATGCCAGGTCCGTCTGCAGCTGGACAAGGAAGCCGTCTTTGAACAGGCAGCCCGGACAATGAACACCGAAAAGGTCCTGCTGATCTGTGACCGGGGCTTCATGGACAATAGGGCATATATGAATGATGAGGAATTCGCCGAGGCGGTCGCTTCCGTCAACGGCAATGTCGTCAGCCTGCGTGATTCCTATGACGCGGTATTCCATCTCGTGACAGCCGCCAAGGGAGCGAAGGAATTCTATACGACCGACAACAACGCAGCCCGGACGGAAACCATCGAGGAAGCCTGCGCGATGGATGACAAACTGATTGCTGCCTGGAGCGGCCATCCGCATCTGCGCATCATTGACAACAGCACTTCGTTTGACGAGAAACTGAAACGGCTGATGAATGAGATGATAGCTTTCCTGGGTATTGAAAATCCGATCGAAACGGAAAAGAAATTCCTGATCAGATATCCGGATATTCACTGGCTGGAGAACAATCCTTTCTGCCATAAGATCGATATTATCCAGACCTATCTGAAAGCACCGGAAGGGGAAGAAAGACGGATTCGCCAGCGCGGTGAAAACGGTCATTATATCTGCTATGTGACAACCAAGAAGCCGATCGGTGAAGACGGTCTGAAGCGGATCGAAACCGAACAGCGCATCAATGAGAATGAATACCTGCGCCTGATGTCCACGGCTGATGAAACCCGTATGCCGATCCACAAGACAAGATACTGCCTGATCTATGAACAGCAGTATTTCGAAATCGACGTCTATCCGTTCTGGAAAGACCGGGCAATTTTGGAAATCGAACTGAGCCAGGATGATCAGAAGATCACCTTCCCGCCGGAAATCCAGGTCCTGCGTGAGATCACCGGCGAAAAGGCATATAAGAATGCAGCTCTGGCAGAGATGCTGATGAAAAGAGAAAAGGGAAACTGAGTTCCCTTATCATAATATTTTAGGAATGACGCGGCTTCCGTATCTTACGGCAAACAGGCCGCGTTTTTCGTTTGTGATCGGTTCGAGGACGGTATCGGACCATTTTCCTCTGACAATGGCCAGACTGTCTGATATCGGCTGAATGGTTCTTTCCGAATCTTCACTTTTCAGTATCAGACTGCCGTTTTCTTCCCGGATGGCAAAGGAGGTTCCTTCGCCGGACTGATACTCTCCCTGGATGTTCGTACACAGTTCAGCTGACCAGGCAGCTTCCGGATATGGTTTATGGATATCTTCTGACAGATCCGTATAAGCCATAAAGAGAGCGTCGCTGATCCGGCTGACCGGGACATCGGAAGTATTGCACAGGACGATGATGGCACAGGCGGCATCGTAGGAAAACAGGATGTTGGAAGATACGCCCGGCAGACTGCCGCCGTGCTGGAAGATCCCAAAGGGACCGATCTTCTGCGTGTAGAGACCGTATCCGTAATATCCGTCAATGCCGAACGGTATACGTTCTTTCAGCATTTCCGCAATGCTTTCCTTCGTGCAAACACCTTCACCATGATGCAGATACATCGTCAGGTATTTCTTCAGATCGTTCAGGCTGGATTTCATGGCGCCGCCGCCGTTCAGTACGAAGGCATCATCATGATAGTCACGGTGGTGCGTCATGACACCGTCCTTCTTCTGATAAAGAACGGCTGCGTTATCATCTTCTGAGGGTCTGATGAAATCACAGAAGCTTCTTTCCATATGCAGCGGCTGCAGAATATGTTTCCGTACATATTCGTCGTAGGAAGGCTGATCACCATAGCGGCGGATCACTTCCGAAAGCAGACCGAAGCCGTCATTGCAGTAACTGCAGTATCTGCCCGGTTCTGCGATCAGGCCATTGCCTTCCTGCAGACTGTTTAGACGTTCAGCCACCAGCCGGCCGCCTTCCGCTGCCAGTTGTTCGTTGCGGGCAAGGTCATGGTCTCTGTCTTCCGAAAGACCAAGCTGTGATGCAACAGGCATGACAGTGATTCTTTCCTGCGGGAAGAAACCGCCGCTGTGAGAAAGCAGATGGGCAAGCCGCACGGTTTCCGTATTATGGTTTGTAAATTCCGGAAGATAGCATGACAGTGGATCATTGACAGACAGAAGGCCGTCTTCCTGCATTTTCATGATGGCCAGAGCGGTGAAAGATTTGGTCACGGAAGCCAGACCGAACAGTGTGTCACCGTCGATGGGAAGCAGGTTTTCCTTGTCACGGAAACCGAAGGACTTTTCATAGACGGTACGGCCGTCCTGATCAAGAATACAGGCTGTCAGGCCGCTGGCTTCACATTCTTCCATGATAGTCCGTATCAGGTCTTCCGCCTGCTGCAGTTTTTCTTCAGACAGGATCATTTCAGATCCTCAGGCAGTTCGAAACGATAATCCGGTACTTCTTCGTTGAGCAGGTGTCTGACAAAGTAATCCAGCTTGCGGCGGATGAAATACGGATTGGCCGGAACGTTATGATTGGTCCGCGGCAGGATCAGGAAATCAAAGTCTTTGTCTTCCTTGATCATGGCATCGATCAGACGGATCGACTGGGACATGGCGACGTTGTCATCCATGGCACCGTGAACAATATACAGTTTGCCTTTCAGGTTCTTGGCCAGAGCCGTATTGTCACCTTTCAGATAGATTTCTTTGTTATACAGTCCGTAGTAGGTTTCGGTCCACTGGTTGTTGTACATTCTCTGGTCATGGTTACCGGCTGAGGAAACACCGACTTTGTAGGTGTCCGGATATTCCAGCATGGCTCTTGAAGTGGCGCAGCCGCCGCCGGAATTTCCCCACATGCCGGCTCTTTCGAGATCGAGGAACGGATACAGTTCCCTGATCTGCGGCAGGCAGTAAACATGGTCCTTCAGACCGGCACAGCCATGGATATTCTCATAGCTGATATTATGCAGTTTCTTGCCGCGGCCGGGTGTGCCAAGGCCATCCAGGATGATGCCGGCGAACCCGAGCTGGGCGAATTCTTCCAGACCGCCCATGATCTCACGGCCTTCAATGGCAGCTGAGCAGGCAAAGGCTTTTGGTACGTTGTAGCACTGCATGCCGCCGTAAATATAATCAATGAACGGATAGGACTGATCCGGATCGAAACCGGCCGGTTTGACAAGAATGCCGTACAGTTCCGTTTTGCCGTCTGAGGCTATAACGTGGAAGCGTTCCGGTATGACATAACCGCGGGCGAGAAGATCGCTGATGTCGGCACTGACGAGTTCTCTGACGAAGGTGCCGTCGGCTTTGTACAGATTGGTGACCGGTGCCTTGTCGACGCGGCTCCAGGTATCGACGATCATGCCATTGACGAGCACAGCTCTGTGCATGCCGTCTTCCGGGCAGAGCACTTTGAAATCACTGCCGTCATAACGGGCGCGGCATACCAGCTGATAATACGGATCGCTGGTCTCTTTGAAGTTGCTGGCATAGAAATAGACGAACTCATTTTCATCATCCTTGCCGATCAGCTCACCGACCGAGCAGTCAGCCGGCGTCAGAACGTTGAGCAGATTTCCATCGGTATCATAGCGGAACAGTCTGGCGAAATCGTCGCGCTCACTCTGCCAGATGACCGTTTTCTGATCATCGCTTAGGAAATTGGAAGCACAGTAATCATTGAAGCCGTCAAGATTACCATAGGTGCGGATGTTAACAGCCGTGTCACTGGATTCACTGAGCACTTTTTTCACACTGCCGTCGTTATGAATGATGACAAAGGAAGCGGTCTTGTTGCCGCGGCTGACATGGGTGGTGAAGACGGCGCTGCTGTCGTCAAGCCACTTGGCGGCGCTGTAGTAATCATGGAAGAGGGGACCGCCGGCCGGCTGCGGCTCCATGTCCAGCATGGTCAGGGTTCCGTTTTCCGCATCACCGAGGCAGTAATGGGCAAGCGGCAGATCTTCGTCTTCCGGGAAGGCGCATTTGTAAGTATGCAGACGGGGACGGATGCTTTCTCTTGTTTCTTCGTCATAGGACTGCAGGATATACAGATCTTTGACACAGCGCTGATCCATCTTATAGGTCAGGAATTTTGTGCCGTCCGGTGACCATAATACATCCGGCACTTCCGGAACGCCTTTGACACGGTCGGTAATATAGCCGCTGTATTCAGCACACTTGGCATAGGCGAAATCCTTTTCACCGTCATAGCTCAGTCTTGTCTCTTTGCCGGTGGCGCATTCACGCAGCCAGAGGTCGTTGTCCCTGACAAACAGCTCTTTACTGCGGTCCGGTGATACACTGACCGCCCGGGCCTGCTGGTAGTCACCTTTGACAAGTGTGTCTGTCTGCGGATCATAGGTATATTCATATTCATCATGAACGAAAATGATCTTCGCGTCCTTCACCTCACAGCGCTCGAAGGGCAGATCATCGCAGCCGAGTTTTTTAGCCAGTGCTTTCGCGTTAAAAAGATCGCTTTCCGTACCGTCTTCCGTATTCACTTTTTTGAAGATGGTATGGACTTCATCACCGCTGCGTTCTTCCAATCCATAATAAAAATGTGAGTCATCAAGTTTCTTTGCTTTTGGTGCCGCATTCAGCACGGCATGTCTGACATTCCAGGGCAGCAGTTTTTCGGCTGCCTGATAACGTTTGAGCATATCAGTCATATTCAGAATTCTCCTTGTTCACCATTATAAGACACAAATGAAAAGGAACCTATCGGGATACTGCCGGAAAGTTGAAAAAGAAGCAGAAGCTGTCCTTACTAAGCAGAAAAGAGGCATCTTATCTGCTAGAATAAAAGCAGAAGAAATGAACAGATTGGAGATCATTTATCATGAGTAAAGTTACAGAAATCACCAGGGAAAGCTGGATCAAGAGCACCTTCCCGGAGTGGGGAACATGGCTGAACGAAGAAATTGAAAACACTGAGATTCCCGAAGGTCAGGTCGGTATGTGGTGGCTTGGCTGCACCGGTATCTGGTTCAAGACACCGGGCGGCGCCAATGTCACGATTGACCTGTGGGCTGGCAACGGCAAGCGCACGCATGGTGACGGCAAGATCAAAGTCGGTCATCAGATGGCCAATATGGCCGGTGTCAGAAAGATGCAGCCAAACTTAAGAGCTGTGCCTTTCGTCATCGATCCGTTTGCGGTAAAGCACGTCGATGCCGTACTTGCCACCCATTATCATCAGGATCATATGAGCGCTGAATTCGCTGCCCATGTCATCCAGTCCGGTATGACGACGACCAACGAAGCCGGTGAGGAAATTCCGGTGCCGTTCATCGGTCCGAAAAAGTCCGTTGACTACTGGCTGAGCTGGGGTGTTCCGGCCGACAGATGCATTACCGTCAAGCCGGGTGATGTCATCAGGATCAAGGATCTTGAAATTGTCGCACTGGATTCCTTTGACCGTACCTGCATCGTGACGACGGATTCCCAGGGACCTGACCGCGAAGATCTGTACGGCAAGTGCCCGACCGATATGGACGAAAAAGCCGTCAACTATCTGATCAAGACACCGGGCGGCAACATCTATCACAGCGGTGACTCGCATTATTCCATCTACTTCGCAAAGCATGGCAAAGACTATGACATCGATGTCGCCTTCGGTTCATTCGGACTGAATCCGGTCGGCATCCAGGACAAGATGGAAGCGACCGATATCCTGCGTATGGCGGAAGCCCTCCGCTGCAAGGTTGTCATTCCGATTCACTATGATGTCTGGACGAATTTCATGGCTGATGTCAATGAAATCAAAGTGCTGTACGACATGCGCAAGGACAGACTCGACTACGGATTCCATCCGTTCTTCTGGGAAGTCGGCGGCCGCTATATCTATCCGCAGGACAAGGACAGAAGAGCATATCATCACGACCGCGGATTCGATGACTGCTTCGATTATGAAGCCAACGTTCCGTTCCGCTCCGTTCTGTAAAGAAAAGAGGAGTGTGTGAGTATTCTTGTTCTGGATATCGGCACCACCAGTATGCGCGGTATCCTTTACGAAAAAAACGGAAATAAGATCGCCTTAAGCCGCCGGGAAAATCATCTTGTTTTTCTCGGCGACAGCCTCATTGAAGAGGATCCGCAGGAATTTGCTGACAACACGCTCGCCATCATCCATGAACTGCTGCGGGATTATCCATCTGATCATATCGAAGCGGTGGCCATTACATCCCAGCGCTCTAGCATCATACCGGTGGATGTCAGCGGTCATCCGCTGCTGCCCACCATCATGTGGCAGGATACCCGCAACCGTTCCATCTGCAATGAACTGTCTGTTTACAACGCCCGTCTGTTCCAGCTGACCGGTGCGGAAGTCAGTACAGTGTTTTCCGGCAGTAAAATGACGTGGGTCAGAAGAAATCAGCCGGAAATCTACCGGCGGGTCCATAAGTTTCTGAACATTCCGGAATACGTATGTTTTCTGATGACCGGTGAATATGTATCGGATATGACCTATGCGAGCCGTACCGGCCTGATGGATCTGCGCCGCGGGTGCTGGCATCCGGAACTTCTGTCATTGTATGAAGTGGAAGAAAAAAAGCTGTGTGAACTGAAGGAACCGGGTGATACGGCTGGTTATATCACAGCTGCGTATGCCGCCTTGAGCGGCCTGCCGGAAGGCATTCCTGTTCTTCATTGCGGCGGTGATCAGCAATGTGCCGCTGTCGGTCATGGCATTCTGACGGAAGGGGATCTTTCCATCACAATGGGAACCGGCGGTTTTATCGCGGCTGCCTGCGACAGACTGCCGCCGACGCTGCCGGACAGAATGATCTGGAACCGGGCGGCTGTGCCGGGAAGTTTTATCATGGAAGCCAATGTGCTCAGCTGCGGCGCGGCACTGGAATGGTGTGCCAGAGAACTGTACGGCATGGAAAAAATCGACTATCAGAAGCTGGAAGAAGAACTGCACAAAGAAAACTTTGTCAGCAGCTGTATCGTCGTGCCGTTCTTCAGCGGCCGGGGAGCGCCTGACTGGGATCCCAAAGCCCGGGCCGTATTTGCCAATATTTCGACTGCGACCCGCCGCAGTGAATTATTCAAAAGTACGATGGAAAGCATCTTCATGGAGATTGCCGGCCATCTGAATGATTTTGCCAGAGAAGTGGAGATCCGCCGGATCTTCTGCGGCGGCGGCATGACCGCCAGCCCGGCTCTGAATCAGCTGCAGGCGGATGTTTACGGCCGTTCTGTCTTCTGCACGGAAGATCCGGAAGCGACCGGACTTGGCTGCCTGAGCGTGGCTCTGGCCGGCCTTGGTGAGTTTCCTTCCGTACAGGAAGCCCGCCGGACACTGGCGGCAGGTGAAAAGCTGACGGAATACCGGCCCGATCCGGATAAGAGCCGTCAGTACGAAGATAAGAGACAACAGATGTTGGCGCTGTATGAAAGCGTCAGGAAAGGAAACAGATCATGAGAGCGGAAAAGAAAGTGATCGGCAGTCTGAATAAATGCTATGCTGTCTGCCAGTTTACATATGACGGGACACCGCATCTCGTCGTCGCGGCGGAAAAACAGGATCCCTGCTATGCCTTTACCCTCGACGGGGAAAAGACAGATACGTTATGGGAAGGACCGGGCGGTGTCATGACACTGCTGCCATATCCGTATTCCGACCGTATTCTGCTGGCAACTCAGAAATTCTATTCACCGAATGATTCGGCTGAAGCGAAGATCGTGTGGTATGAGAAGGAAGGAAACCAATGGCAGTGCCATGTCCTCTGTGATCTGCCTTTTGTCCATCGCTTCGGCATTGTCAAAAGAAACAACAGCAACTATCTGGTTGCCTGCACATTGAAATCAGCCCATGCCTTCAAGAATGACTGGACATGTCCGGGCCGTATCTGGGTGGCCGAACTGCCGGAAGATCTGCACGGCTATGACGCTGACCATCAGCTGGAACTCTTCCCGCTGCAGAGCGGTCTGTACAAGAACCACGGTTTCGCGGTCCATAGCGAAGCAGACGGCAGCACCTTCGCAGTCGTCGGCACGGAGAACGGTGTTTTCAAAGTTGATCCGCCGGTTGAAAAGGGCGGTGAATGGAACTGTGAATGCCTGCTGAAAGTACCGGCCAGCGATATGCTGTATCTGGACTTTGACGGCGACGGCGAAAGAGAACTTCTCGTTCTTTCACCGTTCCACGGTGATACCGTCAGCGTTTACAAACGGCAGGACGGAGCCTTTGTCAAAGTATGGGAAAGAGAGAAGAAGATGCCGTTCATTCATGCCATTGACGGAGCTTACGTCAACGGCAGATGGTGTGCGTTTACCGGCAACCGTCAGGAAGACAGGGAACTGGTCATGATCTGTTTTGAAAACGGTGAATATCAGGTGTCTGTGCTCGATCAGGGCAGCGGACCGGCCAACTGCATGTTCTATACCGTCAATGGTGAAAACAGACTGCTGGCCGTCAACCGTGAGACGGATGAGATCGCTGTCTATACCCTGCAGGAGGATGAATGATGAACTATACGCTTGCCCTTTATGAAAAGGCGATTCCGACCGGCTATACGTTTGAAGAGATGTTCATGATCACAAGGGAATGCGGTTTCGACCGCTTCGAGATCAGCATTGATGAAACGGATGCCCGCCTGTCACGCCTGAATATGACACCGCAGGAACAGTGCAGTCTTGGCGAGCTGGCAAGAAAAAGCGGCACGCCGATCCGCACCATGTGTCTGAGCGGACACCGCAAATACCCGATGGGTTCAAAGGATCCCGCCGTCCGTAAAAGAAGCATGGAGATCATGTACCGGGCTGTCGACTTCTGTGTCAATGTTGGTATTGCTGTGATCCAGCTGGCCGGCTATGACGTCTACTATGAAGAAGGCGACGAAGAGACCCGCACGCTGTTTCTGGAAAACCTGAAGAAGGCAGCGGACTATGCGGCGGCCAAAGGTGTCATCCTGGCCTTTGAAACGATGGAAACACCTTTCATGGATACCGTTGAAAAAGCCATGGCATACGTCAGAGAAGTGGATTCGCCGTACCTTGGTGTCTATCCGGATATCGGCAATCTGAAAAACGCGGCTGTCCTGTATGGACTGGATGTCGTGGAAGATATGGAAAAGGGCAGAGGACATACCTTTGCCGTGCATCTGAAAGAAACCCTGCCCGGCATTTACCGTGATATGAATTACGGCACCGGCGGGCATACGGAATATGTCCGCTGCATCAGAAAGGCACTGGATATGGGCGTGCGCATGTTCACCGGTGAATTCTGGTATCAGGAAGGACAGGATCATATCAAGGTCATCAAGGAAGCCAGCGCTTTCCTGAGAGCCCGCATAGAGGAGGCACAGAAAGATGCTTGAAGAACTGAAAAAGAAAGTATGTGAAGCAAATCTGGAACTGGTCAGAAGAGGAATCGTCATCTATACCTGGGGCAATGTATCGGGTATTTCCGAAGACAGAAAATACATGGTGATCAAACCTTCCGGTGTTGACTATGACGGCATGTCACCGGAAGACATGGTCGTTGTCGATATTGAAACCGGTGAAAGGGCGGAAGGCAAATGGAAGCCTTCTTCCGATACCGATACCCATCTGGAACTCTACCGCCGTTATCCGGATATCAAAGGCATCGTTCATACCCATTCCATTCACGCGGTCGCTTTCGCCCAGGCAGGCATTTCGATTCCGGCTCTTGGCACGACGCATGCCGACTATTTCTATGGTGACGTGCCGTGCACAAGGGAGCTGACCAGGGAAGAAGTGGAAGAGGCATATGAGCGCAATACCGGCAAGGTGATCGTCGAAACGATCGACGGACTCGGTTACGATCCGATGGCTGTGCCCGGCATCATTGTCAAGAATCATGGTCCTTTCTGCTGGGGCAAGAGTCCTGCCAATGCCGTATATAACGCAGTCGTGCTGGAGACCGTTGCCGAAATGGATCTGAAGACACTGTTGCTGAATCCTAACGCTTCGATTGCCAGATATGTGCTGGACAAGCACTATATGCGCAAGCATGGCCCGAACGCTTATTACGGACAGAAATAATTGCGAAGACTTTCCCGCGGGAAGGTCTTTTTTTCTGAATGATTCACAGATTATAATGAAGAAAAGAACAAGGAGAACATCATTTATGTTAGACAAGAATTTTCTTTGGGGCGGCGCTCTGGCGGCACACCAGTTTGAAGGCGGTGTCATTGGCACGACAAAAGGACTGAGTGTTGCGGATGTCATGACAGCCGGTGCTGTCGATAAACCCCGTATCATCACCGACGGCGTCCAGGAAGGACTGTACTATCCAAACCATGTCGGCATCGATTTCTACCACCGTTATAAGGAAGACATCGCTCTGTTTGCCGAAATGGGATTCAAATGTTTCCGCACTTCGATCGGCTGGTCCCGTATTTTCCCGCTGGGTGACGAAGAAGAACCGGATGCGGAAGGCCTGAAATTCTATGATGATGTATTTGCCGAACTGCATAAATACAATATTGAACCTGTCATTACACTGTCGCATTTTGAAATGCCGTATCATCTCGCCAAGGAATACGGCGGCTTCCTGAACAGAAAGACGATCGATTTCTTCGTGAAATTCGCCAAGGTCTGCTTTGAACATTACAAAGGTGTCGTTAAATACTGGATGACTTTCAATGAAATCAACAACCAGATGAACTACAAGAACGACATCTTCGGCTGGACCAATTCAGGTGTGCATTTCGGTGCTTATCCGGATCCGGAACAGGCAATGTATCAGTGCGGCGCTTATGAACTGGTCGCTTCGGCCAGAGCCGTCAAGATCGGTCACTGGATCGATCCTGACAACAAGATCGGCTGCATGATCGCCATGGTTCCGATCTATCCGTTCTCCTGCCGTCCGGCTGATCAGGTTCTCGCCCAGCAGATGATGCACCAGAGATATTTCTGGTCTGACGTCATGTGCCGCGGTCATTATCCGGCTTATGCCCTGAAGATGTTCGAAAACAAGGGCTGGGACATGGATATTACCGAAGAGGACAAGAAGGATCTGGCGGAAGGAATCGTTGACTATATCGGTTTCTCCTACTACATGACCAATACCGTGGACTCTACCGTAAACAAGGATGTCTCCAAGTCACTTGACGGTTCTTCCCCGAATTCCGTTGCCAATCCGTTCATCAAAGCTTCCGACTGGGGCTGGGCAATCGATCCGGAAGGTCTGCGCTATGCCCTCGACGCATTTTACGAGAGATATGAAAAGCCGCTGTTCATCGTAGAAAACGGCTTCGGTGCAATCGATGTCAAGGAAGAAAACGGTGAATGCCACGACCAGTACCGCATTGACTATTTCCGCAACCATATCATTGAAATGAAGAAAGCGGTGGAACTCGATGGTGTTGATCTGATGGGCTATACGCCATGGGGCTGCATTGACTGCGTTTCCTTCACGACCGGTGAAATGAAGAAGCGTTACGGCTTCATCTATGTTGACCGCAACAATGACGGTTCCGGCACCCTGGAAAGAAGCAAGAAAGATTCCTTCGAGTGGTATAAGAAAGTCATTGCCAGCAACGGTGAGGAATTATAAGAATCAGTAAGAAGGGCTGAGTCATTCAGCCTTTCTTTTTATTTGGCACGCTCTTTTCAAAGAATTAGTTGATGTACCTGGCAGTGTACAGCGATTTTCGGGAAAAAGACTAATCTAAACGCAAAGAGGTAAGGAATATGCTGATT
>CADBEA010000015.1 GCA_902793635.1 uncultured Erysipelotrichaceae bacterium | reverse complement strand
GCCGTTCGGATAGATTCTTCCCCAGTTGATCGACAGACGGAATACATTCCAGCCCATCTCGGCAAACAGAGCAATGTCTTCCTTGTAATGATGATAGAAGTCGATCGCTTCATGGGAAGGATAGAAAGCGTTCGGGTCTGTTACCGGTAAGAAGGTACGCGGTGTGTTGACATCACCGCCCAGCAGCATATCGGGAACGGAAAGACCTTTGCCGTCTTCCAGATACGCGCCTTCACACTGGTTGGCAGCTACCGCGCCGCCCCATAAAAAACCTTTTGGAAAGCTCATAATTATATTTCTCCTTTTCTGTTACTTATATTGTATCGGAAATCAACTATGAAATGTGTAAAAAAAAGCCACCTTTTCAGGTGGCCTGATGTCAGTTGGAGATCTGCTGCAGTTCAAAGGCACCGAAGCTGCCGGTAAAGCGGCAGGCATGAGCCGTCCGGGTAAGGAACTGAATCGAGCCGTCACTCATACGGTAGATCTGACCGATGAAGCGGGCGTCGTAATTGTTGAGGTTGAACCAGCCGCCGCCGTCGGTATCGAGCTTGAAGATCACGGTGAATCCGTTTGTCCGATCGGAGAAGTAGGCGGTGTTGCGGGAGAGGTAAGAGTCGCCGATGCCGTTGATATGAACGGTGGAACGGGTCATCTCAGCTGTCCAGCCGCAGGCTTCCAGTTCTTCTTCCAGCATGGCCCGCAGCGTGTCGGTGATATAGGTGAGCTCTTCTTCACTCAGTTCTTCCGCGTCGGTGATGCGTTTCGGCCGCGGACCGAGTTCATATTCGAAGCGATTGCCGGAGAGGACGTAGCCCATTTCCTTCAGGGCTTCTTCGTCAGCTGCCGCGTTGATAAAGATCGAATGGCCGTTATATTCAGCTCCGCCGTAGTCGTAATCATAAGTGATGCCGTATTCGAGCAGTTCGTCGGGAATGCTCAGTTCAATGCCGGCCGCGTAGTCCATGCCCAGTGTCCAGCGGGCGCTGACATTTTCAAACGGGTCAAGTGTCTGATATTCCTGCAGACCCTTGACGGTAAATGTCAGGATCAGTTCGGAAAGGTTGTAGTTTGCCTTTTCCGCCGCGTCGGTGTCGAAGGTGCAGGCATAGACGACCTTGTCGCCGTTATGCAGTCCTTCCGTGCGGTCAAAGCCGCAGTCGATACTGTCATAAAGACGCTGCAGATCAGTCGTGTCGCGGTGGCGGGCAGCCCGGGCATCGATTTCTTCCTGCAGCTGCTGCAGCGCTTCCGCTTCCGGATGGAAATCATCGTCTTCAATCGTACCCTGACCGTCATAGCCGCCGTAATCCGGCGGTGTCATCTGGGTGGTCAGAAGGGTGAGATCCTCACCGTGGACCGTGTGATAGAAATGATAACCGCCAAGACCGGAAGCCACGGCAAAGGCACCAATAAAACCGACCCAGGCAGCGGCCGGGATCCGATGTTTTTTACGGGGCTTGACGGGCGGCTTTTCCGCTTTTTTCTGAAAGGGAATTTCCGGCTCGTCTACAGTTACTTTTTCCATCTCTTCCATACTTTATTATTTACCTAATATTTGACCATAAGTCAATTATCTGTGACATATTGGTGTGATATAATGCATGTTATGAAAATACTCGTTACTGGTTTTGAACCTTTTGGCGGGGAAACCGTCAATCCTGCACTCGAAGCAGTCAGAAAACTTCCACCTGTCATCGGCGATCATGAGATCATTCCATTGCAGGTTCCGGTCGTCCGCTACGAAGCACTGGATACCATTGCCGCGAAGATCGAGGAAGTCCATCCCGACGCGGTGATCAGCGTCGGACAGGCCGGCGGCCGCAAAGCGCTGTCGTTTGAGAGAGTCGGTATCAACTGCGATGACTATCCGTCCTTCGGCGACAACGCCCATAACACACCGGTCGATGAAAAGATCTGTGAGGACGGTCCGGATGCTTATTTCAGCAATCTGCCGGTGCGCCGCATGAAGGAAGCCGCGGAAAAGGCAGGGGTGGCTGCTGAGATCTCCAACACAGCCGGAACATATGTATGCAATCATGTCCTTTACGGCATCCGTCATTACTGCACGGTTCATCATCCGGAAATTATCAGCGGTTTCGTCCATGTCCCGTTTCTGCCGGAACAGACACTGAACAAGGAAAAGGAATATCCATCCATGGAACTGGCTGATATTGTCAAAGGCCTGACGGCAGCCATTCAGGTGATCGGAGAAAAAGAATGAATGAGCTTCCTGTGACCTGGGCGGAGATGAGCCGCGAAGAACAGCTGGACTGGTTCAGCCGTTACTGGCTGGACTATATCGCCGACGGTGAAACAGCCGGTCTGCGTAAGGACGCACCGGAAGTGATCCATCAGGCCTGGCAGACCTGGATGCAGCAGGCATGAAGACGGTGTTTGAACCGTCTTTTTTTCGGAAGGATACTATAATAGATATATTGAACAAGGAGGGCTTCCATGATCAGACTTGTGGCCAGTGATTTAGATGGCACATTGCTGAAAAGCGACGGAACCATTTCCGAAAAAAACATTGAAACGATCCGTGCCCTGAACCGGAAGGGCATTGTTTTCACCGTTGCCAGCGGCCGCAATTATACCGGTGTCCACGCTCTTTTTGCCAATAAAAAGGTCAGCTATGAAGCCATCCTCGCCAACGGTGCCGAATATGTTGACGAAGAGGGGATGCTGCTGAGCACCCGTTATTTTAATAAGAAGATCGTCAAAGAGATTCTGCAGCTGTTTGATTTCAATGGTATTCCATCCATGATGTTCACCACCGCCGGTGTATGCACGCATATGGATGAGGAGAGCGGCCGGAACGCTTATCGGAAACGCATGCTGGCAAGACAGGGATTCCGCCGGGAAGACCTTCTGAAACCGGAAGTGATGGGCAGTATTCCGGCCATGAATATGATCGGTATCCGTTATATCGACGCATTGCTGAAAAGCGATACGGAGATCCTGAAACTGGAATGCTATGACATGGAACAGGATCAGATGATCCAGATCGGCAATGCCCTGAAGAAGTATCCGGACATTGTTTACTTTTCTTCCGCCGGTGACAATTACGAGATCACTGATGCGGCTGCCACCAAGGGAAAGATCCTGCTTGAACAGTGTGCACGCAAAGGCATCCGTCCCGAAGAGGTGCTGGTCATCGGTGACGCTCTGAACGACCTCAGTATGTTCGCTTGTTTTCCGCACAGTGTCTGTGTCGGCGATGGCATGGCTGAACTGAAAGAGAAGGCGGAATGGATCGCACCGGCTGCTTCAGATGACGGATTCGCGGCTGCCGTCAGACACTATATAGATTTTTAATTATTGCAAAATGATAAGTTTTTGCATACGATACTGTCATTGGAATTTTAAGTAACTGAGATTTATGCCTAAGATTAACCGTAAAACTTTATATCTGATCCTGATTGCCCTGATTGTTCTGACCGGCGTGATCTGCTGGTTCATGTTCAAGGATGTGCTGATCGAAATGATCACTCTGATCCGTAATGGCGACGAGCAGCAGCTTTCCGCTTTCCTGGCCGGCCAGTCGATGTTCACCGGCCTGGTGGCGTTGTTCCTTGTCAGCATCCTGCAGGTCGTCAGTATCGTTCTGCCCGGACCGGTCTTTCAGGTAGCCGGCGCCGTGATCTTCGGCTGGTGGCGTTCCTTCCTGGTCTGCTGGGCGGGATTTGTCTGCGGCAACGGACTGGTCTTCTTCCTTGCCCGCTTTTTCGGCCGCTCATTGACCGAAGCACTCGGTCTTGAACAGAAAAACGGCTGGCTGCTGAATAAGATGAACAGTGCCGATCCGCGTTTTGTCACCGCTCTGGCCTGTATGATTCCCGGCATTCCCAACGGTATCATTCCTTATGTCGCCCAGCGCTGTGACATGCGGCTTTACAGTTTTGTCTTCGCAATTGCCGCATCCAGCTGGATCAATATCCTGCTCAACTGCATCGCCGGTCACTTCCTGGCCCGCGGTGAATATATGTTCACATTTATCGCCTTCGCGTTGCAGCTGGTCATTCTGGCCATTGTCGCGCTGAACAAAGACAGGATTCTGGGAACTGATAAAAAGACGGAAGCACAGTAATTGTTGCAAATGCACACACTGGTTTCCGCTTTTTTATTTTCAGAGAGGGAAAATGCACACATCAGCCGCCATTTTGTATTCTCAGACAGTTGAATTGTTGTATGATAAAAACAGAAGTATATCTGATTAAGGAGACATGAATCATGAGTGAAAATTTACAATTCGGACAGTTTGATGTTGTCGCACTGGGCGAGCTTTTGATCGACTTCACGGAAAACGGCATTTCCGATCAGGGCAATCCGCTGCTGGAAGCCAATCCGGGCGGCGCACCGTGCAATGTATTAAGCATGCTGCAGAAACTTGGCAAGAGAACAGCCTTTATCGGCAAAGTCGGCAATGACGGCTTCGGCAACCTTCTGGAGAAGGCAATCGTCGAACAGGGCATTTCCGCGGAAGGCCTGAAAAAGGACAATGAAGTACATACAACACTGGCTCTGGTACTGAAGCTGGCCAACGGTGACCGTGACTTCGCTTTCTACCGCAAGCCAGGTGCCGATGTCAATATTACCGCTGATGAAATCGACGAAAATCTCATCAAACGCGCAAGACTCTTCCATTTCGGTTCACTGTCTCTGACCGATGAACCGGCGATCAGCGCCACCCTCAAGGCGATCCGTGTCGCGGAAGAAGCCGGTCTCGTCATTTCCTTTGACCCGAACCTGCGTGAGCCCTTATGGACCTCACTCGATGCCGCTCATGCCCAGATCGACTACGGCATGCGTCATGCCCACGTTCTGAAGATCTCCGATAATGAGATTCAGTGGTTCACCGGCAAGGAAGACTTTGACGAAGGCATTGCCGTACTCAGAGAAAAGTATCCGAATCTGAAACTGATCTGCCTCTCAATGGGACCGGACGGCAGCCGTGCCTACTACAAGGACCTCAAGGTCGAAGCCGCGCCGTTCCTGCAGGAAGGAACGATCGAAACGACCGGTGCCGGCGATACATTCTGCGCCAATATGATCAACGCTGTTCTGGACAACGGTCTGGACGGCTTCGATGAAGAGAAGCTGAAGAACATGCTGGTCAGAGCCAATGCCGCCGCATCCATCGTCACAACAAGAAAGGGTGCCCTGAGAGTCATGCCGACCGTCGAGGAAATCGACGCCTTCCTGGCATCCCGTCAGTAAAACATCACAAGCCGGAGAAATCCGGCTTTTTTGCTGTCTGCTTTTCTGTCATAATAAATGCATGGAAAGAGTGAATAAAGAATACAAAGTCGTTGTGGCGGATATCGACCGCACACTGCGTGACCGCAACGATCAGTTCGGTGACATTAACCGCAAAGCCCTGCAGGAACTTCATAAACGCGGTGTCCGACTTGGTCTGGCATCAGGACGGCCGCTCTGGCAGAGACTTCTGACCCACGCCGATGAATGGGGACTGGGCTTCCAGTTCGACTTCATCATCGGTCTCAACGGTGGTGAGATCTACGACTCCCGCAAAAATGAAACCGTCAAACTCAACCCGCTGCAGCCGGAATCAATCAAGGAAATCATTCTCGGCATGGCACCGGCCAAATGCAATCCGTTCATTTACCGGGAAGGCTACATGCTTGCCCAGTGGGATGATGAACTGCTGCGGGCCAGCGCCAAGCGCAACAACAATGACTCCAATATCGTCAAGGACATCTCGGAATTCTGGGAAGAACCGGTCGGCAAGATCATGTACCGCACCTATACCGTCGAAGAGATGGACAGTGTCGTCGTGCCTCTGGCCAGAACCATTGAAAACGATGTCTTCTTCTCATTCAAGACGAGAGTCGACCTGCTGGAATTCCAGGACCGCCGCAACAACAAAGGCAATGCCGTCCTTGAATACTGCAAGGCAAACGATATCTCCATGGATGATGTCATGGCCTTCGGTGATGCCGAAAACGATCTGGAAATGATGAAGATGGCCGGCTGCTCGGTATGCCTGTGCAATGGCATGCCGGAGAACAAGGAAATCGCTGACTACGTCACTGAATATCCGGCCGGTGAAGACGGCTTCGGCCGCTGGCTGTTCGATCATTATCTCTGAAACCGCGCCTGCGGTTTTTTTTAACGCTATAATAGAACCATGAGCGAAACCAAAGTAAAGAAACCTCACTATGTGCGCAATACACTGCTGATCATGCTGGCGGTGTTTCTTCTCGTGCAGGCCGCGCGCCGTGCCGCGATGAGCAGTGACCGTGAAAAATACATGGGTCACGGCTTTCAGTACATGAACGGTTATTCGTCCACCGATTTTAGCGGCTACCATGTCTATGACGGTGCGAAGCTGAATCTGCTGGATCATCCGGTTTCCTTCTTCCTTGAAAACGAAGCAGACTTTCCGGTGCTGGACGGAGCCGAGGCATGTTATCCGCTGTATAACGCCATCGCATTGTCTGTCTATGACAATATTGCCGCAATTGAGCAGGAATACTGGAAACAGGCAGAGGATGAGATGAACAGCCGCAAGGCTGATGTGGATCAGGAACTGATGGATGTGTATTACTGCAACGGTAAATATGTCAGTTTCACGAATACAGTCCGCGGTTATGACCGGCTGATCCGCGGCGAAGTGGATATTATCTTCGGTGCCAGACCTTCCGCCAACCAGCGCCGGGATGCCTCCTATATGTACGAACAGATTGAAACGCTGCCGATCGGCAGAGAAGCCTTTGTCTTTTTTGTGGAAGAAAACAATCCGGTGGAATCACTGACCAGTGAGCAGGTGCGGGCCATCTATCACGGTGATATCACCAACTGGAAGGAAGTCGGCGGCAAAAACCAGGAAATCGTCGCGTTCCAAAGACCGGAAGATTCTGGTTCCCAGGTCGTAATGAAATACTTCATGGGCGATGTGACTCTGAAGGAGCCGAAAACGTTCGAATATGATTCGGCGATGGGCGGTGTCGTCAAACAGGTCGCACAGTACCACAATGAAAGAGGGGCACTGGGTTATACCTTCCGCTATTTCCTGAATTCCCTGCAGCAGGAAACACATGTGAAAATGCTGAAGATCGACGGCATCGAGCCAAGTGTGGAGAATATCAGAAACGGAACCTATCCGATCATTGTCGACGTTGTCGCTGCCAGACTTGTTTCCAATCAAAAGACAAGCGTAACTGGTCTTCTGGATTTCCTGCTCTCGGATGACGGGCAGAAGCTGATCGAAAACAACGGTTATGCGCCGCTTGCCGACAGAAACACCGGCAGCCGTATCGAAAACGAACTGCCTGACAACTATGAAGTCTACCGCGGCAGTGATGAAAACGGCGAATGGGAAATGCAGGTATTCCCGCAGCCGGAAGACTATTGGGCAAGACTGTTTATTCTGAAACATGGTGATCAGACCGTGAAGGGACAGATCGGAACTTATATCAATGAGGACGGATCGGAAAACAGCGAATTATTCGACAATCGTTTCCTGTTTGAACTCAATGCGGATATCAATGATGAAAAGATCGTCTTTCAGAATGTGCTCTATAACAAATCAGATATACTGCTGCCATCCCAAGGCACCGTACTGACAAAGGAAGAACCGTAAAGGCAGGTGAGGAAGTCACCTGCCTGTTTTCATGTGTTTTGTTTTTATCTGATTATTCATCGATCCAGCCGAAGTGCAGACAGGCATTGCGGATGCCGTCGTCCTCCGCCGCGTCGGTGACATAGTCAGCCATTGCTTTTAGTTCTTCATTGCCGTTGCCCATGGCGATGCTGGTCCAGTCTTTTTTGAACATGACCATATCATTCTCCGCGTCTCCGAAGACAACGACGTCATGGATATCGCCGTGCAGGTATTCCAGCATGTCCCGGATGCCCTGGTCCTTGGCGTCATGCTGGTACCAGAAATAGTCCGCACCCATACGGATGTGGCCGAGTAGATTCAGGTTCTTCAGCTTGTGTTCGTCCTTCTGCGGCATGGCAATGTAGATTTTGTAGATATCCTGCAGATCGTCATATTCCATATCCGGCCTGTAAATGTAATTCGTCGGTTCGCGCCGCTCGCCGAACTGCTCGAGGAAACGGTGATCGCGCATGACGACGTCGATACTGTCGTTGACAGCAACGAGAATGCCGTAGCCCAGATCATCCACCTCATGAATGATCGTCAGGGCTTTTTCTCTGTCCAGCGGACTGTTTTTGACCAGTTTGTCGTCGATGACAAGAGCGGCACCGCCGTTGGCGACAAAATTGTGCACGCCGGCGTCTCTGGCTGCCTTGATCGTCTTGTAATAGGCACGGCCGGTGGCGATGGCCACGAAATGTCCGTTTTCCTCCAGCTTGCGCAGTGTCTGAAGACCGCTCTCCACCAGCTGGCCGGTATGAATGTTCGTCAGAGTTCCGTCAATATCAAAGAAAAAGTATTTCATAATCATTCTCCGTCAGTGATTTCATTATAGACGAAAGAGAAGGAAAAAGGGGAATGCCGCCTTTTGGGATAAGAAAAAGACCTGCCGTTTCCGACAGGTCTTATCAGGATCATTTGTCAACGTAGACGTTGGCGTAGAGTTTGGAAGTGCTGCGCGGGATCTCCTGACCGGCAACGTTATGACCGTTGAGGATCAGGTCGACCGTGCCGGCCGGCTTGTCGCCGCTGGCCGGAACTTCCGTGACTTCCAGGGAGAAGCCGAAGCGGTCGGCGAAAGCCTGATAGTCGGACAGGGAAGATCCTTGTCCTGGTGCGATGGCTTTCTTTTCCGGTGTCGTGAAGGCAACACAGACTTCGTTGGAAGAACCGCCGAGGTTCTCATATGCGTAGAAGCCGCATACTTCGGTATTCGTGTTTTCAGCCAGATCGTTGTACAGGTTCGACGTGTCACTGGAGGAGGATGAACTGATTTCCCTCAGTGTCTGTCCGTTCTGCATGATACGTGCTTTGTATCTGACCGGACCCCACAGCCAATCCCATTCAAAGAGCTTGCCGCCTTCACCGCTTGTGTCTTCCGTCTTTTCCGGAACAGGATAACCGGCCCAGCTGAAGGAGACATTGTAGTTTGAATCGATGGAAGCGTTGAAACTTGAGAGAGCTTCCAGCGGATCAGCCGACTCCGGCGCTTTCAGAGTTGCGAACTCGGATTTGACAAGTCCGCTTCTGATATATTCGGCAGGCATACCTTCCACCGGTGCGACATACGGGAAGAGGCCGACGATATGTGTGATATCGGAAACGCCTTCCGGTCTGGCGATGCCTTCGGCACCTTCCGGATTCAGTGCATCCAGCAACATGCTGTTGATGTAACCCGGAATATTCCAGAGTACCTTGTCGAGCGACAGGTATGTATTCTCATACGGTTCCGGCTTGTCATAGCCAATCCATACGCAGGAGGAGTAGTTGCTGGTCTGAACGACCATCCATTCGTCTTTACCTTCACCGATCGGGATACCGTAGTCAATACCGGAATCACCCCAGTCAGTCGTACCGGTCTTGGCATAGACCGGATACCATTTACGGACGACGTTCATCAGGTTGCCCCAGTTGATATCAACGTTGGACTGCAGCAGGGTGGACATCATATATGCGACCTGTTCAGAGAGAACCTGACGGTTGATATAGGACGGTTCCAGCGGTTCCTGCAGGCCGCTACGGAAGACGATTCTCTTGATCGTGTGCGGTTCGATATAGTAACCGCCGTTCATGAAGATCGCGTGGGCAGCCATCAGTTCCTTACAGGATACCGAGAAACTGGAAGCACCGATCGCATACTGAATGTCGAAGTAATCGATATTGGCATGCGAGAAGTTGAACGACTGCAGATATTCCTTGACCTTGTCCTCGCCGATCTTGTCAATGACGTCCATCATACACAGGATGGCAGGGGTGTTCAGGGAAATACCGAGAGCCTGACGGAGATCCATCTGGCCGCGGTAGGATGTCGTACCGGCATTGGTGAACTGGAAGTTGCCCATGTATACCGGCTTATCGGTTACGGTGTGACTGGTCGCCCAGCCCAGATATTCCATGGCCAGGGCGTAGTCAAGGAACGGCTTGACGGTGGAACCCGGCTGGTTGTACTGATCGGTAGCATGGTTGAACAGCATCGATCCGCCGCCGGCATAGTTACGGCCGCCGCCGATACCGACGATCTCACCGGTCTGGTTGTTTTCCGAGATCATGGCGATTTCCACCTTGTCATCGAAGAACTGGATCTCGGTATTGCCGGCCTGGATGTCTTCCATCAGGGTCTGGATCTCCGGATCCATGCAGGTGTAGATTTCCATCGAAACGTTCAGCGGATCCTGACCGGTTACCCGTTCAGCTTCCTTGATCGCTTCGTCGATATATGCCTGATAGCGGTAGGAACCGTTGTTGTTGAACATGTGCATCGGGTCAACGAGCAGGTCTTCAACCTTGACAGCTCTTGCCAGGTTGCCTTCGTCCTCGCTGATGTAGCCGTGATGCACCAGCATGTCGATAACTTCGTTTCTTCTTGCGGTGGCATGATCCAGATAGTTATGCGGATCATAGTAGTACGGTGAATTGACGATGCCGGCGAGCAGCGCGCATTCGGAAGTGTTCAGTTCCCAGACGTTCTTGTCAAAGTACTGCTGGGCTGCTTTCTGGATACCGCGGATGTTGCCGATGCCGCCGTAATTCATCTTGTTGACGTACATCTCGAAGATTTCTTTCTTGGTGGACTGTTTTTCAAGTTCCATGGCCAGCGCGATCTGCTGGACTTTGTACTCGATATCCTTGGTCCGGCTGGTGCCGTCTTCATCGTTGACGAAGTAGGTCAGTTTGACCAGCTGCATCGTGAAGGTGGAACCACCCTGGACGTTGCCGTGGGCGACCGTTTCGATGATCGACTTGGTGAAACGCGGAATATCGAATCCGTTATGGGTAAAGTAACGGGAGTCTTCGATTGCCAGGAAGGCATCGATCATCGCTTCCGGAACCTGTTCATAATCGACGTTTTCACGCAGCTGGGTGCCGACGTCGGCGATCTGCGTGCCGTTTTTGTCGAAGATCAGTGTCGACTCCTGGGTAAAGAAGTTTTCAGCGTTCATTTCCGGCTTGCGGGAAAGCCAGGTCGTCAGGCCGACCAGTCCGACAACGCCGAAGACCAGTTCGAAGCCGACCAGGATCGCCATAAACAGTGTCAGGAACTTGAAGCCGTGAAACCTCTTCCTTCTGGATATACCGTCACTGTATGTTTTCTTTTTCCTTGCCATTCGAGGTATTTCCTCCTTTTTCAAAATACAATCGGTCGAGTATCTTCAGATAATCGACAGGTTTGACATAAGAAGACGGAATCAGACATCCGTTCTCCTGAAACCATGCGTAGGGGATGGAATGTCTTGATGCCGTATTCCAATAATTTATCATGTTTTTCGCCGGAATGAAGTATGTTTCTTCAAATTGTGTCCAGCGCACGATGACAAAAGCAATGCCGCCGTGTCTCAGAACGGCGTCGAGATGCACCAGCTGATGGGCGTGGATCGACTTCAGCGGGAAGGAAGTAGATGAAGCGCATTCCTTGGCTTCAAAGTCGATATAGCGGCCCTTGTAGATACCGTTATAGTCGGTCGTGCTCGGCATCTTGAAATAGGCTTCGGTGATTTTGGCAGCGCTGCGCTTCGGATAGTCGACCTTGACGATCGTGACCGGGGTCGGCTTCTTGTGGATCACCGCCGTGTCCTCGCTCAGATAGAAAGCGTTGGTCGCGTTGATGTCCTGTTCCAGCGCCATACCGCGCCGGCCGGCTGATGTAACGGCAGCCGTCCAGTTATTCTTTTTTCCGTTCGGGTAATTGACTGTCATGGAATCACCTTAGACTATTATACATTTTCAGTGTTAAATAAGGAAGAATTATTGATTTTCATTCTGACTGTGTGGCATAATGTACGGCGGGAGGCGAATTCATATGGCTGATAAGTTAATTCTCGATCCGCAGGCAATTGTTGATAAGGAATTCGACATCGACTTCAAAGGCTATAATCCGGAGCAGGTCGATCTGTTGCTGGATTCTGTCATCAAGGATTACCAGACATATCAGAAAATGATTCGTGTCCGCAACCAGAAGATTGAAGATCTGGAGAAAACGAATGCATCCCTGCGCGCCAAACTCATTGAGGTCGAAGGCCGCATGAAGGCCCAGGAAGATGCCCGTGATCCATATGCCGGCGGCGCCAGCAATGTAGACATTCTGAAACGTCTCAGCCGGCTGGAAAAACAGGTTTTTGACACGAAAAACCGCAAGTAAGACACACACATGAGGCAGCCGCTGGCGCAAGTCAGAGGAAAGTCCATGCTCGCACAGTCTGAGATGGCTGTAGTGTTTGTGCTGGCCGAAAAAATAAGACCAGGCATCCGCAAGGATGACGGCGGATCCGAACCCTAAAGGCATTAGCCCATGGCGGAGGTCCCTAAGGTGTCACAGTGACGGAGTCCGTAGGGAAACGTACGGAGTGGAACGCGATAAACCCCGCAAGCGAGAAACCCAAATTTGGTAGGGGAACCGGAAAGGGCGAAATGAAGCCACGCTCCGGCTGCATCATGCAGAGATAAATGGCTGCCACGCGCTTCGGTGCGGACAGAACATGGCTTATGATTGTGTGTGTTCATCTGAGGAAGTCTGACTTCCTCTTTTTTTCTTTTCCTGGGAGGTGTAAGCGGCGAAACGCATATGAATGTGGTATACTTCTGAAGAGTGAAAGGAGTCTACCATGAATCTTCCAAATCGGCTTACGCTTATGCGAATCATCCTGATTCCGGTAATCATTCTGATATATCTGTTCCCGTACGCGGCTTACGGTATTGAACCGCGCATCTTCCATATCGGCTTTGTCGATCTTTCCGTGATCAATCTGATCACTCTGGCATTCTATGTCCTGGCGGCGGTGACCGACGCGCTGGACGGGCACATCGCCCGCAGCCGCAACATGATCACCACCTTCGGCAAATTCGCCGATCCGATCGCTGACAAGCTGCTGACAACGACGATGTTCCTGCTGTTTGTCTCCCGCGGTCTGATCCCGGTCGTTCCGGTCATCATCATGATCGCCCGTGACACCGTGGTGGACGGCTGCCGCATGATGGCCGCTTCCAACGGCAAAGTTGTCGCGGCTGGCATGATGGGCAAGCTCAAGACTGTACTGCAGATGGTCAGCATCGCCCTCGTACTGCTCAACAACCTGCCGTTTGAACTGTGGAATATCCCGGTCAGCGATGTTATGGTATGGTTCGCTGCCCTGGTGTCACTGGCCTCCGGCGTCCAGTATTTCAACCAGATGAAAGAAGACATTTTCGAATCAAAATAAAAATATCTGCGGAATTTATCAGTTCCGCGGCAATCATATGATTGAGGAGGCTTATACATGGCAAAAGAAACAAAAGTGAAAGAACTGACCGACGAAAAAAAGGATCAGCTGCTGCAGGAAGCCCTGAAAGCAATTGAAAAAGAATACGGCAAAGGCTCCATCATGCGCCTTGGCGATCGGGCGGAAGTATCCGTAGACGCGATTCCTTCCGGATCCCTGGCGCTTGATCAGGCGCTGGGCATCGGCGGCTATCCGAAAGGCAGAATCGTTGAAATATACGGACCGGAATCCTCCGGTAAAACAACGCTGGCGCTGCATGCCATCGCTGAATGTCAGAAGCAGGGCGGCCGCTGCGCCTTCATCGATGCGGAAAACGCCATCGATCCGGTCTATGCGAAAAACCTCGGTGTCGATATCGACGAACTGATCCTGTCGCAGCCGGATTCCGGCGAACAGGCGCTGGAGATCACTGAAGTGCTGATCAAGAGCGGTGCTATCGACCTGGTCGTCATTGACTCGGTTGCCGCGCTGGTTCCCCAGGCGGAACTGGACGGTGAAATGGGCGACGCCTCGGTCGGTCTGCAGGCCAGACTGATGTCCAAGGCAATGCGTAAACTGGCCGGTGTCATGAACCGTTCGAATACGACGGCGATCTTCATCAACCAGCTGCGTGAAAAGGTCGGCATTCTGTTCGGCAATCCGGAAACGACACCGGGCGGCCGGGCTCTGAAATTCTATGCATCAGTCCGTCTTGATGTCAGACGCGGCGAAACTTTGAAGAACGGCAGCGAAGCGGTCGGCAACGCGACCAAGATCAAAGTCGTCAAGAACAAGGTAGCTCCGCCGTTCAAGACAGCCACTGTCAATATTATTTACGGCGAGGGTATTTCCAAAGCCGATGAAGTCATCAACCTGGCGGTTGAAAACGACATCATCATGAAGGCCGGCGCCTGGTTCTCCTATGAAGGTGACAAGATCGGCCAGGGCTTCCAGTCCGTCCGTGAATACTTCAAAAACAATCCGGAATTCGCCGAGAAGGTGACCGCGCAGGTCAAGGAAAAACTGTTCCCGGCTCCCGAGAGCGAATAAAAAGCGGAAAAATAAACAGCAGACGGCATGGCCGTCTGTTTTTCTGTCCGCTGATGAAAAATTTGGCATCCGCTCTGTTTTGTGCCAAAATAACAATGTATGAATAAGAACTATCCTGTATTTTACAAGCAGCTGACGGAACCTTACCGGGAAGACGGCATTGAACATATGCTCAATACGTTCAATGAGCTGATCACCTTTCTGTTCTATGCGCTCTATCCATTGCTGCTGATCTATATGTATTTGAACAGCCGGTCTTACCTGCTGAAGTCGATCCTCGTGCCGGGCATCAGTTTCCTGCTGATATCCCTGTTCCGTGTCTTCTTTGATCGGCCGCGGCCCTATGAGACGTTTGACATCGATCCCTTGATCAAGAAGTCATCGTCCGGCCATTCGATGCCAAGCCGTCATATCTTCTCATGCATGGTCATCGCCATGACCGTCCTGCAGATCAACGAAAGCATCGGTGTCCTGCTGCTGCTCGCCGGTCTTTGCGAAGCCTATATCCGGGTGCTCGGCGGTGTCCATTATCTCGACGACGTCGTCGCCGGTGCTGTGCTCGGTGTCCTTGCCGGACTGATCTACTTTATCTGAAAACAGCCACAACTGCCGGCCGTATATGTCATACTGCCGGTTTTTATGTGCAAAGCAGGTGAGGTCGGCACTTGCCATATACATGGCTTTCAGGAAATGGATGACAAACGAAAGATGATTCTGTTCACAGCGGAAATCATGAAAGCGCACGGCATACCATGATTCCTCACTGCAAAGATAGATCTCTTCCGGCTGAGCTATCAGCGGCGCATTCAGCTCTGTTGCGAAACAGACGGAAGTACGGCCCCGGGCCGCTTTCAGAAGTTCCTGAACATCGCATTCCTGCATGGTAATTGCGAGAATCGGTCCGGCACCAAAATGATGGCCGAATCGATCGTCTGTATCAATAAAAAGTTTCATGTCTCCATTATAAACAAAGAGCTGCCGGATGCGTCTCATTTTTCGTGACTTCTTGTCTGCTTCTGGCTTACAATACACTTATGAAAAAGAAAGCCCGCTCCCGTCTGTTCTCTCAGTTCATGCTGTGTTTTTCGGCTGTCGTCATCCTGGCAGCAGGCTCGGTTTTTGAACGCGCCGAAGCGATGAAGGAAAACTGGAACGAGGACAGCGGCGGTATTGTATATATCAACCGGAACGGCAGTATTGTCCGCAATGACTGGGTCAGCAGTGACGGTGACACATATTATATGGGAAGCGACGGCAAACCTGTCAAAGGCATGGCCGTGATCGACCGCAAGACCTATTTTTTTGATACGGGCGGCCATCTGGTCACCGACGGCTGGTTCAGCAGCGAAGGAAAACGCTATTACATCCAGAACGGCAGTATGCTGAAAGGCTGGCATACGCTGTTTGATCAGAATTACTATTTCAACGGCGACGGCAGTATGCATACCGGCTGGCTGAAGACCGGCAAAGGCAACTATTATCTGCAGGAAAACGGCACGATGGCTTCCGGCTGGATCAAAGCTGACGGCTGTGACTATCTGCTCGACAAACAGGGCAGACAGCAGACGAAAAGCTATAGGAACAGTGACAGTCTGGTCATCTTCGACCGATTCCACGGCTATGCCTGGCTGGATCTGAAGCAGGCCGCCAATGCCTTTGCGACATTATCCGGCAAGGATCTGGAAGTATTCGGCACCTTTACCGTCAGCAAAGAGGATCAGAAACTGATCAGCGAGCAGATCGAACTGCTGCAGAAGGACGGCCATCAGGTCAGTTTCATGCTGTATATACCTTTCGGCGGCGGTGTTGCCTACAACTGCAAACAGCCGTTCTATACCGCCAGCACCATCAAGGGAATTTATCTTTCATCGCTGTACATGGATGATGCGGGTAGCTATGAATCCTATCCCGGTTATTTCCAGGATGCCATCTACTATTCGGACAACTACAGTTATGAATTCCTGTATGAAACTTACGGCGATGCGCCGCTGCAGAACGCGGCCCGCATGGTCGGGGTGAAGCCGGAACTGTTCCATGACTACTATGCTGACTGCAGCGCCGCCGAACTTGCCCAGCTGTGGCTGTACAACTATGCCGTGCTGAATTACATGGATTTCCCGGCCGAACTTCGTGAGTGTTACGAAGAGGTCGAAACAGCGCCGATCCGCGATGCGGTCAGACCGCTGAAGACACAAAGCAAAGCCGGCTGGCTGGATGAGGAAGACGGAGCCGCCAACGATGCCGGAATCGTCTTCACACCGGAAGGTCCCTATATTCTGGCTGTCATGTCGGATCATCCCGGCAACACCGACGTATTGAAGGATCTCGTCAGTGTCCTGAATAAAATCGTACTGAGCAAACAGTAAAAACAATATAAACAACAAGAGGAATGCAATTATGTACTATGTATTAGATGGAACAGAGCGCTGCGGTCTCTATGAGTGCAGCAGATGCCACGACCGTTTTCTGGATGCCCGCATTGTGCCGAAGATGATCTGCCCGGGCTGCGGTGAACCGTCCTTTGACATGGAAATCGGTCCTGACGATGAAGTCCCGGAAGTTGTGGAAACAGCCGTCCTGCAGGAAGTCATCGAAGGGGAAGAGAATGTCGCCCGCTATGACGCACTGCTTTCGCTGGCGGTGACCGGCGGCAATTATGACTGGATCTAAGGAGTGTATATGACACAGAGAGAGCGAATGATCGCCGGACTGATCTATGATCCGGCTGATCCTGATCTGATGAACGAACAGAGAGCTGCCATCGTTCTGCAGAATGAATTTAATCAGACCGGACCCTATGACAGTGAAAAACGTCATGAACTGCTCAGGGAGATGCTCGGTGAATGCGGCAAAGGATGCCATCTTGAGCCGCCGTTCTATGCCAACTGGGGCGGCCGGCATCTGTATCTGAAGGATAATGTCTACGCCAATTTCGGCCTGACATGCGTGGATGATGCCGATATCCATATCGGCAATAACGTTTTCTTCGGCCCGCACGTCACTCTGACGACCGCCAATCATCCGCTCGATCCCGATCTGCGCCGCAAGGGCCTGCAGTATGTCAAGGAAATCGTCATTGAAGACGATGTCTGGATCGGTGCCCAGAGCGTTGTCCTGCCGGGTGTGCGTATCGGCCGCGGCAGTGTCATCGCCGCCGGTTCCATCGTTACAAAAGATATCCCGGCCAATGTCGTTGCCATGGGCATCCCATGCCGGCCGGTACGGGAAATCGGTGCTGACGAAAAGGGGACATATGACCACGGACGTCCGGTCGATGTGGAAGAGTTTCTGAAATAAACAGCAGACGGAAATCGCGTGTTTCCGTCTTTTTTGTACCCGGCGGGGGATTCTGTTTTCTTCGCTTGTGAAAAAAGGTTGAAAACGATATAATAATGCGGGTGAGTTACATCATCTGTCTCATACAACGAAATGGGGAGGAGAAATTATGCCAAATTCTATCATCTTCCTGTTCGCTGGTATTGTAGGTGTTGCGATCGGCATCGGAATCATGATGATTGCCGGCAAAATGGGACTGGACCGTTCCCGGGAAAAGTCTCAGGATATTCTTGATGAAGCAAATTCAAAAGCGGAAACCACGATCCGTCAGGCTAACCTTGACGGTAAACAGCAGGTTTACGAAATGAAACTTCAGGCTGAAAAGGAAATCAAAAGTCAGCGTGATAAAATTCAGCAGACTGAAAACAAACTCGTTCGCCGCGAGGACAGTCTGAATTTCCGTGAAGAGAATCTTGTCCAAAAAGAAAAGAAAGTCAGCGAGAAGGAAAAGCTCGCTGATTCCAAACTTGCAAATCTCAGCAAAATGGAGGAAGAACTCAGACAGAAGATCAACGATGAAATTACCGTTCTTGAGCGTGTTTCCAACATGACTCAGGAAGACGCCAAAAAGGAACTGATGGAAATCGTTGAAAAACGGACGGAGAAGGAAATCGCCGCCTATCTTCACGAACAGCAGGAAGAAGCAGAAACAAAAGCTGCCGAGAATGCCAGAAACATCATCTCTCTGGCCATTCAGAGATACTCACAGGAAGAGACGATCGAAAGAACCGTCGCGACCGTGACCCTGCCGAGTGAAGAAATGAAGGGCCGTATCATCGGCCGTGAAGGCCGCAATATCAAGGCAATCGAACAGGCTACCGGTGTCGATCTGATCATCGATGACACACCGGATATCATCACTGTGTCCTGCTTTGATCCGATCCGCCGTGAGATTGCCAGACAGTCTCTCGAGATCCTCATGAAGGACGGCCGTATTCAGCCGGGCCGCATCGAGGAAGTCGTTGAAAAAGTCACAAAAGAACTGGAAGACACGATCTTCCGGATCGGCAATGATGCCATCTTCAAACTCGGTATCGGCCGTATGAACAAAGAACTGATCCGTCTGCTCGGACGTCTGCGTTTCCGTTACAGTTATGGCCAGAACGGTCTGGAACACTCCATTGAAGTCGCGACGTTTGCCGGCATGATGGCTGCTGAACTCGGTCTGAACCAGGTCCTGGCAAAACGTGCCGGTCTTCTCCATGACATCGGCAAAGCACTTGACTTCGAACAGGAAGGCTCACACGTCGACCTCGGCGTCAAGGTTGCCAAGAAGTACGGTGAAAACGAGATCGTTGTCAATGCCATCGCTTCCCATCACGGTGACAGCGAACCAAGCGATATCATCGCCATCCTCGTCGCTGCCGCTGATACACTGTCAGCTGCCCGTCCGGGGGCCCGCTATGAGTCCATGGAAGGTTATATCAACCGTCTGGAAGCTCTCGAGAAGCTGGCCGGTGAATTCGAAGGCGTTGAGAAGGCGTTTGCCATCCAGGCCGGCCGTGAAGTCAGAGTTATGGTCAAGCCGGAAGTTGTCGACGATATCACAATGGTCAAGATCGCCCATGATATCCGCGAACGCATTGAAAATGAGCTGACCTATCCGGGTCAGATCAAGGTCACCCTGATCCGCGAACTGCGTGTTCAGGAACTTGCCCGCTGATCTTACAGAGAACATCAGAACATACAGATTTCTGGTGTTCTTTTTTTGTGCTTTCGTATGAACTGCCATGCTTTTCATGATATGATTAGGCCATAAATAGACAGGGTTTTTCTCTGCCCTGTCGGAAGGGCTTTTGTTTCAATGAATATCCTGTTTCTAGGTGACGTGGTCGCCCGCAGCGGCCGCGAAGCAGTGGTACGTGATCTTCCTGCCCTGCAGCGTGAGTACGGAGCAGATTTCACTATTGTCAACGGTGAAAATGCGGCTCACGGAAAAGGCATCACCAAAAAGATTTACAAACAGCTGATAGCTGCCGGAGCCGATGTCATCACACTCGGAAATCACGCATTTTCCAAGCGCGAGATCATTGATGATATCAATGACTGTCCCGCCATGATCCGGCCGGCCAATATGGAACCACTGCATGCCGGCAGTTCCTGTGTCATCAAAGAGTGCTGCGGCAAACGCATTGCTGTTATCAACATTCTCGGCATTGCCTTCATGAATGCGACAGCGCATCCGATCCTCGTCATGGAAGAACTGATGAAGGGACTCGAAGCTGACATCATCATTGTCGACCTGCATGGTGAAGCCACCAGTGAAAAGATCCTTTTCGCGCGTTATTTCTCTGAGAAGGTAACAGCGGTGATCGGCACCCACACACATGTTCAGACAGCGGATGAAACGATCATCAACGGCTGTGCCTTTATTACCGATACCGGCATGTGCGGACCCTATGACAGTGTGCTCGGCCGGGATACCGGTGAAGTGCTGGCCCGTCTGCTTGATGACATGCCGACTTACTATAAACCCGCTTCCGGACGCGTCGTGATCTGCGGCTGTCTGATCGAAGTGGATGATGTGACAAACCGGGCTGTCCGGATCACCCGGATCCAGAAACGGCCGGAATGATTTACATTGTTAAATACCATGAAAAATCGTAGTGATTCACAAATCACACTATATTGAATCGCGGTCAAAACAGTATTATAATCACCTTAGAGGAGGAAAGTATCATGCCAGTAACAATTGATAGAGATTTATGCGTAGGCTGCGGCGCATGCGTAGGTGTATGCCCGGTCGAAGCCCTGTCTTTAGATGACGAAGGAAAGTCCGTATGCAATGAGGATGTTTGTGTAACATGCCTCTCCTGCACAGGTGTCTGCCCTGTAGAAGCAATCAAAGAAAAGGAATAATAAGAAAAAGCTGACAGAAATGTCAGTTTTTTTCTGGTTTTGAAACTGCTATAATTACGCCTATGAAAAGAAAAGAAGAAAACTATATCCTCCCTGATCAGAAGCAGGCGGCCCGCCGGTCAAAGACGGCTGCTGATATCCAGGACGACATGTTCCGGCTGAGTGACAGCGCGGCCCGGCTCGGCCAGGGAAAGAAATACTACATCCGCACCTACGGCTGTCAGGCCAATGTACGGGATGGCGAAACGATGGCCGGTATGCTGGAACTGATGGGCTATACCCGCACCGAGGTTCCCGAGGAAGGCGATGTGCTGATCTTCAATACCTGCGCGGTACGGCAGGCGGCTGAAGAGAGGGTGCTCGGCGAGATCGGTTTCCTGAAACCGTGGAAGAAGGAACATCCGGACAGAGTGATCGCTCTTTGCGGCTGCATGGCCCAGGAAGAAGCCATCGTCAGACGGGTCCTCGACAGCTACCGCCAGGTCGATCTGATTTTCGGCACCCACAATGTCTTCCGGCTGCCGGATCTTCTGTACCAGGTCAGCCAGACGCATGAAAGAGTTGTCGAAGTGCTGTCGGAAGAGGGCAGAGTCATTGAAAATCTGCCGGTGCGTCGCTCAAGCACCTGCAAGGGCTACGTCAATATCATGTATGGCTGCAACAAGTTCTGCACCTACTGCATCGTGCCCTATACCCGCGGCAAGGAACGCTCCCGCCGTCAGGAAGATATTATCAACGAAGTCAGACAGCTGAAGGAATCCGGTGCGAAGGAAGTCGTTCTGCTCGGGCAGAACGTCAACGCCTACGGCAAGGACCTGGGTCTGGAAGACGGGTTTACCGAACTGCTGAAAGCGACAGCGGAAACCGGTATCGACCGGATCCGCTTCTATACATCACATCCGCGTGACTACAGCGTCACGACGATCGACGCGATGAAGGAATATCCCAACATCATGCCGTCCCTGCATCTGCCGGTGCAGTCGGGCAGTGATGAAGTACTGCGCCGCATGAACCGCGGCTACACCAGTGACGCCTTTAAGAAGCTGGTCGATGAAATGAAAGCCCGCATCCCGGACATCACCTTCACGACTGACCTGATCGTCGGCTTCCCGCAGGAAACGGACGAGCAGTTCCAGGCGACACTTGATCTTGTCGATTACTGCCGTTTTGACATGGCGTATTCGTTTGTCTATTCGCCGCGTGAAGGAACACCGGCGGCCCGGATGGAGGATACGATTCCTCTTGAAGTAAAGAAGGAACGTCTGCAGATCCTCAACGAACGGCTGGCTGAACACGCCTCCCGCAACAACAGCGCCTATCTGCACCGCCGTCTGCAGGTGCTCTGCGAAGGCCGCTCAAAGAAAAACGAGAATGTCTATTCCGGTTATTCCGAACATAACAAACTGGTCAATTTCACCGGTCCCGAAGGTCTGGAAGGGCAGATCGTCGAAGTTGAAATCACGGCCTGTCACAGCTTCTCTCTGGATGGCAAAGCGGTCTGATATCCTGTATAATAATATAGAATAAGAATGAACTGCTATCGGAGGATAATACTATGAGCAACGTACGCATATTTGCGCTTGGCGGCCTGGATGAGGACGGCAAGAACATGTATGTCGTCGAAAACAACGATGACATATTTGTTATGGAATGCGGAATGAAATACCCCGAGGGAGATCAGCTTGGCGTCGAGATGATCATTCCCGACTTTACATATCTGAAAGAGAACCGTGAACGGATCAAAGCCGTGTTCATAACGCACGGCCACGACGATGTCATGGCGGCTCTGCCCAGCCTGCTGCAGGAAGTGCCGAAGGTGCCTGTCTACATGGCGCCGCTGACCGCTCTCTGCTTTGAGAGAAGGGCGAAGAAACTGGGTCTGAAAGACCTCAATATCCACCGCGTCATGCGCAATGCCAAATTCAAGATCGGCAAGACGGAAATCCGTACCTTCGGAACCACCCAGTCGATCGCCGACGGCTTTGGCGTGGCCATCAACACGGAAGACGGCTATGTCGTCTATTCGAGTGAATTCATCGTCGACTATGACACCAAGAACGAAGCATTCCGCTTTGATCTTTCCAATGTCACCGATCTTGGCACCGCCGGTGTTCTGGCATTGATGTGCGAATCCGTCGGTTCGACGCGTGAAGGCCACAGCGCCCCGCATCATAGGATCACACCGCTGATCGAACAGTATCTTGAGAATTCGGAAAACAGAATGTTCATCACGCTGTTCAATCAGAATATCTACCGTGTCATCGAAGTCATTGAACTGGCCAACAAATACAACCGCAAGATCATGATCTATGACACCGAACTGCGCAACGAGATGGCCGACATGGCGAAACTTGGCTATTATCATGTGCCGGCCGGTCTGGAGATCGCTCCGTCCTCGTTCCGCAACGACATTGAAAATGTGCTGGTCATCATCGCCGGCACCGGTGATTCCATCTTCCGCAAAGTGCATAAGATCGCGACCAAGGAAGACAGTATGATCGAATTCCGCAAGAGCGACACGATCATCATCGCTTCGCCGGCTGTACCGGGCACCGAGCGTGATGAAGCGGGCATGGAAGACGACCTTTACAAGGAAGCCGGAAGGGTGCTGACCGTCGATGCCAAGCGTACCTTCACGATGCACGCTTCCATCGAAGATCTGAAAATGATGATCTATCTGATGAAGCCGAAGTACTACATTCCGGTCAAGGGTGAATACCGCCAGCTGATCGCCAATGCGAATATCGCCCTCGGCATGGGCTATAATGCCGACAAGATCATTGTCATGGACAATGGTCTGGCCGCCGTCATCCAGGACGGCACCCTGAAGAGACAGTTTGACAAAGTGCCGGTTGACAATGTTCTGGTTTCCGGATCTGAAAAACTCGACGAAAGTGGTATGATATTGAAAGACCGTGAGATCCTCAGCACGGACGGTGCCATTATCGTCGGTATCGTCGTCAACCACGCGACGAAGGAAATCATCGGCGGACCGGACGTTCAGTCCCGCGGTGTCATCTATCTGAAGGATGCGGACTATATTGTCAAGGAAGTCGGCAATATTATGGAAAAAACGATCAACGATGCAGTCCGTGACGGCCGCTATGACAATCTCAGCTGCCGCTCGGAAGCAAGGGAAAAGATCAGCCGCTATGTCATGCGGGAAACCGGCAAACGGCCGATGATCCTGCCGGCCATCGTTGAAATCAATACGAAAGTTGAATGAGGTAGTGAATGCCAAGAAAGACTAAGGCACAGAAAAGACGCGAACAAAATCAGGAACTCAGACAATGGATCACGATTGTGATCCTTTCTGCATTCATTATTATCGGTCTGACCCGTTCCGGCATGATCGGCACGTTTATTTACAACGTGCTCCGTTATCTGTTCGGTGAACTGTACTGGCTGGTACTGGGACTGGTGATCGTCCTGAGCGCGGTAAGCCTGCTGAACAGAAATGAGAAAGGTCCCCAGAATCCGCTGCCGGTGATCCTGATGATCGCCGCGGTGCTGATGCTGTGCACCTATGTCGCGACTGATCCGCGGACGGTCGGTTTTGATCCGGCCAGTGCCTTTATAACCGATATCAGTTCCTATTTTGAAGCGGACGTGCAGGCCACCATGGGCGGCGGTATTTTTGGTGCCGTTCTGTTCGGTCTTGTTTCTTCGCTGTTCGGCCGCAGCGGCACGGTGCTGGTCATTGCCGTGCTGTTCATCATCGCGATGCTGCTGGCAGTATCCCTCGATGTATACAAGAAGAGTTTCGCCACCGTGGCTGAATTCTTCCGGGTTCCGGAAAGGGAAGACAAACCGGCCAAGAAACAGCGTGAACCGTTCAATATCTGGAAGTTCATCCAGAAACATAAAGAGAACCGCAAGAAGAAGTTTGATCTGAAAGCGGAAGAAGGCCAGGAGGAGATCAGCGACACCAGCATCCTGGAGACCCATCCGCAGAGAGAGCCGGACAAACCGTATCTTTCCACGCTGGTCAATATCACACCGGATGATGAGACACGTGAGATCCAGGTCGTTCATATTCCCGGCCAGACGATTTCCTCACCGGAATCCGTCTTTATCAATATTGACGATTTGCTGCAGGATGCTCCGGGCAAACGCCGTCCGAAACCGGCTAAGCCCGCCTATCCGGAAGTTGTCGAAGAACCTGCCTATCCTGATTATGAACAGGAAAGCATTGATATCGATGAACTGACGCCGGCTCCTGAACCAGTCGTTGAAGAACCGGAAGAACCGGCCAGACCGGCTGAGACAAAACCGGCTGAGACAGCTGTGAATCCGGAAAAGAAAAAGCGTGATCCGTTCAAGAATTACAAGACACCGAATCCGTACCGTCTTTTGGAAGAAGTGCAGCGTACGTCCGCCTATACGGAAAACGAAGAAGCCGCGAAAGAGAAGGGCGAACTGCTGATCTCTATCCTGCGCAACTTCGACATCGACGCGGAACTGGTCGATACCCATATCGGTCCGTCCGTCACCCAGTTTGAGATCCGTCCGGATGTCAACGTCAAGGTTTCCCGCATCATCGGTCTGACTGACAACATCAAGATGCAGCTGGCAGCCCGTGACGTTCGTATCGAAGCGCCGATTCCCGGCCGCAACGCTGTCGGTGTGGAAATTCCGAACGTGAAGTCGACACCGGTCAAGATGCGTGAACTCTTCCGTTCGCTTTCCCAGAAAGAGAACCAGAACAAACTGCTGTTTGTCGTCGGTAAGGACCTGCTCGGTCAGACGATTACCTGCCGGCTTGACAAGATGCCGCATCTGCTGATCGCCGGTGCCACCGGTTCCGGTAAATCGGTATGCATGAACGCGATCATCACATCACTGCTGCTGCGCACGAAGCCGGATGAAGTCAAGCTCCTGCTGGTCGACCCGAAGAAGGTCGAATTCACGCCGTATCATGATGTGCCACACCTGATCGGTCCGGTCATCAACGATCCGACGAAAGCCAGCAATGCCCTGAAAGTCATCGTGCAGATGATGGATGAACGCTACAACGTCTTCGCTTCCTGCGGTGTCAGAAACATCGAAGTATACAACGAACGGGTCAAAGCCCAGGGCGGCCGGCCGAACGAAGACGGTTCACCGGCTCCCAAACCGATGCCGTATATCGTTGTCATCATCGATGAGCTTGCTGACCTGATGGCTGTCGCCGGCAAGGAAGTTGAATCCTCGATTCAGCGTATCACCCAGCTGGCCCGTGCCGCCGGTATCCATCTGATCGTCGCGACCCAGCGTCCTTCGACCGATGTCATCACCGGTATCATCAAGGCCAATATTCCAAGCCGTATCGCCTTTGCCGTATCGAGCGGCATTGACTCACGTACGATCCTCGACCACATCGGCGCCGAACGTCTGCTCGGCAACGGTGACATGCTGTATATGCCGATCGGCCAGAGTGCCGCCCAGCGTGTGCAGGGTGTCTATGTCACGGATGCCGAAGTCAAGCAGATCACTGACGATGTCAAGAAGCGCGCCAAACCGGAATACGACGACCACTTCATCATGCTGGAAGGGGTGGACGGCAATGCCGGCATCGTCTCCGTCAATGAAGATCCGATGTATGAGGAAATCAAGGAGTATGTCATCCAGGCTCAGAAAGCCTCGACGTCACTTCTGCAGAGACGCTTCGGCATCGGCTACAACCGCGGCGCCCGTATCATTGACGCTCTGGAAGCGGACGGTATCATCGGTCCGGCCCAGGGTTCCAAACCAAGAGAAGTCTACATCAAACCGGAATAACTTCCGGTTTTCTTTACAACACGAGTTAGATTAAACTAATTGACAATCGTGGCGGTTACCTTACAATAAAACAGGGAGGAAGAAGAGATGAATTTTGCTTCATGGATCATCCTGCTGATCATCATCGCAGTCGTCATTCTCGATGTCCGCTATCTCGCCAGTCATGGTCTGGAAGACTGCAGCGGCAACTGTTCTTCCTGCGGAACATCCTGTAAATGGGTGGGTGATGTCAAAAAGGCGCAGCGGGCGGCCGCTAGGCGGCGGAAGCTGAAGGCGTTTTTCCATATCAGCTGATCAAACTTGTACAATATGAACGAAAAGGGCAGATACGACTGAATTTATCTGTCCTTTTTTCATGACAGGAACGTTTTCCGTCATTTGTGCATGGCCCCATAAATCATCAGAATGATGGTGTCAGGAGGTTGATGAATGTTAACAAGCTGTGTACTCGTAGGCAGAGTCAAAGAAAAACCGGAAATCACGATGAGTGCCCGGGGAACGACGATGGCCACACTTCTTCTGGAAACAGATAGGCCGTTCCGCAATGAAAACGGCAGTCTGAGCCATGACGTGTTCAGGATCATTCTCTGGCGCGGCATTGCCGAAGAATGTGCCCAGATGTGCGAACCCGGTTCAGTTGTCGCTGTCCGGGGCCGGATGCAGTCGACGCCGTATGAAAGCGAAGACGGCCGTACCTGGTACAACTGCGAGATATTTGCGGAAAAAGTCAGTTATATCCCCCAGAGCTGACTGATGTCCCCACTGCCGGAAGCCTGTATATGCAGGCTTCTTTTCGATTGTATGTACAGGCTGACAAAAAAGCAGAGTGTGATAGAATATTGCCAGTGAGAGGAAACAGATATGGCATTTGATTCATTAAGTGAAAGACTGAACCATGCGATGCGCAACGTGGCCGGTAAAGGCACACTGACTGACGCCAACATGGAAGATATGCTGAAGGAAGTGCGTCTGGCACTTCTGGAAGCGGATGTAAACTACCGGATCGTCAAACAGTTCCTGGAAGAGATCAGAGAGAAAGCCAGAGGCGAAGACGTTCTCAACAGCGTCGAACCTGGCCAGCAGCTCGTCAAGATCGTTCATGATCAGATCGTCGCCCTCTTAGGTGACGAAGACGGCGGTCTGCAGTACAAGGAAGACGGCATGACCGTGATCATGCTGGTGGGTCTGCAGGGTACAGGTAAAACGACCAGCGTGGCCAAGATCGCCAAGATCGCGAAGGAAAAACACAACCGCAAGTGTCTGATGATCGCGGCGGACGTCATCCGTCCGGCTGCCATCGAACAGCTGCAGACACTCGGTGAAGAGATCGGTGTTGACGTATTCACCCTCGGCCCGGAAAAGAGTGCCAAGGAAACTGTCGGCCGCGGCATGATCTATGCCAGGGAAAACGGCTATGACACAGTGTTCATCGATACAGCAGGCCGTCTGCATATCGATGAAGAACTGATGGAAGAACTGCAGGTCATCAACGCCAACGTGCATCCGGACGAGATCCTGCTGACTGTCGATGCCATGACCGGTCAGGATATCGTCAACGTTGCCCAGGCGTTCAACGAAGCACTGCCGCTGACCGGTCTGGTCGTCACCAAGTTCGACGGTGATTCCCGCGGCGGTGGTGTCCTGTCCGTCAAGAAGATCACCAACGTGCCGGTCAAGTTCGTCGGTGAAGGCGAAAAGCTTGACGATATGGGCGTCTTCCATCCGGACCGTATGGCTGACCGCATCCTCGGTATGGGTGATGTCGTCTCCCTGGTCGAAAAAGCCCAGGAAAAGATGGACATGGCAGAAGCCGAGCGGATGGCCGAAAGAATGATGAACGGCCAGTTCACGATGGAAGACATGCTGAAGCAGTTTGAACAGATCCAGAAACTGGGCCCGCTGGGCGGTATCATGAAGATGCTGCCGGGCATGAACCAGTATGCCGGAATGATCGACGATGTGAAGGCCGGTGATGCCATGAAGCATGTCAAGGCCATCATCCAGTCGATGACACCGTACGAAAGAGCCCATCCGGAAAAAATGCGCGGCAGTATGAAGAAGCGTGTGGCAGCCGGCAGCGGCACTACCGTCAATGATGTCAACAAGCTGATCAACCAGTTCAGCAAAGTCAAAAAGACCATGGACAGACTCGGCGCCATGCAGAAGAACGGCGGTCTGAATGAAGAAAGCCTGGAAAAGATGATGAATGCGAATCCGAATATGCAGCAGATGATGAACGATCCGCGCTTCCAGGCCATGGCCAAACGAAACAAAATGAAGTTCTGATCAAGGAACCGGTTTTCCCGGCAGGGAAGCCGGTTTTTTCTATTGTTTACTGCATGTAAATGTTCATTGCGGATAAAGAATAATCAAGTATAATTAACATAATAGGAGGATGGTAATTGAAGCAGGGAAAATACGCAGTCAGTAAATTAATAACCATCATTATTGTTTTACTGGCAGTTATGACCGGCGGCTGTACCTCCTTTGGTTTTTTCTCTCCGGAAGGGGAAGAAGAAACAGTTCTGCAGCCTGTAATGGATGGACAGGGTTCAGAGACAAAACCGGAACCGACAGACGATCTTGACAGTGTCCGCGTTTCACTGATCGATTATGACTGCTATCGTCTGGAAGATCTTGATTTTGCCTTTGTTATCGCACGCGTGCATGTTACGGCTGATAAACCGACCAATATTCCGCTTTCTCATTTCCGCACCAGTGAGGGGATCCTCCTCAGTGATGTCAGCGGTTATGTGAATGAACTGGAAAAAAGATCGTATTATCTGGGCCGCCAGAATGTCTGGTTCTCCCTGATTTCTTCAAAAGAAGAGTACGATGCCAACATCTTCATTCCCGTTAAGGACACCAGCCGGGAAACCGTTTCCCTGCTGTGTGACTTCGGCGACAATGAAGAGATGAAGTTTGAACTGAAAGAGAATGTCGTCAGCGATTCGCAGCCGCTCTATTATGAGACGGACGATGTCATCACCGACGGACGCACCTACCAGATGAAGGTCAGCAGCGCCCTGGATATGAGCGGTGAAAGATTCTATGAAGTCGCTGAAGACGGCACCCAGGTGCCATATACCATCCCGTCATACGAGCGGGTTTTCGCAATGCAGGTGGAAGCTGTATCCCTCTGGGGTGACACGATCGTAGTTGAATCGGCCGAGTTCATCCCGTACGGCACGACGGAATCGATTCGTGCCATGCCGTCCCGGATCCGTTCCACCAAATTATCCAACATGATCGCCCATCCGATCAGTGACAGGGAAACCGGCTATCTCTTTTTCGAGACCTACGGTTTTGCCGAGGACGAGATCAGTTTCACCGGCACCCTGAATCTGAAACTGCAGGACAGCGATACCTGGATCACCGTAAACGTTAACCTTGAATAGGGGAATATATGAATGAAAATAATCAATAGGCTTTTGTTTGTGCTTGCGCTCGCATGCACACTTCTTCCTGTTGCCGGTGAAAGCATCATCACTGTACAGGCGAAAGAAGACAAAGGCCTTTATCCCATGGCCTGTGCGGCGTATGAAGTTGACAATGCCAACGCCTCCGGCGGTTTTGATACAGTCGGCTGTTATAATGATTATTCTTCTGCTTTGGCGGTTATGAAGACACTGTCGGATGACGGTGTTGTTCGTCATGCCGGCAGCTACTCACAGACCAGGATCATTGCCATGAACAACGGTATCGCCTATGCCTATCCGTTCCGTTCCGGCAGTACCATGATGTATTATTTCTCCCGTTCGGATCTGAGTGCGTCCGGGGCAACGACCTATTCCTACCAGCATGTGCCGATGGCTTACTACGACACAATTTCCTACGACGGCAGCGGTGAGGGCAGTGTCCGGATCAATATCAACGGTTTTGACGGTTATGTTGATCTCAAGAATGTCGACCTTGTGCCTGTCCGTTTTTTCAAGACAAACCAGCCGATCCTGATGGGCGGCAACGAATCCTACTACAATACTCCTGAACAGCCATACTGGCTGCGGCCATCCATGAATTCATTCGAAGTCATACAGAACGGCAATTACAAAGATATGATCTTCCGTTCCTACTCCGGATATTCATCGGCCGCAAGCGGCGCACCGGAAGCGTTTGACACCTATACGGTCCTTCCGGCTGCGGAATGGATGGAGACAGGCCGGACATATTACAGTTATGACGCCATACATTATTACTATGATGTGGCTTTCCATGACTATGCCGGTGAGTACTTCATCTATTACCAGTTCCTGCCGCTGCGTTCCCGTTCCTCGATTCCTGCCTCCGCGTACGACAATTATCTGAATGATGCCGGTATATCCAGCTCATCCAAACTGCGCGGCAACGGCCAGGCCTTCATAGACGGCCAGAACCAGTATGGGGTCAATGCTTTGCTGACATATGCCATGGCATGCCTTGAATCAGGCCACGGCACCAGCTACATTGCCCAGACCAAAAATAATTTCTTCGGATGGAAAGCATACGATTCCGACATTTCCCAGGCTGCTTCTTTCAGCAGTGTCAAAGACGGCATCATGACCCAGATGGCGACCAATCTGGCCGGCTATCTGGACATGGATGACTGGCGTTTCTACGGCTCCATGCTCGGCAACAAGGGCAACGGCCTGAACGTCAAATACTGCTCGGCTGTCTACTGGGGTCTCGATATTGCCGCCATTGCCTACCGGATCGATAAGACCGCCAATCAGTTCAACGGCAGTCTGACGGATCTGAACAAGGAAACACTTGGTTATGTCAGAAGCCTTGGCGCTTATGCTTCATTCCGGGCAGACGGAACGAAAGACTATGACCTTTCTTCCGCCGGCCGTTCCTATCAGTCCTATCCGATGGTTGTCGTTCTTTCCGAGGAGGGGGACTGGTATCGAACTCAGTGCACCAACCCGATCGTCAATGGAAAGATCCACCGGGTATTCTCGGTTTCTGACGCACGTGCCTACGACTGGGAAAATAGTGTCGGCTACTGGCAGAAGAAAGATCTGACCATCGTGAGTGAATCGGTCAATGCAGGTCTTGTTCCGAGCGGTCCGCGGGTTGAAACAAGTTCTGATCTGGTCTGGAAAGATCAGGCGGTAACATTCAGCGGTTCTTCCTACCGGCCGGGTATCTGGCTGAGCGAGGAAAATCAGATCACGGTTGTTAATGAACTGGTTGATGCTTCCCTGAAACCGGTCATGACATTGAATACAGCTGTCAGCACGGAAGGCAAAGATGTCGTAAGATGGCAGACAGCTTCTTCCGATCTCTCGGAACTTCCAAACGGCATCTATTACTTCCGCAGTACCTATACATACAGCCGTCTTGGTGATTACAGCAGCTGGTTCTATATCACCGGCAAGGAAGTGCCGGAAGACATGAAGATGAACGGCAAGCTCTATCACTTTGTTCTCGACGATCAGAATTTCGTCCGCCTGGAAGTCAGTGCGATCCGCTGTGCAGAAGGGGAACACCTTGAAGAAAACGCCTGCGTCGTCGATCCGCCGGCTGAAAAACCAGCCGAAGAAACTCCTCCGGCTGAGGAAGCACCGACAGAAGAAACCAAACCGGCTGAAGAAACACCAGTGGAAGAACCTGAACCGGCCGTTCCGGAAGAAGTGACTGCTGAACCGGAAGAGAACGCAGAAGAAGAACAGCCGAAGGAAATTCCGGTCGATCCGGTCAGTGCCGAACTGACGCAGCGTGTCGATGAAGACGGCAATTATATTCTGCTGCCGGATGATGCGAATATGCTGAGAGGCATCGATTCGATCACTCTCAACGAGAATCAGGAAGTGGAACTGAACGGTATGGCATTCTTTGTCGGCAAGGATGCGAAACTGAACGGATCGGTTGCTCATGCGCTTGTCCTGGTCAATACGGAAACCGGTGAGGAAATCACTCTGCCGGCGAAAACCAATGATTATGATCACCTGATGCAGGGCGGCCGCACCGATTATGAAGCAGTCGGTTTTGCCGCAAAGATTCCGCTGCTGACGATACCGGAAGGCAGTTACTATGTACGCATCCGCACCAACAACAGCGGCCGTATCGGTGAAGGCGCTGTCTTCACATCACTCGACGCTGATTACACAGTTGAAAACGAGCTTGGTCAGAAGGTTCATTTCTTCGCCAATCCGCTTTCCCATTACCGTCTGGAGATTTCCGTTGAATATCAGAATCTCGATACGGAATCGATCAGTCGGCCGTCCCGGATGATCTCCCGCTTCGGCTACAACTCACTGTCCGTTGAAGAGGGTATCCTGAAACTCGATGGTTTTGCCTTCATGTACGGAACCGATCATAATCAGGAAACCGATCCGCAGTACCGGTTATGGCTGCAGGATGAAAGCGGCACTGTCTTTGGCCCTTATGAGGCGGAAGAAAGAAACAGTGACTACGATTACAGCAAATATATGAATCTGATAAACGACATGTCCAGAGCCTCCTTCCGTGTTGAAGCGGATCTGAAGGATCTGCCCAATGGTCTGTACCGCATTTATCTGGGCATCGATACCGATACCTGTCACGATCTCTTTGAGATCTACAGTCTGCAGGATGATCAGATCAGCAGTGCATCGAAAGATCATTCTTATGAATTGTTCACGACAAATACCAGAAGACGTATCCTTCTGGATATAGAATGATGAGGTGCGCTATGGCAATTAAGAAAAAAGGACTGATCACCGCTCTGATCGGAATCACCACCGCCAGTGCTGCTGTTGCCGGCAGCATCTGGCTGATCCGCAGCAACCAGTCAACCGAAATACCGGATTTTACCGGTCAGTACCGTCTGGATGTCGAACGGTGGGCGAAAGACAAAAATATCAATGAGAATCAGCTGGTCTTCACATACCGCTATGACGAGATCGGTGAAAACGACACTGTTCTCTCGCAGAATCCCGCCGGTGGTGAACGGCTGGCCGAAGACGAGAAGTTCACGGTGACACTCTCCCGGGGTGCCGATCCGAACGTCGAATTCACGATGCCGGATTTCAGCGGAAAAACCGGGAAGGAAATCCGCAAATGGTTCGACGACAACAAATTCCTGCATGTCGAATATCTGTATGAATACACGGAAGACGAAACGGTCAGTGAAGGGGCGTTTATCTCTTCAGAACCGGCGGCTGGTGCCAAGCTGAAGCGTTCGGCCAATGTATCCGTGCATCTGTATACAAAGCAGCTGCAGGAAGTAACAGTACCGGATCTTTCCGGCTACTCTCTGAACAACATCAGAGCCTGGGCAGATGAAAACCGCATCTCCCTGAATATCGAATATGTCGAAAGTGACACGGAACCGGACGGCAGGATAACCGCTGTCTCCGTGGAACCGGGAACCGTTATTCATACCGGTGACAGAATCACCGTCACGGTGATCAGCCGCATTTACCATGATACGGCGGAAACCGCACCCGTTGCTGAACCGGTACCTTCCGCAAACGAAACCGCGACAGCTCCGGCCGCTCCGGCTGAAACAGTCACTGCGCCGCCGTCCGTTCCGGAAGAAAAGGAACCGACAGTGCCGCATGTGCCCGAGCAGCAGGAAGAAACACCGGCCAGTACGGAACCGGAACAGCCGCAGGAAACACCTGTACCGGAAGAACCTGAACCGGTTGTCGAGGCACCGGCGGTATGTCCGCAGCGGCCACTGCCATCCGGTATGTTTCCGAGTGAAGATTCGATCTATCTTTTCATGAATTCAGAATATCCGGGCTGTGCTGTCGTAATCAGCTATTATGACAACGAACAGAACAATCCGTCCAACATGCAGGGCTGCGCCAGCAATTACGCAATTGATGACACGACCTGGCAGTTTGAATTCTACAAAGAGTGGAACCGCTGATCAGACTCCCGCTTAATGTGCGGGAGTTTTATATTGCTGATTCAGTGGCAGCCGGAAACAGTTTTTGCGTTATATTCTTTACGCATCTTCTAAAGATGTTACAATTTTAAGGAAGGATCGCGGCTGGCCGCATCCTTTGTATCGTGTATTCAGAAAGAGGTTCGCATTGAAAGAAATCAGGAAGTTTTCTCTGGAAGGTCTGGAAGAATCTGAAGCGATGATTCTGATCGGATCATCCGACCGTAATCTCCGCATTCTCGGTGAATGCCTGGGTCTTCAGATCTCATACCGTGACGGTGTATTCATTGTTCCGGACGCGGATGAAGAACAGGCGGAAACGGTTCGCCGGGTATTGATGAAGCTGCTGCAGCTTGTCAGAACCAGAAAACAGGTACTGGATCAGGACGTGATCTATGCCTGCCGGCAGATCACCCAGAACAAAGACATCGACTATGAGGAAATGTCATCCAAGGTAGTCGGCAGAACGATGTCCGGCAAAGCCATTGTCCCGAAGACCCGCGGTCAGCTGGAATTTGTCAAAGCCATGGATGAGAACGCCATCGTCTTCGCCATCGGTCCGGCCGGTACCGGCAAGACCTATCTGGCGGTTGTGAAAGCTGTTTCGGCTTTGAAAAAAGGCGACGTCAAACGTATCGTCCTGACCCGTCCGGCTGTGGAAGCAGGTGAAAACCTCGGCTTTCTGCCCGGTGATCTGAAAGAGAAAGTCGACCCGTATCTGACACCGCTGTACGATGCCCTGCATGACACGCTGGGCAGCGAGCAGACGGAGAAACTGATGGAAAGGGGAACGATCGAAATCGCTCCGCTTGCCTATATGCGCGGCCGCACACTGAATGACGCCTATGTGATTCTCGATGAAGCACAGAACACAACCACTGCGCAGATGAAGATGTTTCTGACCAGACTGGGATTCCATTCCCATATGATCATTACCGGCGACATCACGCAGATCGATCTCAGCAATAACACGGTCAGCGGCCTTGTGGAAGCTGCCCGCATCCTGCAGGACATGCGGGATATCGCGATTCTGGAACTGACACCGGATGATGTCGTCAGACATCCTCTGGTACAGAAAATAATCGAACGCTACAGTCAGGAACAACACATTTCAGGAGGGAAAAGAAAATGAAAAAGAACTGGACTGCACTGCTCTGCACAGGAGCACTGATTCTCGCCGGCTGCGGTTCTTCAACAGCAGCACAGCCGGAGGAAAAACCGGCTGTCGATGAGATAATCGAAGAGACCGAGAAGGAAAGAGAAACAACACCGCCGGCATCTTCTTCATCCAGCAAGATCACAGCTGATGACAGCGGCTACGCATATGGCTACATTGGTGACACCATGAGCAATGCGTTCTTTGATTTCGTTGTCAATGATGCCTATTCGACAGACAAATTTGAGACCTACACAGCTGCTGAAGGCATGAAGCTGGTCGTCGTCAACATGACGATCAAGAACACATTCCGCGGTTCCACCCCGATGTTCGCTTCTGACTTCTATATCGTCTGGGACTGGGACAATGAAAAGTATTCCGTTCCGATCAACGATGAACATCCGGAACTGACACTCGGTGACATGTTACCGGATACCTATTCACTGGGCATCAACGAAAGCCGCACCGGCACACTCGTCTATGAAATCGGCAAAGATACGAAAGACTGCACACTGCTCTTTGACGAATACTTCGAAAACGAAGAGTGGGGTGACACCTACGTTGTTGACTTCACAGTTGACTGATCAGTAAAAAAATGATGCAAAAAGGAGCTGTAAACCGAAAGCCGCCGGTCGGCTGAGGGGAAAACAGCTCCTTTTTCACATCCGGGTGAAGAATGCGCCGCTTTGCGGACAGTTCGCTCATTTCTTTTTTCAGCCCTTCAGATATAATAGAAGCATGGAAATTACATACATCAACAGAACGAATGAAGATATTTCCTGCTGGCAGGATCTTTTCAGCAGGATCGCGGCTTCCGCCGAAAAAGAACTGGGACTCAAAGACGACCACGAAATCAGCGTGACTTTTGTCAGATCACAGACGATCCATCAGATCAACCGGGATTACCGCGGCATTGACCGGCCGACCGACGTGATCAGCTTCGCCGTCCAGGACGGCATGGAAGTCATGGTCGAAGAGGAGGAGAAAGACCTCGGAGATATTTTTATCAATATTAATTACGCCCGCCGCCAGGCCAGGGAATACGGTCATTCCTATGAACGTGAGATCGGTTTCCTGTTTACCCACGGGCTGTTACACTGCCTGGGCTATGATCATATGACACCGGAGGACGAGCAGGTCATGAACGAACTGCAGCACAGGATCCTTGATCCGCTCGCAGCAAGAGAATGAGCAAAAAGTTTTATGACGCCTTCCGCGGTCTGATCAAGGGCTTCAGCCATCACAGCATCATGCTGCAGTACATACTGGCTGCCATGGCGGTATGTGCTGGTTTTGTTCTGCGCCTGAATGCCGGGGAATGGGCGGCAGTGATCATCTGTATCGGTCTTGTCATCACGGCCGAGATCCTTAATACATGCATCGAGAAAGTATGCGATATGTATTCGACAGACTACAATTCAAAAATCCGGGAGATCAAGGATCTGGCTGCCGGCGCCGTGCTGGCGGCTTCCCTGACAGCCTTTGTGACCGCCATGGTGATCCTGTTTTCCCACATCGGAGGTTAAACTATGCTGAGCAGAGAAGAATTGATACAGGAAGCGTTCAAGGCAATGGAAAACGCCTATGCGCCGTATTCCAACTACCATGTCGGAGCGGCTGTGCTGACAGTTGACGGCAAGGTCTTCTGGGGTGCCAATATCGAAAACGCATCCTACGGAGCGACCAACTGCGCTGAACGCAGTGCCGTTTTTGCGGCATATTCGAATGGCTATCATAAAGATAAGATAAAGGCACTGGCCATTGTCAGTGACGGAGACCGCATCGCCGCACCGTGCGGCATCTGCCGGCAGGTTCTCTGTGAACTGCTTGACCATCACACACCGATCTATCTCTCCAACGGCAGAGATGAGAAAGACACGGATATCGATGAACTGCTGCCGATGCAGTTCAGCGGGGAAGACGTACTGCGATGAAGAGCGGATTTGTGGCCCTGGCAGGCCGTCCGAATGCCGGTAAGAGCACCCTGATCAACGCTCTTGTCAAAGAAAAGATTGCCATCGTTTCCGCCAAGCCGCAGACGACAAGATCCGAGATCCGCGGTATCCGCACCGATGAAGACAGCCAGATCATCTTCACCGACACACCGGGTATTCACAAGGCGAAATACCGGCTTGAGACACGCATGAACAAACAGGCCACCGATGTCATTCAGGGAGTGGACCTGATCTACCTGGTCATTGACGGCAGCGTGCCGTTCGGCAAAGGTGACGAATATGTTCTGAACGTTGTGAAGAATGCTCATCTGCCGGTCTTTCTGATCCTCAATAAAGTGGATAAGATGGATCAGAAGAAGATCATCAAAAATCTGCAGAGCTGGCAGCAGCGCTTTGACTTCGCTGAATACTTCCCGATTTCCGCCAAGTTTGACAGAAAACTGGATGACCTGATTGAAACGACAAAGAAGTATCTGCCGGAAGGCGATCTTCTGTATCCGCCGGAGATCGTCAGTGACGGCGCCGAGAATTTCCGCATTGCCGAGATCATCCGCGAGAAGGTTCTCGAATGCACGGAAGAGGAAGTGCCGCATGCGACAGCCGTCAAGATCGACAACAAGGAATTCCGCAAAAACGCATGTTATATCCAGGCTACGATCCTGGTGGAAAAGCAGTCGCAGAAGGGCATCATGATCGGCAAGCAGGGAACGATGCTGAAGAAGATCGGCACCCTGGCTCGCAATGACCTGGAGAAGCTGCTGGATAAAAAAGTATTCCTGGAACTGTTCGTCCGGGTCGAAGACGAATGGCGCTCACGCGACGCCCGCATCACGGAATACGGATATGGCATCGCCGGGAGCGAAGAATATTGATGAATGACACAGTAACTGGCATTATCCTGAAACAGACAGATTACCGCGAAGCTGACGTGATCATCAGCGTCCTGACAAAAGAATACGGTAAGCTGTCTTTTGTTGCGTCCGGCGCCCGAAAAATGAAGTCCAAGAATGCCGGTGCCATCATGCCGTGCACGATCGCCGAGATCCAGTTTGACTACCGGCCCGACAAGACCATGTTCCGTCTGAAGACGGCCCGCACGAAACAGTACTTCCGCATCCTGCACGAAGATCTGGTTCTTTCAGCTGCTGCTTCGGCAGCCTGTGAATGCGCGGATGTCATGGCGCTGGCCGGCAGTGAAGAAGAGAACATCCCGGAAAAGTACGCACTGCTTGAGACATGTCTCACTTACTTAAATGAAAAGAAGGATCCTGATCTTGTTCTGGCATGTTATCTTGCCGAACTGATGGATCTCTTCGGTATCTCCCTGGATGTCGATGAGTGCGTGCACTGCGGCAGTCTGCAGGTATCCGCCTTCAGTGTCACGGACGGCGGCTTCCTGTGTGAAGAGTGTGCCCGCCGCGCTTCCGTGCCGCTGCGCTCGGCCCGTCAGCTGAAACGTCTGCGGCTCGTCGTCAAAGCCGGTCTGAAGCATTTCGCGGCAGCCGAAGCAACCGGTGAAAACTTCCGCCAGGAACTGCTTGATCTCGCGATGGCAATGCGCCGCCACGCCGGTGTCGAAATACGCTCTTTTTCCTTCTACAACAGCCTTTTTGACCATTGAACAGGCATTCTTTAAGTGCTATACTACGAAAGATTCGACTGTAATTAACTATATATATGGAGGTTAACATGGATAAAACATTTGATCTGATCGTCTCTCATGCCAAGAATACCGGCTTTGTATTCCAGGGATCGGAGATTTACGGCGGTCTCAGCAATACATGGGATTTCGGTCCTTACGGTGTTTTGTTAAAGGATAATATCAAACGGGCATGGCAGAAAAAGTTCATTCAGGAAGATCCCAACAACGTTGAGATCCAGGCTGCCATCCTGATGAATCCGAAGGTATGGGAGGCATCCGGCCATCTGAAGGGATTCTCGGATCCGCTGATGGACTGCCGCGCATGCAAGACACGCCACCGCGCTGATCAGCTGATCGAAAACTGGTCGGAAGGCAAGGTCACATGCGAAGGCTGGAGCAACGAACAGATGGAAGAATACATCCATGAACACAATATTCCGTGTCCTGACTGCGGCAAGCATGACTTCACGCCGATCCGTCAGTTCAATCTGATGTTCAAGACATTCCAGGGAACGCTGGAAGATTCCAAGAGCACGATCTATCTGCGCCCGGAAACAGCCCAGGGTATGTTTGTCGACTTCAAGAACGTGCAGCGCGCTTACCGTAAGAAGCTGCCGTTCGGCATCGGCCAGATCGGCAAATCGTTCCGTAACGAGATCACACCGGGCAACTTCATCTTCCGTACCAGGGAGTTCGAGCAGATGGAAATGGAATTCTTCTGCAAGCCGGGTGAGGATGATCACTGGTTCCCGTACTGGCGTCAGTTCTGCATGGACTGGATCCTGTCGCTCGGCGGCAATCCGGACAACCTGCGTTTCCGTGATCACGAAAAGGAAGAACTGAGCTTCTACTCCAAAGGCACAACGGATATTGAATATAAATTCCCATGGGGATGGGGTGAGCTCTGGGGCATTGCCGACCGGACTGACTACGACCTGACCCAGCATCAGAATACATCCGGCAAGGATATGACATACCTCGATCCGACAACCAACGAGAAGTACATTCCGTACGTTGTCGAACCGGCGGTCGGTGTCGAACGTCTGTTCTTCATGTTCTTCACGGACGCATATGACGAAGAAGAACTCGAAAAGGGCGACAAGCGTGTTGTCATGCGCTTCTCACCGATCCTGGCACCGATCAAGGCCGCTATCCTGCCGCTGAAGAAGAAGGACCACAGCGCCCGCGCGCAGGAGATCTACCGCGACCTCGCCTGTGACTTCTCGGTTCAGTATGACGAAGCTGGTTCCATCGGCAAGCGTTACCGCCGTCAGGATGAAATCGGTACGCCTTACTGCATTACAATTGACGATCAGACGCTGGAAGACAATACCGTCACGATCCGTTTCCGTGATTCCATGGAACAGGAACGTCTCAGTATTGAAGAAGTACGTTCCCGCATTCTGAAAGAAATACGTTTCTGATATTGAAAGGATAAGATGGCAAGAATCGCACAGGAAGAAATCGACAGAGTCAAAAGTCAGGCTGATATCGTTGATGTGATCGGGCATTATCTGCAGGTCACTCGCAAAGGCAGGTCTTTTGTGGCGGTCTGTCCGTTTCACGACGATCACTCGCCGTCTCTTTCCATTTCTCCGGACCGGCAGATCTATAAATGCTTTGTCTGCGGCAACGGCGGCAATGTCTTCACCTTTGTACAGAACTATGAGAAGGTGACATTTCCGGAAGCGGTCGGCCGGGTCGCTTCACTGATCGGCTATCAGCTTTCGGTTCAGCCTGACAGTGTATCGAAGCCGAAAGATCCCCACCGGGAAGCATTGTACGCGGTGCTCAGTGAAACCATCCGCTATACGGCTTATCAGATCGAAAGCAGCGACGGTACGGCTGCCCGTGAATACCTCAGGAAAAGAGGGCTGGATGACAATGTCGTGAAGCACTTCGAGATCGGCTGGCATCCCGGCGGCGATGTGCTTTACCGTTTTCTGCATGCCAAAGGCTATGAAGACAGGGATCTCGTCAGTGCCAATGTTGTGCGGACGACTTCCTCCGGCATGCATGACGTCTTCGCGGACCGCATCACATTTCCGATCCATGACGGCTACGGCAATCCGGTCGGCTTCAGTGCCCGATCGATGGATCCCGCCGCGCCGTCCAAATACATCAACACCAACGAAACTGATATCTTCACGAAAGGAGATATCGTCTATAACTCCCACCGGGCCCGCACAGCCGCCCGTAAAGCCGGCTGTGTTCTCGTATGCGAAGGGGTGACGGACGTCATTGCTTTCTACCGGGCCGGTATTGAACATGCGGTATGTACGCTCGGCACTGCCTGTACGCCGCATCAGATCCAGATCCTGAAAAGTCTGGCGGCCCGCATTGTCTTCTGCTACGACGGTGACGAACCGGGTCAGGCGGCAACGGTCAAAGCCATCCAGCTGGCCCGCAAAGCCGGCGCCGAAGTCAGTGTCATTGTCAACCGCACCGGCAAAGATCCGGATGAGATCATCCGTGATCTCGGTGTCGAAGAACTGCAAAAGCTGGCCCGTCAGGAAGAACACTGGATGGAATTCATGCTGGCATACTACAGCGGCAGAACCAATCTGCAGAGCTATCTGGAAAAGAAGGAACTGGTCGAAAAAATGCAGCCGATGATCGCGTCGCTGCAGGACGAAACAGATATTTCCTACTTTACCGGCCAGTTGGAAAAACTGACAGGCTTCACGCTGAAAACGGAAGTAAAAAAAGAAAACACCGAAACGGTCAGACCGATGAAAAAGCTGACGGTGCCGGACGGAACGATGCAGGCCGAGGAAATGATCCTGGCAATGATGATGACATCACCCGAAGCTGTCCGACGCTTTGAAGAAGAGCTTGGCTATCTGACCGGCAGCAGCCACCAGGAACTGGCCATGATGATCGTCAACCAGGTCCGCAGCCGACATACAGCTGATCCTTCCGCGCTGATCGACAGTGCGGAAAACCAGCAGGTCCGCAACCTGATCACCGACCTGATGAGCCGCAGTGAAGAAGAATGCGCCTATGACGAAACGATCTTCGCCGGCGCCCTGCGGAAGGTCAAGATATCGGTTCTGGAAGCGGAAGCTGATGCTTACCGCGACCAGCTGCGTACTGACCTGAACGACAAAAGCATGGCATTGATCCTGGAAAAATACGGTGACTGTCTGAGAGAATTACGGAGGTATATTGATGAAGAAAACAGAAACTAAGAAAAGCACGGAAGAAAAGAAGACAAAAACAGTGAAAAGCACTGCCGCCAAAAAGACTGCGGCTGAAAAAGAAACAAAAAAGAGTGCCTCCGCTAAAAAAGCGGCAGAAGTAAAACCTGCTAAGAAAACAACTGCCGCCAAAACTTCCGAAAAGAAAACAGCCGCTAAAGAGACAGTGAAAAAAGAAGCTGCCAAAGAGCCGAAGAAAAAGACTGAGGCGAAAAAGACAGCCGTGAAAGAAGCTGCCCCGGCGGCCAAAGCAGAAAAGAAGACAGCTGCCGCGAAAACAGCTGAAAAGAAGACAGCCACAAAAGCAGCCGAAAAGAAAACGACCGTCAAAGAGACGGCGAAAAAGGAAACCGCCAAAAAGGAAACCGCCAAAAAGGCGGCAGCCGTAAAGGAAGAACCGGAAAAGAAGGAAGAACCGAAGAAGACTTCCCGGAAAACAAAGAAGGCTGAACCGGTCAAGGAAGAACCGGCAGTGGAAGCTGCTGTAAAGGAAGAAACTGCCAAAAAGCCGGCAAAGAAGAAGGCCGCCAAGAAGGCGGAAGAAGCAGAGCCGGAAGTGGAAAAGAAGGAAGAGCCGAAGAAGACTTCCCGGAAAACAAAGAAAGCTGAGCCGGTCGAAGAACCGGTGAAGGCGGCAGTGGAACCGGCTGTTACCGAAGAAAAATATGATGCCCAGGCAGCTGTGCGCCTGAGAACCAGAGAAACTTCCAAGACCGTGATCGAAGTGTACAAGGTGGAAGGCAGACATAAGGAACTCAAGGACCTTGAGGAACTGAAAGAAGAATACCGCCGTGTGTATGACAATGACGGCGAAATCATGCAGAAGGACATCATGGCTTCCCTCGATCACCTTGATCTTGCGGATGAGGACATGGATGCCCTCTGGGACTGGTTCAACGAAGAGAATATCAAGGTATCGGAAGACGAAGACATTGAAGAAATGACGGAAGACGAAGATATCGATATGATCGATGCTGATGATGACGGCACGGACGAAGACGATGACGTGGAAGAAGCCGATATCATGGCGCTTTCCGATCTGGCGACGTTCTCCCGTTCGGCCAACGTGCAGCTGAACGACCCGGTCAAGATGTATCTGAAGGAAATCGGCCGTGTACCGCTGCTGAAGCCGGAAGATGAACCGGAAATCGCCAAGCGGATCGAAGAGGGTGACGAGGAAGCTCGAAACATTCTGATCTCCTCCAACCTGCGTCTGGTCGTTTCCATTGCCAAGAAATATGTCGGCCGCGGCATGCTGTTCCTGGATCTGATCCAGGAAGGCAACATGGGCCTTGTCAAAGCGGTCGAGAAGTTTGACTATACCAAAGGCTTCAAGTTCAGTACCTATGCGACATGGTGGATCCGTCAGGCGATCACCAGAGCGATTGCTGACCAGGCCAGAACAATCCGTATTCCGGTGCACATGGTCGAAACCATCAACAAGCTGACCCGTATCCAGCGTCAGCTCGTACAGGAACTGGGCCGTGATCCGACAGCCGAGGAAATCTCCGCCCGTATGGAAGGTATTTCCCCGGAGAAAGTCCGTGAAATCCAGAAGATCGCCCTTGAACCGGTTTCTCTCGAAACACCGATCGGTGAAGAAGATGATTCCCATCTCGGCGACTTCATTGAAGACAAAGACGCTCTGAGCCCGGATCAGTACGCATCCAACCAGCTGCTCAAGGATGAGATCAACAACGTCCTGAGCGGTCTGACAGAGCGTGAAGAGAAGGTTCTGCGTCTGCGTTTCGGTCTCTATGACGGACGTACCCGCACACTGGAAGAAGTCGGCCGTGAGTTCAACGTTACCCGTGAGCGTATCCGTCAGATTGAAGCCAAGGCATTGCGTAAGCTGAAGCATCCGACCCGCTCCAAGCGTCTGAAGGACTTCTTTGATAAATGATGAACCTGCGGATACAGAAAATCGCAAAAATGGTTAAACCAGGCATGGTCGTGGCGGATATCGGCACTGACCATGCCTTTCTTCCCATTCTGCTGATCAGAAATCATACCTGTGAAAAAGTCTATGCCTGTGATATCAATGAAGGCCCTTTGAAGCAGGCATCAGCCAACATCCGCAAAGAAGGTATGCAGGATCAGATCATCACCGTGCTGTCCAACGGTTTTGAAAATGTTCCGGCCGACGCGGATGCCGCCGTGGTGGCGGGGATGGGCTATTATACTGCCGCCATGATCTTCGAAGCGGCAATGGAGAGACTGCCGTTTTTCAGACAGATCATCGTCGAAGTCAACCGCAACGTCAGAGAGATGCGGCAGTGGATCAGCGACCGCCATTTCACGATCGAAGACGAAATATGCATTCATGACAGAAACTTCGACTATATCGCCATTTCCTTCACAGCAGCCTTTCATGAGGCGTACAGTCCTGAAGAGATCCTCTGCGGTCCTGTATTGATGAAGAAACAGGGGGAGGAATATCAGAACTACTGCCGCAAACAGATCAAGCGGCTGGATCTGATGCTTTCCGCCAGCAAAGACGCCCTAAAAAAACAGGAAGCGGAAGAAGAAAAGGCAATGTGGACACAAGCCCTGCAGTGCGGTGCATAACCGCACTTTTTTATTGCCAAAAAGGAACAGATCTGCGCTTAACAAAGAAGGAGGAATATCAGGAACGTTTGTGCTAACATAGACAGAAAGGAGGACATCCTCATGCGCAATCCTAAAGAAATCAAAGAAGAGGGAAAAACCCTGCTCTTTGCGAACTATCTGCCGTTTGTCCTGGTCGCTCTGATCCTCGCTTTTGTGACCGGCGGACTGGTTTCTTCCCGGCCGCACAGAGCGGCTACCGGCGGCCATACTGTGACGTTTTACTACGGACCGTTCATTATTGAGAATCCGCTGAAAAAACTGCCGCCGATGGCGGTAGCCGCGATCGTCGCTGTTGTGGTGATTTGCATCATTGCCGCGATCATGCTCGAGATCTATGTCAAGAATCCGTTTGAATACGGCTGCCGTTCCTGGTTCCGTCATCAGACGGAAGGCGATAAGGAAACACATGTGACAGACATTTTCCGCAGTCCGGATCTGAAAAGAGTCGTTCATACGATGTTCCTCAGAGACCTGAGTGTCTTTCTGCATTTCCTTCTGCTGATCGTGCCCGGTATCATCAAGTCATTTGAGTATTATTTTGTGCCGCAGCTTCTGGAAGACCACCCGGAACTGTCACCGCAGGAGATCCTGGATCTGTCCTCGGAAATGATGGAAGGAAGAAAGATGGCACTCTTCAAGTTTTTGCTGAGCTTTTTCGGCTGGTGGCTGCTTGGTGGCTTTACCATGCGGCTCACCAGTATCTTCTTTTCCAACCCGTATCAATACATATGCGAGCATCTGTATTATCTTGATCTGAGTGACGAAAAGGAAAACTGGTAAATGAAAACGGAGTTTATCATTCAACTCCGTTTTTTACTGTGTTTAGCAGAATTATTTCTTGTTTTTCGCCAGCCATTTGCGGTGTGACATGGTGCGCATGACGCGGATCGCGGTCTTTTCACCTTCGAAATGGAACGGGTTCATGCCGGTTTCCTTCCAGCCGGCAATGGCGTCCTCGGCATCCTCCATGAAGTCCTCGGCGGACATCAGACCGTACAGACGGGTCGGGATGACATAGAAGGGAACATCCGGATAGGCGGCCGCGAGCTTCTTGGCTTCATGCTGAAGATGTGGACACAGCATGACGATTTCAACGCCTTCGATCTTGCCGTCTTTGCCGCCGATTCCGCCGAAATCAAATGGTTTGTATTCATAATGGACATCGAGATTCTTTTCCTGAGCGTCTTTGTTCAGCTGGGTAACCAGAGCACTGGAGGAGAAGCCGGCTCCGCAGGTAATCATAATATTCAACATACATACACCTCACTTTTTACGCTTATATCGTACAGGTGGTGGTAACCACCAAGTCAATAGCAATATTTAAAATTTCGTCCGAATTTGTTTTCCGTATCCTATAATGAATGAAAGAATACCGGGGAACGATCATGAAATACACCCAGAAAGACATCTGCCGGCTGCTGAATATCAAAAGAGAAACACTGCGTCACTATGAAAAGGAAGGCATCATCAGACCGGAAGTGAACGCGGACAATCAGTATCGTTTTTATGATGATTATCAGTTCTATCTCATCAGCGAATGCAAAAGATATCAGATCAACGGTTTTTCTATCCCAGAGATCCGGCTGATGCTGCAGAAGGACAGTCTTTCGGAATATACGGAGCGGATGGCTGTCCGTCAGAAAGAAATCCAGGCGGAAGCGGAGCGGCTGCGTAAAATGAATGAAATTCTGGATGATTATCTGCCAAAGCTGAGAAACATTCCGGTGCATCTGAACCGCACGGAGGAAGTATGGATGGAAGACATCCTGTTTATTCCCCAGCGGCAGGGCAGACTTCTGAAACTGGATGAAGACAGTGTCGATGCCAGCCGGATGATCATGGGCACTCTGGAGCTGACTTTCATGATGGCTTACTGTCCGGATATCCAAAAGAATGTATTTGAATGGGGATTCGGTACCCGTCATGGAATCACTGGAAAAGGAAGTGAAGAAATACCCGGGAGCCGTTTGATCCGGTCCCAAAAAGCACTGACCACCGTCATTGACACCGGCAGTGCATGGGAATTTGACACTTCCATTCTGCAGGAAATAGAGATCAAAGCAAAAGCACGGAACCTGAAGCCGACCGGCAGCTGTATCATGCTGCAGCTGCTGCGGAGCCACGAGGAAGACGGCACCCATCGCTATTTTGAAACATATCTGCCGGTCGAATGAATCGAGAGGAGGGTATTCTTCTTTTTCGATATGATCAATGCTATGATGATGAATGTACGCAGCAGGAGGAAACAAATCATGAATATTACAAAAGATATCAGATACGTTGGTGTCAACGATCACCAACTGGACCTGTTCGAGGGACAGTTTATCGTGCCGGAAGGAATGGCTTACAATTCCTATGTCATTCTGGATGAAAAGACCGCTGTTCTTGACAGCGTTGACGCGCATTTCGGCGAAGAATGGATGAACAATCTGAAAGAGGCCCTGGCCGGCCGCACACCGGATTATCTGATCGTTCAGCATATGGAACCGGATCATTCTGCCAATATTACAAGATTTCTGCAGGAATATCCGGATACAGCCGTTGTCGGCAGTGCTCAGACATTTGTCATGCTGAAGAACTTCTACGGCGATCTGCCGCTGAATAAAGTGACTGTCAAGGAAAATGACGAACTGGAACTCGGCAGCCATGTCCTGAAATTCGTCATGGCACCGATGGTCCACTGGCCGGAAGTCATGATGACCTATGACAAAACAGACAAGGTCTTTTTCTCGGCGGACGCCTTCGGCAAATTCGGCGCGCTGGACATCGAAGAGGATGACTGGGCCTGCGAAGCCAGGAGATACTATTTCGGCATTGTCGGCAAATACGGCGCCCAGGTCACCAGTCTTCTGAAAAAGGCGGCCGGTCTGGAAATTGAAACGATCTGTCCGCTGCACGGACCCGTTCTGCATGACAACCTCGGTTATTATCTCGACCTCTACACGAAGTGGGCATCCTATACACCGGAAGACAAAGGCGTGACGATCGCTTATGCTTCCGTTTACGGACATACCGCAGAAGCGGCAAAAAAACTGGCGGAGATGCTCGAAGAAAAGGGTATCAAGGCAGCGGTCAGCGATCTGTGCCGCTGTGACATTGCCGAAGCAGTCGAAGACGCATTCCGTTATGACCGCATCGTTCTGGCCAGCACGACGTATAATACCGTCGTCTTCCCGAAGATGCGTGAGTTCATTGACGAACTGACGGAACGCGGCTATCAGAATCGCACGATGGGCTTTATCGAAAACGGAACCTGGGCACCGATGGCTGCCAAGGTCATGAAGAGCAGATTCGAGACCGCGAAAAACATCACGATGCTGGAGCCGGTCGTCACGATCCGCTCAGCTCTGAACGAAGCGTCGCTCGATCAGCTCCGGCAGCTCGCCGATGCTCTGGCCAACGCATGAACCACAGAAAAACGATACGCCTGTACAATATTCTCTTTCCGATCTGGATGCTGATCTGGATCCCCAGCTGGCTGTGGCTGATCCTGATCCCGGCCAATCTTCTGATTGACGGGCTGGTGCTGTATTACAGTCAGAAAAAACTGCAGATCGATGATCCACAGCTGATCCGGAAACATTTATGGAAAGTCTGTCCGGCCGGTTTCCTGGCGGATCTTGCCGGAGCTGTGCTGTTGGTGGTGATCGCCTATAACGCCGGCAGTGAGCTTTCCTCGGCTCTGACATGGAACCCGTTTACAAACTTCCGGGCACTGCTGATCACGTTGCTGGCCATCGCGCTTGCCGGTCTGCTGATCTACTGGTTCAACCAGCGGATCTTCCGCTCCTACGGCACCGAGGCAGCCCACGGCATCGCTCTGCGCATGGCCGTGCTGACAGCTCCGTATCTGTTTCTGCTTCCCGCTTCACTGATCTATTGAACGATATGTAAAAAAACCAGCAGTTCATCACTGAGCTGCTGGTTCGTTTGGTGTGCCGGGCATGGCACATATCTCGGAGGTTGAAACGTACCTCCAACCAAGGGTGGTAACCCCTAAGGCTTAGCCAAACTCAAGGGTGTCCTGG
>CADBEA010000014.1:51220-51696 GCA_902793635.1 uncultured Erysipelotrichaceae bacterium | reverse complement strand
ACTGTTGAAAAAAGGGGAGGATTATCAGGAACTGCCGGACGTAACGGTCGTTTTCATCATTGGTGAGGATCTGTTTCATGATAATATATGTATGCACACTGGCGAGGTCAGATGGGAACCGGAAGGGAAGCCGTCTGACGGTGACGGCAGGAAGTGGATTTATCTGAACATCAATGCCGCGGATTATAATGTGAATGACAGACTGGCGGAAGTTCTGTGCTATATCAGAGACGGAAAGAATGAAAGCTCTGACGCATTTATCAGGAAACTGGAGAAGGATGCGGAAGAAGTGCGCATGGACCCGCAGGAGAGGAGAGCCTACATGAAGATGGAAGAAAGGCTGAGAAATGAACGTCAGCTGGGACGAGATGAAGGTCTTGCGGAAGGACATGAAATAGGTCTTGCGGAAGGAAAGAAGGAAGGCAGAAAAACAGCAGTCTGCGAACTGCTGCTGAGCGGTGCAATCGATATGGCCA
>CADBEA010000014.1:0-51182 GCA_902793635.1 uncultured Erysipelotrichaceae bacterium | reverse complement strand
CAGCAGTAAGAACCAGCGGTATAAGTGAAGAAGAGATGCAGGAATATCTGAAGAAGATGAAATCCTGAGACATTTTAAGTACTGTGAGGCAGCTGAATTGTTCAATCCGGCTGCTTTTCATTTGTCTTCGTTTTTTTCAGTTATAATAGTGTTCAGAAGGAGCAGTGTGATGAAAGAAGAAAGAGGCGTGGAGCTTCGTGCTCACGGATATACATGTTCACAGGCAGTCGGCTGCAATTACTGTGAAGAACTTGGTGTGGATGAAAAGACGATGTTCCGTTTTCTGGAAGGCTTCGGCGGCGGTTTTGGCTGCACGCTCGGCACCTGCGGCGCATTGAGCGCGGCGATTGCCTGTGCCGGTCTGAAGAAAAGCACGGCCAATCTGGACCGTCCGGATTCCAAAGGCCAGACATATCAGCTGACAAGAGTCATTACCAAGCGTTTTCAGGAAGAGGCGGGAGCCATTCTCTGCTGTGACCTGAAAGGCATCAAAACCAGCAAGGTGCTCTGCGACTGCAATGACTGCGTGCGCATCGGCTGCCGGCTGGTCGAAGAAGTCGTATTGGCGGATACGCCAAAGTAGGTTATAATTGCCTGCGGACGCAAGTAAAGGAGACGGAAGACACAAAAGTCTTCCTTTCAGTTTTATGCAGCAGTATTTCAGTGATACACCGCTGAAGGTCGGTGAAGAATACATCTTCACGAAAGAACAGGCGCATCACGCCCGTGATGTCGTCCGTCTGAGGGAAGAAAGGATCCGCCTTGTCTATGACGGCAGGGGCTTTTTTGCGCGTGCTTATCAGAAGGGCAAGGAATTTGCCGCCATGGTGGAAGCGGAAGATCCGCGGACCAATGAATCCGCCGTTGATCTGACGCTTGTCATGGCCCTGATCCGCCGCGAGAAATTTGAACTGGTGCTGCAGAAGGCGACCGAACTGGGCGTCAGCCGCATCGTGCCGATGATCTCCTCCCGCTGTGTGGTGAAAGCCCGCGAGGAGAAGGCGGAAAAGCAGCTGAAGCGCTGGCAGGACATCTGCATGGAAGCGGCCCGTCAGTGCAAACGCAGCCGTATCCCGGAAGTAACGGATACAATTGCTTTCAGAGGCCTGCAGAGCCTTTCTGCGGAGACGAAACTGGCTGCCTATGAGAATGCCTGGGGTGAAGCGGAACCGCTCGTAAAAGCCCTGAAAACGGCAAAATCAGCGATCGTCGTCATTGGCCCGGAAGGCGGCTTCAGCGATGAGGAAATGCAGGAATTCGCGGCCATGGGCTATACATCCGTCACGTTTGGTCCGCGTATTCTCAGGGCTGAGACAGCGGCCATTTATGCATGTGCGGTGATCAGTGCCGCCGGGGAGGGCTTATGACAAAAACATTTTCCATCTGCAATCTCGGCTGCAAGGTCAACATGTACGAAGCGGAAAGCATTGCCTGCATGCTGGAGAAAAGAGGCTGGCAGCGGCTTCCGTTCGAAGAAAAGACAGACGCGGCACTGATCTTCACCTGTGCCGTTACCAATACCGCCGCGGCGAAAAGCCGCAAGATGATGCACCGGGTGAAAAGGGACAATCCGGATGTTGTCTGTGTTATGGTCGGCTGCTACGCGCAGATCAACGACGGCCAGCTGGAAGATGCCGAGATTGTCGTCGGCACCGCTCATAAAATGCGGGTGCCGGATTATCTCGAACAGTATATGAATGATCATGAAAAGATCCGTGATCTCGAAGAGGTCAACGAGATCCCGTTTGAACCGCTGACAGCGGACCGTTTTGAAAACCGGGCAAGAGCCTATCTGAAGATCCAGGACGGCTGCAATCAGTTCTGCGCCTACTGCGTGATTCCCTATGCCCGCGGCCGGGAAAGATCGATGGAGCCTGATCGCGTGATCGAAGAGGCGAAAAAGATTACGCAGACTCATCAGGAGATCGTTCTGACCGGTATTCATACCGGCCGCTACGGAAAGGAATACGGCGTAACCCTTACCGAGCTGATCCGCCGGCTGCTGAAGGAAGTGCCGGATCTGAAACGGCTGCGCATTTCCTCGATCGAAGTGACGGAAGTCAGCGAAGAGCTGATCAGCCTGATGAAGGAAGAACCGAGAATTGCCAGACACCTCCACATTCCGCTGCAGTCCGGCTGTGATGAGACATTGAAGCGCATGGGCCGGCCATACGGCACTGATGCGTATTATGATAAAATAAAGTGGATCCGTGAACAGTTAGGCGACATTGCCATTTCCTGCGATCTGATCGTCGGTTTCGCCGGTGAAAGCGAAGAAGAATTCCAGCAGACACTTGCCTTCTGCGAGAAGTGCGAATTCGCTTTCCTGCACGTCTTCCCGTTCTCAGTGCGTTCCGGCACAAGAGCGGAAAAGATGAAGAACCAGGTGGCACCGGCTGTCAAAAAGGAAAGAGTCAGGATCGTCAGCGCGCTCTCAGCCAAATGCCGGGATGTCTATGCCCTTGAGCATCTAGGCTGTGAAGCGGATGTGATCCTCGAACAGAACGAAGGTGAATATGTCAGCGGCTATACCTCCGACTATATTCCCGTACTGATCAGAAGCGATAAACCGCACGGCACCATGGTCCACGCGGTTCTCAGTGAATATCATGAGCATCAGATGTATGCGAAAGAAAGTGAAGTCTTATGAAACTGACGGAATTGTTTGAAAACGCCCCGGATATAGAAATACGGTCACTGATGGCGGACAGCCGCAAGAAGCGTCCCGATTCGATCTTCTTCTGTGTCAAGGGCATGATGTTTGACGGTCATAAGTTTATCGATCAGGCAGTCGAAAACGGCGCCAAGGTCATCGTTTACAGCGAGCCGCTGGATGAGATGCGGGACGACGTGACCTATATCAGGGTCAAGGATGTCATCTCGACCTTCAACAAGGTAGCGGATGCCTTCTACGGCTTCCCGAGCCACCACATGACGATGTTCGGCATCACCGGCACGAACGGCAAATCCTCGATATCCTGCATCATCCGGGACATTCTTTCGGCCTTCAAGCCGACCGGCTATATCGGCACGATCGCCATCGAATACGGCAGTGTCAAGCTGCCGCCGCTGCTGACCACGCCGAACATCGACGATCTGCACGGCGTCCTCAGGGACATGCGGGAAGCGGGCATGGAAGCCTGCGCACTGGAAGCGTCCTCGATCGGTATCGAACAGGGCCGTGTCCAGTCGATCGACTTCGACATCGCCGTGTTCACCAATCTGACGCACGACCATCTCGATTACCACGGCACCATGACCAACTACTTCCTGGCCAAGAAGCAGCTCTTCGATTCCCTGAAGCCAAGCGCCGTCGCCATTACCAACGCCGACGACCCGTACGGCATGAAAGTCGTCGAGGACTGTCCCTGCAAGGTGCTGACCTACGGCATTGACCATCCGGCTGATTACCAGGTCATCCGCTATCAGCTGATGAAGGATCGGACAAGATTCACTCTGAAAGTCGCCAACATGGAATATGACCTGGAAACCAATCTGGTGGCCCGCTTCAATATTTCCAACCTGGTGGCGGCTATCGCGGCATTGCACGTGCAGGGCATATCGATCGCCGATATGAAGCCGCTGATCTCCGATCTCTCGCAGATCGAAGGCCGCATGCAGAGAATCTCCGACGGCCAGCCGTTCAACATTCTCGTCGACTTCGCCCACACACCGGACGGCATCGAGAAGGTATGCCAGTACGCTTCCGCCATCACACCGAAGGGCAAGCGGATCATCTCGATCACCGGTTCAGCCGGCAAGCGCGATACCGCCAAACGGCCGGTCTTCGGCAAGATCCTCGACAAGTATTCCGACATGATCATCCTGACGGAAGACGATCCGCGTGACGAAGACCCGAGACAGATCGCCGAGGAAATCGCTGCCGGCATCAAGAAAACGAACTATATCATCATTACCGACCGCTATGACGCCATCCGCCAGGCCATCGAACTGGCGGATCCCAACGACACGATCGTGATCCTCGGCAAAGGTGACGAGAAATTCATCTACCGGGAATTTGGCCGTGAACCGTACGAAGGCGATGACACGGTTGTTCATGATGTCCTGCAGAAATACTATTTCAGTGAAGGAGAAGATTATGAAGTCCTCTAAGTACATCGACCACACCCAGTTAAAACCCGACGCGACAAAAGAAAAGATCGTTGCTCTGTGTGAAGAGGCGAGACTCTATGATTTCGCTTCCGTATGCATCAATCCCTGCTGGATCCCGCTTGCCAAGGAACTGCTGGCCGGTACGGACGTCAAAGTATGCACCGTCATCGGCTTCCCGCTCGGCGCCATGAGTACCGCCGCGAAATGCTTCGAAACAGCCGACGCGATCAAGGCCGGCGCCGAGGAAATCGACATGGTCATCAACGTCGGCAAACTGAAGGACCACGAAGACGCGTATGTCCGTGACGAAATCGCCGCCATCAAGGAAGCGTGTGACGGACGGCTGCTCAAGGTCATCATCGAAGCCTGCCTGCTGAGTGATGAGGAAAAGGAAAGAGCCTGCCGCCTCGCCAAAGAAGCGAACGCCGACTTCGTCAAGACCAGCACCGGTTTCTCGACCGGCGGCGCCACCGTTGAAGACGTTGCCCTGATGCGGAAGACGGTCGGACCTGACATGGGTGTCAAGGCGGCCGGCGGTATCCGTGACAAAGAGACGTTCGAAGCCATGATCAAGGCAGGTGCCACCCGGATCGGCACCAGCTCCGGCAAAAACCTGATCTGAACACGAAACTGCTGTGAGAATACCGGATCTTCGGATCCGGTATTTTTATGTTTTCCGGAAAATATTGCGTAAATGTTACAGTACCGCGGAAACTGTCACGTGTCCGTCCGCCATATCAGACAGTCTTCTTTGTTATAATCTTCTTACCATCATTCATCCGGCGTGTCCGGAAGGGAAAGGAGAATGATATGTTCCGCAGGATCAGATTGTTTTTACTGTCTTTGACAATGATCGTGGCTTTCCTGCCGCTGGCGGTGCTGAATGTCTTCGCGCTGAGTGAGGTGAAGACCATCACGGCTTCCTCCGACCTTGCCGATATCATGAAAAACGGAAACGCTCTCCAGTTCGTTTCCTATACGAAAAACGAATCCAACGATATCGTTCTCGACGTCGGCTACTGGGAAAAGCGGATCGGCGGCGAGTTCAAACAGGTCAGCTCCGGATCGTTTACTCCCGGTGAATGGAAATACACGTTTATGGCGACGGTTCTCTCATCTTCGGATTACCGTTTCGCAAGTGACGTGACATTCACTTCCGACGGCAAAAGCTACAGCCATGAAACGGAAGTGGCGGAAGAAACCGGCGAAGGCGAACCGTACTGGTATATCTGGTTCACGTCACCGGTATTCACCGTCAAAAACGACGGCGTGCTTTCTTTCACGGCGCCTCTGGAGTGGGATTATATCCAAAGCGAGGTAGGACAGCCAATCGAATCCTTCAGTGTCGCCTCCGGTGTATCCGGCGGCAGCGCGCCGTATACGTTCTCGAAAGTATCCGGACCGGACTGGATCAGCGTATCGGCGGACGGCACCGTTTCCGGCACACCCGTATCCGCCGGTCTCAACAGTCTGCTGGAGATCCGGGTGACGGACAACAACGGTGATTACAGGGATATCCTTCTGAACGTAGACGAAACGACGGACGGAAGCTATACATATGTCGATACCGTGGCAGGAACGACATCCCTGGGAACCGGTGATCTGAGCGATATCATGAGCTACGGCGCAGCCATACCGGCACTGAGTATCAATGTCACGTCCGGGGCGGAATACGGCGTGACGTTCAATCAGGGCCACTGGATGGTCTATGACGGTACTGACTGGGTATACGCGGGTGAAACGGAATTCCAGGGCGGTGATTATCTGTATGAGGCGCAGTTCGATATCAACGCGCCAGATTCCTTCACCAACTGGTTCGCCTCGGATATGGAAGTAACCGTCAACGGCGTTCCATGGACCTGTTCGTATCTGCTGAATGACGCTTCTTTATGCACCGCGCTGTTCCGTTCACCGCCTGTCACGGTGGACGATCCGCGGACACCGATCTATAAAGTCGTCTCTGAAACAGATGATTTTGACAAACCCGGATACTCGCCGCACTATGGCGATGCCATGCCCATTCCGTACTTCAACGTGACATGGGGAACTCCGGCATACGTCCAGAGCACCATGACGCAGTGGAAGAGAAAGAAGAATGATTCCTGGAATTACGTCAGCGGATCGGAACCGTTCGGCTCCGGCACCTATGTCCTGGAAACCCAGCTGCGCATCGACGGGGCCGACAGTGCTCTGTATTACTTCACAAATGACCTGGCTTTTGAAAACAACGGCAACGCATGGTACAGAAACGGCCGGCCGTTCAACCTGGACGGCTACAGTTACAGCATGGTCTATTCCCGTGAATTCCATGTGCCGATGCACAGAGTCAGCGTGAGCGGTGTCACACCGCCGACCGACGGAGCGGTACCGACGATCGAAGGCATCAGCGTGGATTTACCGGAAGCGTCCATCGACAAGTTCAATACCTACTGGGCGGTGGAAGACGGCAGCGACTGGAAAGCCAACGGTACGGCACCGTTCGCAGCCGGCAAGAAATACGCCATCCAGGTAACGCTTAATCAGGATGCGGCTTACGAGGCGTTCTTCGCCGATACGACGACGGTATATGTCAACGGTGTGGCGGCGACCGCTTCCAAGTACGCCGACGGATCGATCTATGTGACGGTGCCGATGGAATTTGTCACCGCAAGCACCGACCTCTATGTCGTCACCGCCAGCGCTCTGAATGTCAGAAGCGGCGCCTCCGCCGACAGTCTGCGTGTCGGCGGCCTGAAATACGGTGACGTCGTGCAGGCGAAAGGCAGATCCGGCAAATGGGTCCTCATTGAATTTGAAGGAAAGGACGCATGGGTCAACGGCGATTACCTGGCTCTTACCTACACGAAAGAGACCGCGATCAAACCGATCAACGCCACGGTTACCGCCGGTGCCGTCAACGTCCGTGAACAGCCGGACAAGTCCAGCACCAGGATCGGCGGCTATACCGGTTCGAAGGTCGTTCTTGTGACCGGTGAAGTCACCGTCGGCGATGAAACATGGCTGGTCGTGGACTATGACGGGCAGCTCGGTTTCATCAATGCCAAATACACCGATTACGTATCCGCCGAACAGATCCTCAAAGCCATTGAGATCGTGATCAGCGAACTGCCGGAAGATATCTTCGACAAGACATCCATCGAATATACGAAGATCGCCCAGGGCGATACGGTGGCGATCAGTGAAGAAGACATGATGAAGAATGACGACGGCACCTGGACAGCCGGCTTCTTCCCGGATGACGCGATGAGTTTCATGGACCTGACAAAGGACAGTGTCAGACTTCCGGAAGGCTGTGGCTATGACGTGCTGGATACCGTGCTCAACGCGGACGGCAGTATCGCCATCGTGCTTGGCAAGAAACCGGTCAAGGTCACCTTCGAGACAAACGGCGGATCCGGGATCGATCCCGTCTTTGTCACACCGGACAGTCCCGTGACGAAACCGGCACCGCCGCTCAAGGAAGGATACTCGTCATTTGATAAGTGGTATAAAGATCCTGCCTTCAGCGAGGAATTCGATTTCACATCACCCGTCAGTGAAGCCATGACGCTGTACTATCACTGGGCGGCCAATATGACGTCCATTGAGATGTATGCCGAGGGGACAGCCGTGAATCCGGATGGCGACTATACCCTCAATGTCATGAAACTCGATCCGCTCTTCGAAAGCCTGAGCGAACCGGTCACCCTGACCGTTTCGCCGCTGTATGAGGACGCATCCCATACTAAGACACTTAAAGAGAAACCCGTGAAGGGAACCACATACTGGTTCTGGATCGATATGGAAGCCGGCGGCATCGAGGAAAAAGGACTCTCGGACGTCTGGTTCGCCTATGACATCGTAACGGGAAGCAGCCTGGAAGCCGCCGAAGCGGATATCGAAATCATCGAACTGTCGCACAGTCCGGGCGGAACCAAAGCCTCCCTGTACTGCCGATATACCGAAAAGGAAATCGTCTATACATTTGAAAGCGGCGGCAGCAGTAGCTGGACGAAAGGCAGCGGGAAAACGATTGACTTCACCGTGAAGAGAAACATCAATGACGCCAAGACCTACGCACTCTTCACCGGTATTGAAGTCGACGGAAAACCGCTCAGTCCAACGGACTACACAGCGGCAAGCGGCAGCCTGAAAGGCTCACTGAAAGCTTCCTTCCTGGCAACTCTCAAGGAGGGCAAGCATACCTTGAGCGTGCAGTTCACCGACGGCACCGCCGAAACGGAATTCACTATCAAGGCAGCCCCGAAGGTTCCTGACACATCCGATCGGAACAATACGCCGCTTTGGATTGGTCTGACCGTCGCGGCTCTGGCAGTAGCCGGCTTTGTCCTGTACAGAAGAAACCGCTGAGAGATCGCTCACTCAGAAGAAAAAAGACTCCGTACACTGTGTACGGAGTCTTTTACGTGAATTCTTACTGACCGTCTTCTGTTCTGGGAATCAGCGGCATCGGTTCGCCGCACTGCGTGCAGTAGTTATTCAACACGTCGTTCTGGGCGCCGCATTTCGAACAGTTCCGGAAGGCGGCTGAGTTTTCTGGCAGTTTCGTGCCGCAGCCGTCACAGAAATTGAAGGAAGACGGCAGGACTTTCTGGCAGTTTGGACAGACCTTGTACTTTCCCAGTTCGTTTCGGACGATCTGCTGGAACTGATCGTCCCATTTCTTCGCATGGGCTTCAAAATCGGGCAGGCCGTCGTGCTTTGGAACTTCCACGTCTTCGGGAATTTCCTCGCCTTTGCTTAAGGCGTCGAAGGAAGCCGAGATGCGGGCGTCCGCTTCATTCAGGATCTTCTCCGTTTCGTCGAAGAACGGCTTGCCGATCTCTTCGGCGGTGCGGACGACCGTGTCGAGCAGACCGTCCATTGTTTCTTCAAATAAGTCTTTTTTGTCATCAGATGATACCATGTTGATTTCTCTTTTTTCTTTCAGCAGAATGCCGCGATATTTCTGATCTGTGTCATTTGTATTTTATTAAAGAAGACCGAAATGTTCAAAGGCGTGGACCAGACCGTCTTCTTCGCAGTCGAGGGTGACATAGTCGGCCGCCGCTTTGACTTCGTCACGGCCGTTGCCCATGGCTACGCCAATGGCAGCCGCCCGGATCATCGTGATGTCATTGCCACCGTCGCCGCATGCCATGCATTCTTCAAGGGTCAGATGATGGCGTTCCAGCATTTTCTTCATGCCTTCCGGCTTGCCGCCTTCAACGGGAATCATGTCGGCGAAATCGACTGACCAGCGGGCACTTTTGATGCCGGGGGCGTGGCTGACAAATTCTTCGTCCATTTCTTCCGGAATGTAGGGGGAATACTGAAAGGTCTCATGTTCGAAAGCCCGGCGCGGATCGATGGGCTCGGGATATTCATTTTCCCGGTTGAGTGATTTCAGATATTCATAGCGTTTCGGATTGAAACGGATCTCATACTGGAAGTCCTCTTCCATGACCGTGCAGGGAAAATCCGCCTGCTGCAGGTAGGGAATCAGCGCTTCCAGTGTATGACGGGCCAGCGGCAGCTTGTAGAAGCACTGCCGGTTTTCATCGATGCAGTACTGGCCGTTCATCATGACATAGCCGTCCCAGGGAAAGGCGTTGAACGTTTCACCAAGATGGGGCAGCTGCACAGGCGGCCGGCCGGTGGCGATAAACAGCAGGATGCCTTTTTCTTTCAGCTGATAAAGGGCATCGACAAGCACCGGGCTTATCTTCTTTGTTTTCATGGAAATCAGCGTTCCGTCAATGTCGAAAAAGATTGCTTTGATCATAGGCTTTCCTGTTTGGGTATTACATCTGCGGTGCGATGACGCGCAGCAGGGCAAGGAAGATTTCCTTGAGCGGTCCGTTCTTCACTTCTTTGACATCCATCAGATGCGACTGTTCCTGGGCTTTCAGGAAGTCGTCGCGGATCTCAGTGACGACCTTGCTGTCGAAGAGATATGTGCCGTTTTCGAAGTGCAGATAGAGACTGCGGTAGTCGAGGTTGACGGTTCCGACTGTGGCGATCCGATCGTCACTGACGAATACCTTGGCATGGACGAAGCCCGGTGTGTATTCATAGATCTTCACGCCGCCTTCGATCAGCTGCTGATAATAGGAGCGGGTGACGTCCCAGACAATACGCTTGTCCGGCACACCCGGTGTCATCAGGCGCACGTCGACGCCGTGCTTGGCGGCGAGGATCAGAGCGTTGATGAATTCGGTGTCAATAATCAGATACGGTGTCATGATGTACACGTATTCGGAAGCCTGGTTGAGGATGCCCATATAGATGTTCTGGGCTGTGATATCCCGGCTGAAGGGGGTTTCGCCGTACGGCGCGATATAGCCGTCCAGCGGGCCTGGAATGACTTCGTCTGACTTGTACTTCAGGAAGTCCTCGTCTTCCTGACGCAGGGCGTTCCAGTGCGTCAGGAACATGACAGTATAGGACCAGACGGCTTCACCGGTAATGCGGATGATATTATCCTTCCAGTGACCGTGGATCTTCTTGACGTTGATATATTCGTCGGCCAGATTGACGCCGCCCGAGAAGGCGGTCTTGCCATCGATGACCATCAGCTTGCGGTGGTCGCGGTGGTTCATGATGATGCCGATGATCGGATTGATACGGTTGAAGGAAATGCACTTGATGCCTTTTTTCTCCAGCTGTCTTGCATAGGTGCCGCTCAGCGTCATGAACGAACCCAGATCGTCATACATGACACGCACTTCGACGCCTTCCTTTACTTTCTGCTCAAGGATATCAAGCATGCCGTTCCACATCGTTCCTTCTTCAATGATGAAGTATTCCAGGAAAATGAATTTCTCGGCTTTGCGCATTTCTTCCAGGAAGACCGGGTAGCCGTCATCACCTAACGGATAATAGCTGAAACCGGTATTGCGGTAGAATGGGAAGCCGGCACTCTGGGAAATATAACGGAACTGACCTTTGATGGCCGGAGCTGATTCTTCCAGTTCCTGCAGCACGGCGGGATCCTGCTCGTAGTATTTGCGCGCCGCTTTGGTTTCTGCAACCAGCGAGCGGAACGTTTTGCTGATGAGGATCTCGGCTGCCACGAACAGATACAGGGCAGCACCGGGGATCGGCGCGATCATGATCAGCACGATCCACAGCATGTCAGAGGAAAGATGCTTACTGTTTTTGATGATATACAGAACGATCAGTACACTGATTACCTGAAGCACTTCCTGGATCCATCCGGCGGCGCCGATGAACCAATGAGAAATCGCAAACAGGATGAGCAACTGAAGGATGACCATCACGGCCATGAAGGTAATACGATTGAATATGTATTTGAGGATTTTCATATTAAAGGTACCTCCGTTATCAAAAGAAAATAGATAACTACAGTTCCATTGTATCCGCTTTTCCGTCCGGCAAAAATAAAAAGAGCATTGACACATGACAAAAGCAGGCATAAAAATAATGTTTTATCAGGCTGATGATAAAACAGTCAGAAGTCTGATACGATTCTGACAAATCAGCCGGTTATATGCCGGAGCAATAACCACATTCAGCAAAGCCCTGCTCCGCATGGTGATAAAGGACTATCCGCTGGAAACCGGGCCGGCAGGCACCATCATCGGCACCCTGGCCGCCTTGCTGTTCTATCAGTTCTGGTTCCGGTCGGCGTTTGAAGGTCATCTGAAGGGTGGCGACATGGCAATTGGCTTCCGGTCCGCAATACCGTATCTGATTTACCTGGCCATCTCATTTGTCCTGTCTTTCTTCTTCGTGCCGGATGTCAACTTCAGACTGATTTCACTGCAGCTTCTGTTTACCGCCATTGCGGCCGGCTTCATCGAAGAAACGATATTCCGCGGCGGTATGCTTACGACTCTTTTGCGGAAGATGGACAGTCCGAAAAAAATTTTACCGGCAGCCTTAATTTCAGCTGCTGTCTTCGGTATTATCCATATGGCAAATGTTTTCTCCGGTGCCGATGTACTGAAGACCGTATTGCAGAGTGCCAACGCATTCTCGAGCGGCCTTGCCGACGCGCTGATCTATATGACCACCGGCAACATCTGGGTGAATTTCGCGATTCACACACTTCACGATATCATCGCATTCTCTTTTGACACCGTGGCAGAGAACGGTCTCATGCTCAGAACAGTAACCTGGGATTCCTGGCTGGACTTCGCGCTGGCCGCGATGCTGGGTGTTTATTCCATCGTCATGCTGTGCAGAGGAGACGTGCAGAAGCATATTATGGATGTCTGGACAAAAAAGTGGAGTGCCGATAAACAGTAATCGGCAGACAGACCCACAGAAAGAATCCTATGACCGTCACCCGGGTGGCGGTTTTTTCATGCCGGAAAGAACAATAAAAAACCTGCATGAAGATCTGATCACGCAGGACTGCTGTTTGTCTGAAATAATCGGAAGATTAACGGGACGAGGTTAAAATCTGGTTTTCGTCAAACATTTTACGGCAGTTGTTGCAACGGTATACTAATACACTTCTGCCGCCAACCATTTTGACGCCTGATGCATATGTTCTTGTAGAATGACAACTGGGACATGGTACAGATCCGGTTGCTCCGGCGCCGCCGGCTGCATCTTCAGTCTGTTCGTCGGCAATAATCACTTTTTCTTCCATGTTGTTCAGTCCTCCTTCTCTTCCTCATTTTAGAGCATTTTATTATAGGCGTTTTATTTATATTTTTCCATTGCATATTCATAATGCTTACATGGTGGAATCAACAGGTGTAAAACTAACGAAATGAGTACGGAATAATAGGAGATATGGGATATAATGAGAATCAAATATTAATTTGTAAACAAAATAGCTTTTGGATTCAAATCTTCAAACAAAAGAATTTAAGGAGCTGTGATTATGAATAAAACCCCCAGATGTTTGTATAATAGTGAAATTGATGCTTTTCTAAAAAAAGATAAGGAAACAATATTCGGCTTGTTATGTGAAAACTATCATGGTGATGCATTAACAACAACAAGAGAAGCATGGATGAAGGAAATAGAAATCTTACAAAAGACATTAGTTTCCTTGAATAGTGAAAGCGGACAGATTATTTTTGAATACGATATTCCTCGTTTAGGAAAAAGAATAGATGTTGTGCTTTTATTGAACGGAATTGTTTTTTGTCTTGAGTTTAAAGTTGGAGAAGCTGTCATATATGAAAACGATATAGACCAAGTTTTAGATTATGCTTTGGACTTAAAATACTTCCATAAATATAGTCAAGAAGCATTAATTGCTCCAATTCTTATCGCAACAAAGTATAAAAAATCTTCAACTATTATTCAACCATCGGTTTATCATGATAGAGTTGTAAATCCATTAGTGACCGGAGAAAATGGCATTGCAGAATTAATAAGGAGCTTGCTGAGTGAATTTCCTACTGAAACTCCGATTAATTCTAATTGGATTATTAGTCCATATTCACCAACACCCACAATTATAGAAGCTGCAAGAACACTGTATGAAAGTCATTCTGTTGAGGATATTACAAGACATGAAGCAGATAAGGTTACAACTGACAGAACTATTTCATACATTCTGGATGTAATTCAGAAAAGTAAAAATCTAGGTGAAAAGAGCATTTGCTTTATTACTGGTGTTCCTGGTGCAGGAAAAACACTAGTAGGTCTTGAAGTTGCAGTGAAGCAAACATATCAGGGATTTGATGAGCCTGTAGCGGATGAAGGAGCTGTATATTTATCAGGAAATGGGCCTTTAGTTGCTGTATTATCTGAAGCTTTAGCAAGGGATAATCATAAGAAACATAGAAACAAGAATAAGTCAGATTCTAAACGTGAAGTCGGAAAATTTATTCAGATGATTCATCGTTATAGAGACAATATGCTTGCTAAGATAAAGATTCCTGTTGAAAATGAAAAACTTGAAATAGATCCTGAAAAAGCAATCAAAATGCAGGATGCTGGATATGGTGAAGTGGAACATGTAGCTATTTTTGACGAAGCACAACGGTCTTGGACACATAAAAGATTGGCATATTATTTGAAAAGAGGGGGAACTTATGGGAATAAATTAAAAGTCCCAAATTTCCCTATGTCTGAAGCTGCTTTTTTGATTTGGTCTCTTGATCAAAGGGAAGACTGGGCAACAATAATATGTCTTGTTGGCGGTGGACAAGAAATACACACAGGTGAGGCTGGGATATCTGAGTGGATTAAAGCATTAAATGAAAGATTTACTCATTGGAAAGTGTATATTTCACCACAGCTTTCTGAACCTGAATATGCAGAAGGAAGAGTTAACGAATTATTAGAAAATAATAAAAATGTCACTTATTCTGAGAGTTTGCATTTGGGAGTTACATTACGTTCATACAGAGCAGAAAAACTGTCTGCAATGGTTCATGCGCTATTAGCAATAGAGCCAACAGCCGCCTCGATTTTTGCGGAAATAAGTCAGAATTATCCTATTAAACTGACCAGAGATATGGAAAAAGCTAAAAGATGGTTACAAGAAAAGAGTAGAGGTTCTGAAAGAACAGGTGTACTGATTACTAAAGAATCTGCACGATATAAACCACTTGGAATACATGTTTTACAATCTGGAGATAATGATGCAATTCACTGGTTCCTTGAAGATAAAAAAGATGTTAGATCATCAAATTATCTTGAAGACGCAGCAACAGAAATTCAAGTACAAGGATTAGAACTGGATTATACATGTCTGTTATGGGACGCAGATATGCGCTATGAAAACGGAAAGTGGCATTTTTATACGTTTAATAACAAAACGCAATGGAAAGAAGTAGTAGCAAAAACCGAAGATAAGCAGGAAAAAGTTCAATATATGTTGAATGCATATAGAGTATTATTAACGCGTGCAAGAGCGGGAATGATTATTTGTGTTCCAGAAGGGAACAAGCATAAACGTTCTAATGGTTATTGGGAAGATAGTACACGCCTTCCTTCGTACTATGATGGTACATATAACTATTTAAAAAGCATTGGATTCGAAGAAATATAAGATTCATAGTCGGTGAAGAACGATAAAGGTTGTGATCGTTATTATCCGTGAAGGTAACAGAGTACTGGCGACCCAAAGAGGGTATGGTGACCAGAAAGATGGCTGGGAATTTCGTTGCCTGGCTGCCTGCTGGTGTGACGATCATTGAACTGTAAGAACGTTATCATAAAAGAGGATCACAAATAGAATGACACCCAACTATTGCAGTAAAGTACTACTCTTTGGTGAGTATTCCATGATTTTTGATTCATCTGCATTGTTAATCCCATTGCAGATGTTTTCTGCTGAGTGGGTATTCGATAATACAGGACAGGATGAGAAGCTCTTGTATTCCAACAGAGAATTATCCCGGTTCTGCCAGTATCTGGATCAGGAAGAGTCATTGAAGAAAGCAATTGATATAGAACTTTTTGCCAAAGACATTACCAACGGTCTGGCACTGGCTTCCAATGTACCGATGGGTTATGGACTGGGCAGTTCCGGTACAGTTGTGGCAGCTGTCTATGACCGTTATGCGAAAGAAAAGTCGGATGATTATCTGGAACTGAAAGGATTGTTTGCCAGGATGGAGAGTTTTTACCATGGCTCAAGTTCCGGTATTGATCCGATTGCCTGCTATACTGGCAAACCATTTCGTATCAGTGCGGATAAAATCGTGATACTTCCGGATGATTTTATATCTAAAGACATCCATATCTGTCTGATCGATACAAAGATCGCCAAAAATACGAAGCCACTGGTGGAATACTTTAAGCGGCAGAGGGAAGATACTTCCTTTTTGCAGGCATTCCAGTCAGACTATCTCCCGTATGTTGTTTCATGCATGGATACACTGACGGAAGGAAACATGGATGCGTTCTTTGTTTCAGTAAAACAGTTGAGCAAGGCTCAGCTGCGTTTCTTCCGGCCGATGATACCGGATTCCTTTATTCCATTATTTGCAAGGGATCATGACTTCCGTTTCGCCGTGAAAATATTGGGTGCAGGCGGCGGAGGTTATATGCTGGGCTTCAGTGATGAAAAAACAAAAGCATCTGAGCTTTTGAAAGACTATGATGTGCTTTGGATCTAGAAACGAGACATTTTATGAAAACAGTTAACGTAGTAGCCGCTATTATCCGTGATGGCAATAAGATATTTGCTACCCAGCGAGGATATGGTGAGTTTAAAGACGGCTGGGAATTTCCCGGCGGCAAAGTAGAAGAAGGGGAAACGCCCCAGGAAGCACTGAAACGGGAAATTGAAGAGGAACTGGAAACGGAGATCGAGGTCGGAGACTATCTGACGACGATCGAACATAACTATCCGAAGTTCCATCTTTCCATGAAATGCTACTGGGCAAGGATCATAGAAGGAAAACCTGTTCTTCTGGAACATGAGGCCGCCAGATGGCTGAGCAGGGAGGAACTGGATTCCGTGGCCTGGCTGCCTGCTGATGTGACGATCATTGAACTGGTGAAACAGGCACTGTAAAATATGTATGACGTCAATAAGACTGCATGATTCATGCAGTCTTATCATTACAAGAGGAATCATATATGGATGAGAAGCCGAAGAAGATACTTGTGCGGGGCGCAAGGGTACATAATCTGAAGAATATCGATGTTGACATACCACTGAATGAGATCGTCGGAATTGCCGGTGTTTCCGGCTCCGGCAAGTCTTCTCTTGCTCTGGGTGTGCTGTATGCGGAAGGTTCTAGAAGGTATCTGGAATCTCTTTCGACCTATACAAGAAGACGCATGACCCAGGCCGCAAGGGCGGACGTGGACGAGGTGCTGTATGTGCCTGCTTCTCTGGCACTGCACCAGAGACCTGCCGTGCCGGGTATTCGTTCCACTTTTGGAACGGGCACGGAGTTGCTGAACAGTCTGCGTCTGATGTTTTCAAGACTGGCCAGCCACCGCTGTCCCAACGGTCATTATGTGCCGCCAAGCACGGCTGTCGCCGCCATGCAGGAAATTGTCTGTCCGGAATGCGGTGAACACTTCTATGGTCCGGGTGCCGAGGAACTGGCCTTCAATTCCCAGGGTGCCTGCCCATGCTGCGGGGGAACGGGAACGGTGCGGACGGTCGACCGTGCCAGCCTGGTGCCGGATGAGAACCTGACGATCGATGAAGGCGCGGTCGCCCCATGGAATTCCCTGATGTGGTCTTTAATGACGGACGTATGCCGGGAAATGGGCGTGCGCACGGATGTTCCGTTCAGGGATCTGAGTGAGGAAGAAAAGCATATCGTATATGACGGACCGATGGAGAAAAGACATATTCTCTACCGTCCGAAAAACAAGGACAGCGCGACGTTTGCAGAAATGGACTTTACCTATTACAGCGCGAGTGCCACGGTTCTGAATGCCCTGAACAAGGTAAAGGATGAAAAGAGCATGAAGAGAGTGGAGAAGTTCCTGAAGGAAGAGGAATGTCCTGAGTGCCATGGCACCCGGCTGTCAGAAGCCGCAAGAGCACCGAAACTGATGGGCATCTCCCTGGATCAGGCCTGTATGATGACGCTGAAGGAATCCGTGGAATGGGTAAAACAGGTGCCGTCTTCCATGCCTGAGGATATGAAAGCCATGGCGGAGAATATCTGCGAGTCGTATCTCGAAACAGCGAAACGGCTGATGGATCTTGGCCTGGGCTATCTGACCCTGGACAGAGCCGGTTCCACACTGTCTACCGGTGAAAGGCAGAGAATGCAGATGGCAAGGGCGGTGCGCAACCGGACAACCGGTGTTCTTTATGTTCTGGACGAGCCTTCCATCGGTCTGCACCCGGCCAATATCGTCGGTCTGAACGGCGTCATGCATGATCTTGTGAAAGACGGCAACTCGGTTCTGCTGGTCGATCATGACATCCAGATCCTGAAGGAATCCGGATGGCTGATCGAACTGGGACCCAAGGCCGGAGCGGATGGCGGAAGAGTCATCGCGGAAGGAACCCTGGAGGATATCCGGCACAACAGCAAATCGGTGATCGGACCGTATCTGCAAGACAGGAAAAACGAATACAGAGCCATGGATAAAGAAGAACTGTTCTCCCATGGCAGAATTCATATGGAAACCGGACAGATCCATACCGTCAAGCCATTGTCCGTGGACATACCGAAAAACAGACTGACCGTCGTTACCGGCATGTCGGGATCCGGCAAGACAACGATGATCCTGGAAAGTCTTGTGCCGGCACTGGACGCCGTATGCAACGGTGGGAAAATGCCGGATCACGTGAAAGTCCTGCAGGCGGAAGGCATCCGCCATGTCAAACTGATCGACGCCGTGCCGATCGGCATCAATGTCCGCTCCACCGTGGCCACCTATGCCAATGTTCATGATGAGCTGCGCAAGATCTACGGCCGGACAAAAGAGGCGAAGGAAAAGGGATACAAAGCCGGTGATTTCTCCTATAATACCGGTTCGTTAAGATGTCCGGTATGTGACGGCACCGGCCAGATTTCCCTGGACGTGCAGTTTCTGCCGGATGTGGATATTCCCTGTCCGCAATGCCGCGGCAGCCGCTATGGCAAACAGGCCAAGAAGATCCGTGTGACAAATAAGGCAGGTGAGAAAAAGTCCCTGCCGGAAGTTATGGAAATGGACGTCAATACAGCATTGGAATTCTGCCGGGATATGAAGACAGTCAAGCCGAAACTGGCGATCCTGAAAGACCTCGGGCTTGGCTATCTGACACTGGGAGAAGAAACACCCGGTCTTTCCGGCGGCGAAGCGCAGCGTCTGAAACTGGCCAGTGAAATGGGCCGCATGCAGGATGATTCCGTCTTTGTCTTTGACGAGCCGACGATCGGTCTGCATCCGAAAGATGTGGAAACGCTGATGGCGGTATTTCAGACACTGATCTCTCATGGCGCCACGGTCATCGTCATCGAACACGATCTGGACGTGATAAGAAATGCCGACTATATTGTCGACATGGGACCGGAAGGCGGCGAAGAAGGCGGCCGGATCGTAGCCTGCGGAACTGCTGAAGATATCAGAAACAGTCAACAGAGTATCACTGGAAAATTCATCTGAATAAGGGAGGTGTGAAATGAATCATACATATGTGCTGCAACACTGCCGGCTGATCCCTCAGCTGAGCGAAGAAGGTGCACCTGAACTTGCCGATATCGTAATCAGAGACGGTATCATTGCCGGAATCCGTGAGAGCGGCAAGAAGACATATGAAGGAATGGAAGTCTTCGATCTGGCAGGAAAGACATTGATGCCGGGAATTATCGATGCCCACATCCATCTTTCCATGACGGAAACCAATCCGGCCGAAGCCAACTATGTGGATCCCTGTGCCAGGACGCTGCGGGATCTGAAATACGCGAAGCATCTTCTCGATATCGGTGTGACAACCGTCAGAGACTGCGGCGAAGATAGGTACTTCTCGGTTACAGCATTGAGAAATGCCGTTAACGAAGGCACTGTTCAGGGACCGCACATCTATACTTCCGGTATCACCATGACACCGACCAACGCCGGCGGCACACCGGACAGTGAGTTCGGTTATATGGTACCGTACAATGTCGACAGCAAAGAGGAGATGCGCAAGGCTGTGCGTATCAACTTCGCCAGAGGCGCAGATTTTATCAAACTGTACGGTACCGGATCCATGATGGGAAAGGGCAGTGTGCCTGGCATCGGCATCATGGAAGATTATGAGATCCTCGAAGCAGTGAAGATCGCGGAAGAAAACGAAACATACTGTGCCATCCACTGTCATGGCGCGAAAGCCATTGTCCAGGCACTCAATTGCGGCGTGCGGACGATCGAACATGCCAGCTTCATTGACAAAGAGGGACTTGATCTTCTGGCCGGAAGAAAAGATGCCGGTATTATACCGACTCTGTCCGTGACCATGGAACTGATCGAACATACCGATCCGGATTCGGAATATGGCAAACATGTCATTCCCAAGGTCAGTGCGCTTCTCGAAAAGATCAGGATCTGTCTGAACAGCGCCTATCAGAGAGGAGATATTCTCATCGGCTGGGGAACCGACCAGTCGCTTGCGGCATATACCAGAGAACCGGGATCGGAATTCCGTCACCGCCATGATTTCCTGGGCTGGAACAATGCCGATATCCTGAAACAGGCAACTGTCAACAGTGCTGTGCTGATGGGCATCGACGACCGTACCGGTCTGGTGGCGGAAGGAAAGGATGCTGACCTGATCGTCATTGACGGCGATCCCGTAAATGACATTACTGTCATGTACAGAAAGCCGGAACACGTTTTCCTGAAGGGAACAATGATCCGCTGAATACGTTGCTGTCTGCTGTTATCATGATTATTGATCTGATAAGAAAAGAACTGTAGCAGATTCGAAAAACACATAACTACAGAAAGACACAAATCAACATGAAAAGAACTATTACAAACATACTGATTGCTACAGTTACAGTTATTACTGTTTCCTTTCAGACTGTATATGCTGATGAACCGGATTATTCAGATACAGATTATTGGAATAATCTCTGTACATCACATAATCTCAACGAAGAAGAACAGGAAGCTTGTGAAGCATATTCAGAATATCTGAAAAGCTCCCTCGGCACATTGAATCAACAATTGAAAGAACTGAAAAATCAGCAAGATGAAATCCGTAATAATCTGGCTGCGTATGCGATGAAAATCGATGAATATCAGGCGAAGATAGATGCCGAGCAGGTGGAAATCAATAATCTGACAGTTCAGATTCAGGCAAAAGAGGATGAATTAAACGCATTATATGCGCAATTGACTTTGGATCAGAGTAAAACATTTCCATTGTTATTCAGGCGCGTTGTTGGGACTGTTTCAAAACTTGTGGGAAATAACACAATTGGATCTGATCAGATTTATGATTTTACCGATACAGGGTTCTGGGAATCCGCTTGTGCATCCGGCCAGCTGAATGATACGCAGAAAAAAGCCTGTGCGGCTTATGAATCTTACAAAGGTGAGAATCTACCGCTTTTGCTGACAGAGGAAGAACAGAAAAAGATTACTGATCTGAAAGAGCAGATAGAGAATTCTAAAACTGTACTGGAAGAAAAACAGAACTCACTCTTTCTCATGCAGGAAGAGATAAAATTGGTCAGAAGCTTATTGAAAACTGAGGATTGAAATCCGTAACAGTATGCCATAACTTTTTGCATCAACAACTTCCGTAATCACTCAATTCACTGACAATACAGAAGGGACACTCCTATGCGAACAATATTTGTTTCCAGTACATTCAAGGACATGCAGGCGGAAAGAGATGCCTTACGGGATATCTGCGCCCCGAAGATCAATGAGGAAGCCCGCAAACACGGTGATGAAATTGACTTCTGCGACCTGCGGTGGGGAATCAATACGTCCGATATGAGTGAAGAAGCCAGTTCTTTAAAGGTGCTTGACGTCTGTTTCAACCAGATTGACAGATGTCAGCCGCCTTTTATTATTCTGACCGGTTACCGTTATGGCTGGATCCCTGACAAAGAGATCGTCGCCAATGCCGCGAAGGCACACCGGCTGTATCTGGAAGATCTGGAGAAAAGTGTTACCGCACTGGAGATCGAATACGGTGTCTGCCATCTGAAACAGCCGACACTGGTGTATATACGGAACATAGCGGATGATCATATTCCCGGTATCTATGATTATGAAGATAGTTATCATCAGAACAAACTGCAGGAACTGAAGAACCGTATTCTGGCATTGGGCAATACCACTGTGCATGAATATACCGTGCATATGGTGAATGGTGTGCCGGGTGCTGATGATATCCGTTCCTTTGCGCTGGAGGTCACGGAACATCTGAAGGCAGTCATGGAAAAGGACTGGCAGACTTATGACCGGATGAGTCCTTTTGAACGTCTGCTGCGTACCCATTGGGACTATGTGCAGGAAAAGGAAAGTCTTTTCAGTGCCCGTCAGAAGGATGCTGAGGAGTGTCTTGCCATTCTGAAGAATACGGACAAGCAGGTCGTGATCTGCGCCGGTGATTCCGGCAGCGGCAAGAGCACTTTGCTGTCATATCTGGCCATGGCATTGAAAAAGGAAGGGCATCATGTTCTGCCGATCGCCTGCGGTCTGACACCGGAAGCGACCGATGCCTACCATATTACGGAAATGATCATCAATGACTTCTGTCTGTTTTCCAATGAGAAGTCAGGGAAAACCGGAAATGTGCCTGTCTCTGAACTGCTGCAGAAATACCTCAGCGTTCTCAGGAAAGTGCCGGCGCAGGAGAATGTCTATGTGCTGATCGATGCGGTCGATCAGCTGTTTCCGGATGAGAACAGATCGAAGATGATCTTTATTCCGAAGAAGATTCCCGCCAATGTGAAGTTCTTTATTACCTGTACGAAAGATATCAAGACGGATTATCTGTCTTCTCTGGTACTGGAAGACATGAGCGAACAGGATCAGTTAAGAGTCATTGACGGCTATCTGGACCATATCAGGAAAGAACTGCACGGCTCTGTCAAACAAGGTATCATGCACAATCCTTCCGCCGGTCTGCCGCTGTCCATTTCACTGATGGTGCAGCGCTTATGCATCATGAACGTCACGGACTTTGATGTGATCAACAGTTCTACCCTGGAACCGAATGCGGCGATTGCCGAAAGGCAGATCACGCTGATCAATGAAATGCCTGCTGATCTTCCTTCCTTGTCGGAATATGTCTTTGAAGAAGTTGGCCGGCGTATCAACCGGCTGTTCTGTGAGAAGGTGAGAAAGTATCTTGCCGTAAGCAGATTCGGACTCAGGGTATCTGATCTGATTGCTTTATGCAAAAGGAACTGGAGCACTCTGGATTTTGCCCATTACATCAATTATCTGAATACGGACTTTATTGTCAGAAGTGACGGCCGTTATGACTTCATGCATAAATCATTGCGGGAGGGCATACTGCAGAATACTGACTTCGCAAAATACAACGATGAGATCTGTGCCTATCTTGGAACATTGAGCAAAGAAGATCCCCTGAAGCGCTGTGAATATGTCTGGCATCTGCTCAAAGCCCGCAAATACGAAGACCTGGCTGTCTTTGTAAAAGAATGCAGCCAAAGCAAGGATTCTGAACTGGCACGTTCTGTTGCCGAAAACTTCCATTATCAGATTATCCGTGAGGGGACGGAAGCCACCATCGGACTGATCAGTTATGTTCAGGAGAACGACCAGTACAAATATGGTCTTCTCAATTTCGTGCTGTATGAGCTTCCGAACCATTTTGAAGAAAACAAAGAGCAGTCGGAACTTGTCTGTGAAATCCTGGATAAAACATATGAACTTCTGCAGGCGAAATTCGACAGCCTGCCGGAAACCCATCAGCGGGCATATATCATGAAGCTGTGCAAGGTAGCTGTCAGATTTACACCCCACAGTATTCCTTTAAAGCGGAAATATACAAAGATCCAGCTGGATTACTGCCGCGAGAAAATGGATCGGGCGGATTTCAAAGACCGGGAGATCCTGTTCGATACCTATTATCAGGCAATCTGGGCATTGAAGAATGACTCTGACATAAAAGTTCTTTCCGAAGTTTTGAAGCTGGCGGATGAATGTGATGAACTGTTGGCCGATGAAGAATTCTGCGATTATCTGATCGAACAGAACAATACACTGTATTCCAACTACTACGGCAGTATGGGTGAAGTGTATATGCGTATGGACGATGATAAGAAGTGGAAAGAAATGTACAGACGTGATCTGGCTCTTCGGGTAAAAATGTATGAAAAGAATCCTGTTCCTGCCAACCGGCTTCTGCTTGCCGGCAGTTATATGAATATGTACAACCTGCATAAAGGCAGATCGGCCGGCGATAACCGGAAAGCCTTCGAGTATATCGCCAAGGCAGCGGAAACCTTTGACATGATGTCTGTCGGGGGTGACAGCGAGTATCTGAATTGGAAAGTGCGTGCATATAACGATTACGCCCAGATGAAGATGCTGACGACGGAATCTCTGACGCATGAGGACAGACTCGATGTCACCAGACGTCTGCTTGATTCCTTTTCGGTATGCCGGATGGGATACAGGAAATACGGACTTTCTTCCTTCCTGACGGAGTTCTTCCATATCAAGGATTTTGTATACCGGAATAATCTGCCGGAAAGATTCCGCGATGACGAAGAATGCCGGAAACTTTTCAATGAAAAAGTCAGTGAATGGACGAATGAAGATGTTGTTGCCCTGAAGCAGAAACAGACAGCTGTCAATTACCGGCTGAGATATGAAACGGCTGAACTGATGGCCATGTCTTTTCTGATCATCAAACAGAATGAAAAGGCGGAGACACTGATCAATCAAGTGCTGGATGAAATCGAGCCGGCATGGCGGCAGTATCATTACAGTGAACTGAAAGATCCGGTGTGGAATTCTTACCGGGAACTGTTTGAAGCGGCCAGCCTGAAGAAGAACGTATATGACAGGCTTCATGAGAATGCCGGGAAAGGCGGCAGTGATGCTGCTTTCTACAGTCAGCTGCTGAAAACCCTGAAGGCGTCCGATCAGTCGGTCGCGGACGTGGCGGAAGCACTGCCAAATAAAAACAGACTGGTCTTTGCCAAAGACGATCCGGAAACAGTGAAACAGGCGATAAAGAATGCCGGAATGGGCCTTTCTGTAAAAGATGTCATTGCCTGGCTTGATACTACGAAGAAATCATTGTTCAAAACAGTATATGGCAGCGTCTTTATCCTGCCTAAGGCATTTGATACGACATATGATTATGCCGGACACCTGGAATATAAAAACATCCAGGAAGTGCAGCTGGTGAAAAAGCAGCTGATCTTCCGGATGAAAAACGGCAAACAGATACCCATCGACTACGACGATCCCGACGGTATTATCAGGGGCATCGTGGCCGGCTATCAGGAAAAACACAAAGACTGATCAGATACAGCGGACTTTCCGATCCGGAAATTGAAAAAATGCTGGCTGCCTGGCAGAAGAAATGGGACGCCTTCGTCGCTGAGCAGCTGGAGAGAATCGGAATGGGGCAGTATAACAAAAGACAGGATGAGAAGGTTCTCTGCCAACGGCAGGGAACATTTTGTATCTCAGGAAAACAGTGCTATGATATGTAATAGTTAGGAACAACTAACAGAAAGATTCCTGAGGTGAAGGAGTATGAAAATACCTGATGCTGATAAAATGCTGAATACAAAGAAGTTTATCAAAAAGACGATGGACCAAAGACTGCCGAAGGAACAGAGTGACAGACTGTGGCAGAAGGCGGAAGATAGACTGCGTCAGATCCTGGAAACATACGCCGATATTCCCGAACAGGAACGCCTGCATCCGGATCACTATATCTTTCCGACCGCTGCTGTCTATCTGACACTGAAAGAGGAAATTGGTGAAGAAGAAGCATATGACATCGTTGAAAGCACGATCAGACAGATGACCGAGGATGTCGGAAAGAAGCTGGCCGGAATGATTCACTTTCCCGGCTTCCGCAGTCTCTTTCTTTGGGCCTGGGGTCCGGTTTCCAGAAACATGTTCGGACCTTCCCGCGGCTTCCGCAACGTTTTCTATCCGAAGAAAAAAGGGGAGATGCGGATGGATATTCTCGCCTGTCCGTACTGTAAGTGGTTTGGCGAGCTGGGCTGTTTTGAACTGACCAAGATCTACTGTGACAATGACGAAAGAACCTACGGCCATCTGCCCGGTCTGAAATTCCAGCGGACGCAGACGCTCGGTAAAAACGGCGAGAAGTGTGACTTTCTGATCAGGAAGGAGTGAAGGCATGGCAATGACATTCCTGCTGAGTGTGATCATGATGGCCGGTCTGTTTCTCATGCTGTACAGCGGCGTCGGCCTGATCCAGGACAAACGCTTTTTCACTTCCGCGCCTCTCGAAGTGCAGAACGCCGTCACGAATCACAGCGAGCGTTTCAAGGGTGCTCACGCGCTGGGATGGGTACTTACCGCGGTGTCGGTTGGCATGCTTGTGGGAGCGCCTGTATACGCCTGTTACGACGGACTCCGGAACGGTTACAGCTTTATGCAGATCTTTGTCCGCCTTTTGATCATGCTGTGGGGACTGAAGGCGTTTGACATCATCGTCTTTGACTGGATCCTGCTCTGCAATTCCGGTTTCTTTCCGCACTTCTATCCGGAAGTGAAGGAAGTGCTCGGTCCGCATCTGTTCGGTTACAACCGGAAGGAACATCTGACACATTTCATTCTTTCCGTTCCGGTATCGCTGATCCTGGCTGCGGTCTGCACACTGTTCCAGTAAGTCTGACGCGTAGGCATGAAAGTAAATGAAAAAACAAGCTTCACAGAATTGTGTGAGGCTTGTTTTCAATAGACAGGATCAGTCGTCGATTTCCTTTTCGAAGGAAAGGATCTGGCCGTTGGCGGCGTCGATGTCATAGCTATATTCCATCTGTCCCTGATAGAACTTGACTTCATAGACCTGCCGGCCGTCATCATAATCAAGTTCGACGTGTGGATACTGAACTTCCGCTTCGCTCAGTCCGGCATCCTTGAGAGCGAGGGCAAGAGCTTCCTGCTGGCTGATGGCTGTTCCGTTATTCTGCTGCATGACGGATTCCAGGGCGGCTCTGTCATCGATCTCATAGTCACGGGAAGTGATTTCCCCGGTCAGGGCATCGATGTCATAGTCATATTCCTTGTTGTCCTTGACGAATTCGATTTCATATTCGGTGCGGCCATGTTCCCGGTCAAGATGGAACTTGATGAAGACGACTTCCTCTTCCTTAAGGCCGGCGTCCTTGAGGGCAATGGCCTTGGCATCCTGTTCGCTGATCATGTCCGTGCCGGTCGGATTCGCTGTTGTTGTAGTTTCCGTCGTCGTTTCCGAACTGGCCGGTTTCTGCTGTTCCACCGGTGCGGAATTGCCGCCTTTATCGGCTGAGCAGGCTGCCAGAGTGAAAGACGCGATCAGGACAGTGCTGAGCATCATATGTTTCATATTCGAATGTTTCATGTTGTGTAACTCCTTTTGTCCTTTTTATTATAATCACCCCGTACAAAAAGGAAGAGATTGAAACAGCGGGGCAGGTGTATAATGGGTATTGTTAACTGGCATTTTTTATATGCATCATGCCCGGAGGATCACTGTGACACAGCCGAATCATAAACAGCCGTCTTATACAAAAGAACTGGGACTGGAGACCTTTATCTTTCCCGTTATCTTCATTGGCTTTTTCGCTTTATTCGCATTTCAGATGGGACTGGCAAACACCCTGAATACGATCATGAACACCGCCTACCGGCTTCTGATCGATACGGTGCTGTACATCACCGCCATCTGCGTCATCATGGGCGCGGTTTCCGGACTGCTTTCCGAATTCGGCTTTGTCTCGCTGGCTCATCACATTCTGCAGCCGCTGATGAAACCGGTCTACGGACTGCCGGGCGTTGCCTCGCTCGGCGTCGTCACGACCTTTCTTTCCGACAACCCGGCTATCCTGGCTTTGTCGGAAGACAGACGTTTCCGTAAGTATTTCAAGAAGTATCAGTTCCCGGCTCTGACCAATCTTGGCACTTCGTTCGGCATGGGTCTGATCGTCTGCACCTATATGTATTCACTGTCACCCGTCATGCATGAGTCGATGGCCATGCCGGTGCTGTTCGGTCTGCTGGGCGCTGTGATCGGCAGTATCATCAGCACCCGCGTCATGCTGGTGTTCACAAAGAAATTCTTCGGTGAAGAAGAGGATATGGAAGTCGAAGATGTCCATCACGAGACCACGCCGCCCGGCATGCGACCGATCCGTGACGGCGGTATCGGCAGCCGTATGATGGCTGCTATCCTGGACGGCGGCCACAACGGTGTGAAGATGGGCATCAGTATCATTCCCGGGGTTCTCGTCATCTGTACGATCGTGCTGATGCTGATCAACGGACCATCGGAAAACGGCACATATACCGGCGCGGCATATGAAGGCATCCGGTTGCTGCCGGAACTGGCAGCAAGAGCCGGCTTTCTGTTAAGGCCGCTGTTCGGTTTTTCCTCACCGGAAGCGATCGGTGTACCGGTCACCGCGTTAGGCGCGGCAGGTGCTTCTTTGAGTATTACCGCGAATCTGGCAGCCAAGGGTCTGATCAATGCCAGTGATATCGCCGTATTCACGGCCATGTGCATGTGCTGGAGCGGCTATCTTTCCACTCATGCCTCGATGATGGATTCCCTGCACTGCAAGGAACTCATCGGCAAAGCGATCTTAAGCCATACCATTGGCGGCATCTGCGCCGGCATGGCAGCCCATTGGCTTTATATACTGTTCACGATGTTTTAGAAGGAGGAAACGTATGCCCTCGATCTGGATCACAGGTGATACCCATGGCGATGTCAGCCGGCTGAATTCCGTCCATTTTCCCGAGCAGAGTGAAATGACCAAAGACGATGTCGTCATCGTCTGCGGTGATTTCGGCCTGATCTGGGATTATAAAGGAGAGAACAAGGAAGAGAAGTTCTGGCTGGACTGGCTGAATGAGAAACCTTTTACGACGGTCTTTATCGACGGCAATCACGAATGCTTTCCGCGCCTGGAAGCTTTGCCCACGAAGATGTGGTGCGGCGCTCCGGTCGGCGTGGCAAGAGACAGTGTCCTGCATCTGAAGCGCGGCTATGTCTATGACATCCACGGCATCAAAACCTTCTCGTTCGGCGGTGCTTCCTCACACGACACACTGGACGGCATCGTCAACCTTGACGGTCAGGATGCCAACTGGAAGGAAACCGCCAAGGCGTGGGTGAAGGAGGGAAAGCGTTACTTCCGCATCAATCAGGTCTCCTGGTGGAAAGAGGAGATCGAACAGGATCTGGCCGTCTATCAGCGCGGCCTGCAGAACCTCGCGGCGATCAATAACGAAGTGGATCTGATCATAACGCATTGCTGCAGCAACGATACCTGCAAACTGATCGGCGTCGACGACCGTGACCGCATGACGGATTACCTGCAGAAGATCCAGGATACGGTTAAATACAATCTTTGGTTCTTCGGCCATCATCATCTCAACCGCAGTATCACCGATAAGCAGATCTGCATCTACAAGCAGGTGCTGCATGTCTATGACATCCGCGAACACGAAGAAAAAACAGCTGAATAACGTTCCTGAACCAGCAGACCGCTGGTTCTTTTATAATAGAAATCAATAAGAGGGTGCTTATGAAATCCGTATTTATTTCGTCAACGTTCAAAGATATGCAGGCCGAGCGCGACTGTCTTCATGAAATTGTTTTTCCTTCGCTGAACAGGGAACTGATGAGCACCGGCGAAACGATTCAGGAGCTGGATCTGCGCTGGGGCGTGAACACGCTCAACATGAGCGAGGAAGAAAGCGGGAAAGAGGTTCTGAAAGTATGTATCGACGCCATTGACCGCTGCCGTCCTTTTACCGTGGTGCTTCTGGGGGAACGGTACGGATGGATTCCCGATTATCATATTGTGAATGAGACAAACGACACACGGATCACGGATCTTTATCGGGAAGGCTCCAGCATCACGAATCTCGAAATCGATTACGCGGCTTTGCGGGACGCGCATAATCTGGACCGGTGTGTATTCTGCTTCCGCGACAGTTCCTTTATCGAAAACCTGCCGGAAGATATGCGTCGACTGTATGAAGTGGAAAGTGAAGTGCACCGAACGAAACTGAATCGTCTGAAAAAGGAAATCCGACAGCTGGAAAATGCTGTCATTCTTGATTATTCCGTCACATGGGACAGTGAAAGCGGCACGCTGGCCGGCCTTGAAGCGTTTGCTCAGAATGTGCAGAACATCCTGCTGGAGATGATCCGGAAGGAATACGGTGACCGTAAACCTGCGACAGAGACGGAAAAGATACAGGCAGTCACGGATTCGATGTGTGAATACTATCTTTCCTCATATATTCCAAGAGCGAAAGAGGAATTTGAAATTCTGATGCGGCTGATCACCGAAGGGCTGCGCTTTGGCTTCCGGGACAGGCAGAAGATGATTATCCATCTTACCGGTGATGCCGGCTCGGGAAAATCGGCCCTGATGAGTGCCGTCGCAAAAGACCTCACCGACGCGCAAAGACCTGTCATTCTGTATTACTGCGGAGCACCGGGATGCGGGAATATCGATACGCTGAAGAAAATGACCGTTGCAAAACTGCAGGAAGTCCTGAAGGTCAGAGAAGAACTGCCGGCATCGCTGAATGAAAAACTGAAGTACCTCAGCGATAAGATCGACCGTCAGAAGATCTATTGCATCATTGACGGTCTTGATCAGTTATTTGACAGGAACAGAGAACTGTATTTCGACCTGTTCACACTCTGTCCCAGACTGATCTATGTCGTTTCTTCCGTTCCGGAGTTCCCGCTTGAGAGTATTGTCAGTAAAACCCAGCTCGGCCTGAGACAGATCCGTCTTTCACCGCTCAGCGGTCATCAGACCAGGGAAATCATTGCGAGAACTGCCGGAAAAAGAGGCAAACGGCTCGACGACGAGATCGTTAACGGAATTCTTAACAAGGCAGAATCACGTAATCCGCTGTATCTTTCGATCATGCTGCAGAGATTCTTCATGATGGACAGCGCGGAATTTGCCGAAGCGGAGACCATGGGACAGGGGATGGAAGGCATTCACCGGTATATGGAACAGCTGCTTTCAAAGATGCCGGATGACAAACGGGAAATGGTGCGTTTCCTGCTAAATGCCATACAGCGGAAGTTCGATGAAAAAGAATTCACCATATTGCTGAAGCTGATTGCTTCCTCACTGAAAGGACTTACCGAAACAGAACTGGAGAATATTCTCAGAACGGATCAGAAAGACTTTTCCCAGATCCGCTTTCAGCGTATCGTTTCCTACCTGTTTGACGCGTTCAGTGTGCAGGAGGATGGCAAATGGAACTTCAGTCACCGGTTATACAAAGAATCCGTCCTGGCGGATATTTCCGACGGTACTGTCGACGAGCTGCTTGCCGCCTATGCCCTGAGTGATCCGTCTTTCCGAAAAAAGGAAGGTTATTATTACATTTTCAAACAGAAACTGCCGGAAGGTGGCAAGGTGCTGAAGGAACTTGCCGGTACAGATGACAGTGATCTGCTGTGTGAATGTATGGCCGGCATGATGAAGGAAGATGCGTCATATGCGGATTATTTCTCTCAACTGACAGAAAAGGGCAGCAGTGAGGAAATGGTCAGATTCTGGATACAGGATTTCGGCCGTTACAGTTATTCGGAACCTGTGGATCGTTGCTACAGGAGTATTCTTCATATCCTTCTGAATGATCCGGAAACAGGCGATTTTCAGAAAGCGGAAATTTGCGGTATTCTGGCAGATATTTCACTGGAAGAAAAAGATTATGCTGAAGTTGTGGAAATGATTAAACGGATCGATCAGATCCTGCCGCGGCTTCTGGATACTGAAAGAGCATATGAAAATGCTTCCGCGCGAGATACAGAGGCACGGATGTACTCTCAGCAGTATGGAAAAGAAAATCTTGTTCCGGATGCGATCGAAAAATGCTGCCAGCTGTATGAAGAAGCACTGTCTCTGTTTGGTGACCGGCATGACAGATACTGGCAAAGAGCATTGATCAGGTTGGTGAATTTCCGCTGCTGGCGTATAGCGCACAGAAAAAAGGACATTTCCGCTTTTGAGCATTTATATCAGAGCCTGAAAGAAATCGAGAAGGAACTGGATCAGTATCGTGCTGATATCACGGAAGAAAACTATTATGATTCGCTTATGTATCTCAGATTCACAGAACTGCAGCTGATCAGCAGCCGGTACAGGAATGACAGTGAAAAGCTGATCGAAATGGCAGAAAGTGTTATTGAAAGCGGCCGGCAGATCGTATACCAGTATCCGACTGATAATAACCTGGCAAACTGGGGATGCATTCTGGAAAGTTTTGCCAGCAATTATCCAAATCATTATCCGGAAAGAATAAAGCTTTTGCATGAAAACAGACTCGTCTGGCTCAGGTTGGATGAAAGACAGCGGACATCTTTTTCTAAAATGGATTATATTAATGCTCTGATCAGCCTGGCCGAATCAATCTACAGCCTTGATTCAACAGACAAAGAATCCCAGGAATTGTGGGAAGAAGCGATACGGCTGCTCAGAGATCTCAAGCATTCCGGGTACCGGGGGCTCAGTGATGCGATGTACGGATACAAACTTTTAAAGTACTGCCGCAGCCGGATGGAACTGTATTTTGATGCACGATATTGGGACACTAACTGGGATATCTGTTCCGAGCTTCTCGAACTGTATCAGTCAGACAGTTTTGATGACGGCGGATACCCAGAATATGTCCTCATGGAAGACCTGCGCGACATTTATTATTGCATGGGAAGGGTTTCCATCGGGAAAGGTGACAAAGAGAATGCCTGCCGGTATATGAAAGAGGCCTGCTCGTATTCGGCGAAGGCATTGCAGTACAGAGAAGACAGAGTCAATGTCAAACAGGGTGTGAATATCATTATGTGCTGCATTAAAATACTGCTCAGGTCAGGGAGACCGCAGGAAGTCTTTTCATACAGAAGTGACCTGCTGAAACTGATAGAATCCATTCCTGATTTAAATCCGGAAGACATGGACCTGGCTATGGGAGAATATGAAGGTTACTTCGGAAGAGCATGCCTTGAAACAGGTGATATTGCCCAGGCGGAAAAATATATGAAAACGGCAGACAGTCTGCTTTCCAATGATGAAAAGTCGTTCCGCCGGATATGGCTTCTGCTGCTGAAAGCCGACGTTCTGGCAGCCCGGGAAGATTATGAAGCATCTGTCTCCGTGCTTGCGGAAGCAGAAGACTGGCTGAGAGAAACTCTGGATTCTCCATTGCTGAAGCTGCATCTGGAGAGTTTGCAATCAGAGATGCTCGAATACTGGGAACATTGCTGTAAGACTTATGAATCCGTATTCAGATATCTCCACCACGAGGATCCGGAAGGCGAAGTACAGATCAAGAGAAATGAAATGCGGAAGATCATGGAAGAAGCGGAAAAACGCGGATATGTCCGCAGTGCTGAATCAGCCATTAAAAAATCCAGAGAAAACAGGGCAGATGACAGTCTTGAAAAGAAGAGAAGAGCCATCCGTTCGCTCTGGGAACAGTCCGTCGCATCATATGAAAAGACAAAGGATGCAGATCATTACAGATCGTTCATGGATGAATTCAAAAAACAATTTACTGTTGAAATTGAAGAAACGTTTGACATGCTGAACGGATTCATCCGTACGATGAAAGAGACTGCCCCGGACATCATTCCGGAAATCGAGCAGTTCGAACAGGATGTCTATGTGCATGCGGTCCGTAATGATGTCAATAATTTAAGACACTGGCAGATGATGTGATCAGGATCCGCTGCCTGAATGTGAAAGCCTTCGGAAGAAACGAAGGCTTTTTATAACATACCGGTCAGTATGAGAAAAGCGGTGAATGGCTGAGGAATGGCCCGACGGATAAAAAAAGGAGAAATCTCTCTCCTTTAATGCTCTTATATTACCACATAACGGGTCATTTTTCCAGACTGGCAATTCCCTGTGGATGCATGTATGAAGTATTCGTCGATTACAGGGAGGATATGAAAATGACAAATCTGACAGCCCTCATCAGTACCTTCGCAAGAGCTTATCATTACCGGAACAATACCATCCATGTATTTGCTGATCCGTATGCCGAAAAGATCCTGAGTGAAGAGGAGTATGAAACGGTATTCCATCACATGACGCAGGGTATCGCTTATTTCTGTCCCGGTTTTCAGGGAACAGAGGAGGAGGCACTGCAGTGGATCGTGGAACATCAGATCGCACCGTCCGTACTGGCAAGAAGTGCTTTCTGTGAGCGGGCCCTGCGCAGTGCCGTGCTGAGTGGCTGCCGGCAGATCATTCTGTATGCCTGCGGCTTTGACACTTTCGCACTGCGTACAGAGAACAGTCAGCTGAAGGTATTTGAACTCGACCGTCCGGAAATGATTGCCGATAAACGGAAGCGTCTAAAAGAAAACGATCTGAAGCCGGTCTGCCGCACGGAATATATCGGCTGCGATCTCAGGGATCCTGACTGGAGAGAAAAACTGGACCGGTCAGGGTTTGATGAACAGGAACAGTCCTTCGGGACCATGCTGGGACTGGTGTACTATCTGTCCAAAGAGGAATTCCGGCATCTGCTTCACACAGCGGCATCCATCTGTCCGGAAGGATCCGCCATCTGCTTTGATTATCCGCTGATTGAGGAAGGGGAAGAAAGTCAGAAGAACCGGGAACTTGCCGAAGCAGCTAACGAATCCATGAAGGCAAGATACACTTATGAAGAAATGGAAAAGATGCTTGCCGATGCCGGTTTTCTGATCTATGAGCATCTGAATGCGGAAGGTGCGGATCAGGCCTTCTTTCATGCCTACAATCAGGCGGAGCCATCTCATGAAATGCATGCTCCGAAAGGAGTCAACTACTGCCTGGCTGTGAAAAAGATGTAAACTGACAGTGTAGGAAACACGCGGCATCCGCGAAGTGAGGAACGCATGAAGAACGAGAAAGAGATCCGTATCAGCAAATTCATGTCTCTGATCCTGCGCCATCATCCCGAGAAAATCGGCATCGCGCTGGATGAACACGGCTGGGCGGACGTCATGGAACTGGTCGAAGGCATCGCGAAGAAGTATCCGTTTGATATGGAGATGCTGGAAAAGATCGTCCGGGAGGATGAAAAACAGCGTTATGCCTTCAATGGGGATCATACGAAGATCCGCGCTTCCCAGGGCCATTCCATACTGGTCGACGTCGGACTGAAGGAATGCGTGCCGCCGGAATATCTGTTCCACGGCACCGGTGAAAAGTATCTGGAAAGCATCCGGAAACAGGGGCTGCTGCCGAAAGGAAGGCTGTATGTGCATCTTTCCCCGGATACGGATACGGCATACAAAGTAGGTGTACGGCACGGGCGGCCTGCAATTCTGGTCGTAAAGGCAAAGGAAATGCAGGAACAGGGCCATGTCTTTTATCTCTCCGCCAACGGTGTATGGCTGACCGCATCCGTACCTGTTGAATACCTGGTCTTTCCGGAAGAACAATAAGGAAAGACATTCTTTACACCCGTTACAGCCGATGTTATATTGTTATGCTCCGGAAAGAGAAATAACCGGAAGATTTACCCATGATTATGTATTACAATCCTTATGTAAAGAAAAAACAACAATTGCGGATGGAGAACAAAAATGAAACTGAACGACGAAGAACTGAACATGATTGTCGGCGGCAGCGAAGCTGAAACGGTTGAACTGGGAAAATATCTTTATGCCTGATTTCCGGAGTGCTTCCGGAATTCGGACAAAATTGAACTCGGTGATGTTTACGACTGTCTGCTGGCGAAGGTGCCGGGTTTCCGTTCCTTCACGGAATCGGGTGACGACAGGACGAACATGTATACGATGGACTGTACCGACGAGCGGATGACGCATGCCGAATTTATGGCTTATCTGCAGAAAGTACTGGGCTGATCATTCTTTTGAAAGACAATGCAGAATGCCTCCGCTGAGCGGTGAATGCCGGAAAGCGGAGGTTTTTTCATGCCGTCAGGCTGTATAATAGTTTTTAGCGTTAAGGGGATCCTATGAAATCAAACAACAGTTTCGCCTCAAGAATAGGCTTTATTCTGGTCAGCGCCGGATGCGCGATCGGGATCGGAAATGTCTGGAAGTTTCCATATCTGGCCGGTCAGAACGGAGGCGGCTTCTTTGTCCTGATGTATCTGTTCTTCCTGGTCGTCCTGGGTATTCCGGTGCTGACCATGGAACTGGCAGTCGGCCGCGGCAGCCGCCGGAGTGCCGTGGAAGGCTACCGGTATCTCGAACCGGCAGGTTCGAAATGGCATGTGCACGGCTGGTTCTGCATTGCCGGCTGCTATCTGCTGATGATGTACTATACGACAGTCAGCGGCTGGATGCTGTCGTACTTCGTCAAATTCGCGTCCGGCACGTTCGAAGGTCTGTCCGGCGATGCCGTAGACGGTGTCTTTGGTGCCATGATGGCGAATCCACTGGAAATGACCATTGCCATGGCCGTCACGGTCACGGCCGGCTTTGCGGTATGCTCGCTGGGCATCCGCCGGGGAATCGAGAAGATCACGACCGTCATGATGACGGCTCTGCTGGTGCTGATCGTCGTTCTGGCGGTGCATTCGATGCTGCTGCCGGGTGCGGCGGAAGGTCTGAAGTTCTATCTGCTGCCCAGTGTCGCAAGAGTCAGAGAAGCGGGGCTTGGCAGTGTCGTCAGCGCCGCCATGAATCAGGCTTTTTTCACCCTGAGTCTCGGTGTCGCGTCAATGGAGATCTTCGGCAGCTATATGTCCGACGACTTCACGCTGCCTTCGGAATCCGTGCGTATCTGCGCTCTGGATACCTTTGTGGCGATCGTTTCCGGCCTGATCATTTTCCCGGCCTGCTTCAGTTTTCATGTCGATCCGGGCAAGGGTCCGGCTCTGATCTTTCTGACGCTGCCGAAAGTCTTCTCCTCGATGGCTTCCGGAAGGCTGTGGGGATCGTTCTTCTTCCTGTTTATGACCTTCGCGAGTTTCTCGACGGTCATTACCGTCTTCGAGAATCTGATTGCCACGTCGATCGAGAACTTCGGCTGGGACAGAAAGAAAGCCGTCATGATCAACTGCCTGTTCATGCTTGTCGCCAGCATGCCGTGTCTGCTGGGCTATAATCTACTCTCAGACGTTCACCTGATCGGCGGCCGTGATATTCTCGACAGCGAGGACTTCATCGTCTCCAATCTGCTGCTGCCGACCGGCACGCTGATGTACGCTCTGTTCTGCACGACCCGGTACGGCTGGGGCTTTGACAACTATCTGGCCGAATGCAACAAAGGCGAGGGGATCCGCTTCGGCGGCATCCTGAAGCCTTACTTCCAGTTTGTTCTGCCGCTGCTGATCATCTTCATTTTCATCCAGGGTCTGCTGTAGAAAAAAAACCGCGCAAAGTCAAGGAAGAGGATGCTCTTCAGTGAAGGAAATATTTCAGTTATAATTGAATTAAACAACGAACGTTTTCAATGACAAACGGGACAGGATAATTAACCATACAGATAGAGAGGAAAACAAAACTATGGCACTGACAGTCAATTTACGTTACACAGGCACGAACGGAAGTGCTCTTGAATTCGTCAAGGAAATGAAGGACAGCGGAACCGTCGATCTGATCCGCGCCGAAGCGGGCAACCTGCGCTATGAGTATTATCTTTCCCTGGACGATCCGGAAACGGTGCTGCTGATCGATTCCTGGGAGAATCAGGAAGCCATCGACGTCCATCATGCCAGCCCGATGATGAAGACACTGTTCGAACTGCGGAACAAATATGATCTGCACATGAGTGTGGAGCGTTATGTTTCCGACGACGAGGGCATGCCGGAAAGCGACCGGCAGTTCATCCGCGAATAAGCAGAACGGCGGGAAGATTCCTGCTGTTTTCTTTTTTGTATATGCATGTACGGGAAACGGGAAAATCCTGTACAATATAGACAGCAGTATATTTCAGGAGGATCGATAATTATGAGCAACTATCTGACGATTGACGTCGGCGGAACGAATATCAAGTACGCCCTGATGACCGATGAAATCATAACAGTTGAAAAAGGTGAAGTTCCCACTCCGCGGGACAGCCTGGAACATTTTCAGGATGTCATTTATGAAATCTATCAGAAGTACAGCGACAAAGACCTGCAGGCCGTATGCATGAGCGCGCCGGGCCGCATTGATTCAACAACCGGTTACTTCTATACGAGCGGCGCTCTCGGCTATGTCAGCGGTGTCAATCTGCCGGAAAGCATGAAAGACCGCATCACGATTCCGTTCTCCGTTGAAAACGACGCCAAGGCGGCAGCACTGGCCGAACTGTGGAAGGGCTCGATGAAGGGCTTCGACAGCGGCTCAGTCATCACACTCGGTACCGGCATCGGCGGCTCGGTCATTATCGGCGGCAAGCTGATCCGCGGCAACACGTTCGCGGCCGGCGAATTCTCCGGTATTTCCGCTGACTGGGGCCATCCGTATGCGAAAGGCAATTCCTGGGCAGGCGTCAGCTCCACCAACGGTCTGATGGAACGCTATGCCACAGTTACCGGCCGTGAGGTATCCGAGGTCAACGGCCGTATCTTCTTTGACGCGGTCAATAACGGCGATGAAACAGCCATTGAAGTTCTGGAAGACTATTGCGACACTGTCGTCTGCGGCATCATGTCCCTGCAGCTGATCCTCGATCTGCAGAGATACTCGATCGGCGGCGGCATTTCCAAGCAGCCGGTCCTGCTGGAAACGATCAACCGCAAGCTGGACGAACTGTTTGAAGAACTGAAGGGCAGAACACCGGCTTCCCGTCCGTCTGTTGTCGCCTGTGAATTCGGCAATGACGCGAATATGATCGGTGCCCTCTATCATTATCTGTACGAACTGAAAGCGTAATACTAAAACGACCCGTTGTTTTCATAACGGGTTTTTTTCTGGAGGAAATATGATCCTGAATGCCAAAAACGGAACTCTGCCGATCCGTGATACAGTCATTGACTGGCTGAAATTCGGCTATGGTGAAAAAGTTCTGGTCATGATACCGGGACTTGGTGACGCGTTTAAGACCGCGAAGGGAATGGCGCTTCCTTTTGCGTTGATGTACCGGCAGCTGGCGAAAGACTACACGGTCTATTATTTCAGCCGCCGGCGGGTTCTGCCGGAAGGCTTCACGACAAAAGACATGGCGGCAGATCTCTATGCCTGCATGAAATCGCTCGGGCTGGAGGTGGCTGATGTGTTCGGTGTGTCGGAAGGAGGTATGATCGCCCAGCATCTCGCAATCGATCATCCGGAATGTGTCGACAAATTGATCCTTGCCGTAACGATTCCCTTTGCCGATGCCGTTAGCCGTGAGGCAATCGGCAGCTGGCTTGCCTGGGCGGATGATGAAGACGGCTATCAGAAGATCTTCCTGGATACAGCAAAGCGCTCCTATACACCGGAATACCTGAAGAAGAGCAGACTGGTCAATGAAGTCATGGCCCGCTTTACGGCTCCTGCCTCAATGGACAATTTCAGAGTCCAGGCCAATGCCTGCCTGAGTCATGACACAAGGGATCTTCTTTCGAAGATCACGGCCGGAACCCTGATCATCGGTGCGGCGGAAGACGACGTGGTCGGTGTGCGCGGCAGTTATCTGCTTCATGAAGGCATCGCCGACAGCCAACTCTATGTCTATCCCGGCTATTCACATGGTGTATATGAAGAAGCGAAGGATTTCCTGCCAAGGATCATGGCTTTCCTGAAAGAGGGTGAAGAGGAATGAATGACAAAGCGAAAACGCTGATCATTTCCCTGCTGATTATGGCCGCCGGCATGATCGTCAACTTCACAGCCTATATCATGCATAAACCGATGCCGCTGGCCTATACCGTCTACGGCGGTGAGATCATTCAGGAGATCGGCTTCGGTCTGCAGTATACCCATATTTATTCGATGGAACCGAACGGCCATGACACGATCCGTATGGGCTTTGATCCCTTCAGCTTCGTTGTGACGCTGGCCGGCATTATCCTGATCGTCACGCTGATCCGTTTCCTGATCGGTAAATTCCATCAGAAAGGCTGATATATGATCGAAAAGATTTATGAATGCCCATGCGGCCCCATCCATTACTGGACAAATGAACTGACGGAGAACCGGCTGACGCTTGTTTTCCTTCCCGGCCTGACAGCCGATCACCGTCTGTTTGACAAACAGATCGAATTCTTTCAGGACCGCTACAACATCATTGTCTGGGACGCGCCGGGCCATGCCGCATCGAGACCGTTTGAACTGACGTTCGATCTTGGCGACAAGGCGGAATGGCTTCATGAGATCCTGGTCAAAGAGGATATCAGATATCCGGTGCTGATCGGTCAGTCGATGGGCGGCTATGTGACCCAGATGTATACGGAAAAGTATCCCGATCACATCAAGGGTGCAGTCATCATTGACTCTGCACCGCTCCAGAAGGTTTACACGACAAGTATCGAGACATATCTGCTGAAACGGATGGAATGGGTCTATCGGATCTCACCGTGGAGTTTTCTACTGCAGGCCGGCACGGAAGGCGTGGCGGACAGCGAATACGGACGTCAGCTGATGAAAGACATGATGATGGTCTATGACGGCCAGCAGGAGTATTACGCGAAACTCTCCGGCCATGGCATGAAGATGCTGGGTGATGTCATCGACAGCGATCCCGCCTGTGTCTTCAAGTGTCCGGTACTGCTGCTGTGCGGCCGCAATGATAAAGCCGGTTCCGCATTGCGGCACAACAAAGCATGGCATAAACGCACCGGTCTGCCTCTGGTATTCATTGAAAGGGCCGGTCATAACTCCAATACCGACCAGCCGGAAACAGTCAACCGGCTGATCGAGGATTTTTTGCAGAAGAGCGTCATGAACCGCGGCTCGCTGCATCTGTTTGAGGGATAAGAAAAACATGTGCGGAAGATATGTGATCACGGAAGAAATGTTCGCGGAATATGAGCGGATCGTCAGAGACTTCGACCCGCTGCTTTACCGTTTCCTGCCGCGTGACATCTATCCTTCCGCTTTGGCCCCGGTGATCAGGGCGGAAGGAGATCATCTTTCCGGCCGCAATATGATCTTCGGCTTTACCGGTTTTGAAAAGGGGAAGATGCTGATCAATGCCCGCAGTGAGACGGTGCTGGATAAGATCACGTTCAAGGATTCCGTGAAGAAACGGCGCTGTGTGATGCCGGCCGCCTCGTTCTATGAATGGGATCTGCGGAAACAGAAGGCAGTCTTCACCAGGCCGGAAGGAAAACTGATCTGGCTGGCCGGCTTCTACAGGACGGAAGCGGACGGCGATCACTTTGTCATTCTGACGAGGGCTGCCAATGCCTCTATGGCGCCCGTCCATGACCGTATGCCGCTGATCCTTGAAAGGGAAGACATCGAACCGTGGATCAGGGAAGACGGCCTTGTCAGCTCTTATCTGGCTTCAGCCGGCAAGGAACTTTCCTATCAGATTGACAGTGAACAGCTTTCTCTGTTCTGAAAAGAAAAGGCAGTGTCATCTGTACAGATGACACTGCTTTCTTCTGCTTTTCTGAAATGATCTCAGAGCTGGCCGGTTTTCAGAAGGTGAACGATATAATCGTTGCCGTACGGCAGACCGTCCGGTCCGATGAACATATTCAGTTCCTGTTCGCCGAAAGCGGGAATGAACTTGTATCCTTTGGCAGCGAGGCATTCCTTCATTCCTTCGATATCGAGGATGTCATCTCTGTCATCGTTGATCTTGAGGAAGGTTCCGTATCCGCGGCTGGCGAGGGCAAGCATCAGCTCGACTGATTCATGAGTCGTTCCGCCGCTGATTTCAGCGATCTGTTCTTCTGTGAGTTCGAGTTTTCCAGGCATTTGATTTCTTTTTTTCTGCTGCATTTTCTTCAGCAAAATACTATACAACCGGGTGTCTGGTAATCAATAGACATCCGGACAGAAAAAGGCTGCAGTGTTCACACTGCGGCCTTTCCTGTATGTTATCTTTTATAGTTTCTCCACATCGTATCGGTGGCGGTGCGGATGGCTTTGGTCACATCGTCGACTCTTTCCTTGTCCCAGAGAGCTTTGTTGGCCCGCAGGAAGGTTGTCTTGTCTTCCCGGTTGTCAAAGACGCCGATCGGCAGGTGATAGGTTCTGCCGTATGCCTTGACGGTGATGGTGTCTTCGACGGTGGTGTGTTCCATGAGATATTCCATGTCATCGCAGCCGTAGTCACCCAGCATGACCGGCAGCGGCACACCGTGGAAGAGGTTGGAACCCGGATCGTCCGGATTGGCTCTTGCGAAGTTCTTTCTTCTGCTTTCTTCCGGTGTGACCCAGATATAGAGGATCACGGCGTTCTCGAGGATCTCGGGGCAGAACTGCGGGAAGGAATACTGATAGCCGAAGGCACCGGTCAGCGGCATGGTGCTGCCGTCCGGACCGCCTCTGGCGCATTCGATGATGATCGTCTTGTTTTCGAATGTATCAGGATACTGAGCGTGCTTGGCGTCCAGCATGGCGCGTGCTTCTTCTTCCAGCTTCTGGCAGATGATCTCGCGGGCACCATTGCGCAGCAGACTGCAGCGGGGCGGCAGACCGGCTGCCAGGGAAGCCCTGTCAATGCGTTCCATCAGGAACTCGGCGGCACTTTCCGGTTTGACTACCGTGCGGTTTTTCATATCCTTGTAGTCTTCGTTAAGCAGGTTGCACAGAGTGCCCCAGTCACGGCCGTCAAAGAACGGATGGTCGTTGTCGGGATAGTAGACACGCTCTTCGTTGAGTGCTTCCAGTTCTTCGTCGATACGTCTCATCATATGTACATATGGGAAGTCATCCAGCTGCAGATTGGCGCCGATATGGAATTCCTTCTGCAGACGTTCCGGCTCGATGTTGGCCATGAAGTTTCTGACTTCTGATTTGCCGGAAGCAGGGAGGGCTACCAGCAAAATGGTATTGAATACTTGATCCATGTTTATCCTTCTTTCCTAGATGATTACCTGTATGTTGTTCTGCTCCTCAAAAGTGACGTCCTGACGTTCGATGATGTAGGAAGCGAGAATTTCAACCATATTGGTCTGTCCCTGATAGATATCGGGGATGTCCTTGATCATATTGAAGCCGCCGCCTCCGGCTGCACGGTAGTTGTTGACGCAGAAGGTGAAAGTGTCGTCATCTTTGACAGGAACACCGTTCCTTGTCAGTGATACGATGCGCTCACCGATCGGGTTGGACGCCTTGATCGTATACTCGACGCCGTCCACCATGTCATAGTTGAAATACAGCGGGGCGGGAATTTCGTAGGCTGGCGAAACAGTGATTTTGCCGTCTTCGACATCCCAGAATTCAGCGCACTTCTCAAGGAATTCCCTGAGGACGCGGCCGTTGATCTTTTTGACGCATAATGTATTCGGGAAGACATAGGTGCTGACCAGATCACGCATCGTGATGGTATGACCGAAACCGACCGCTCCGAGAAACAGAGCGTTGGCGGCGAGATCCGCCCCGGTGACATCACACTGCACCTTGTTGAGGAAGGTGATGACCTGTGACTTGTGCAGACGGCCTTCGAACTCGTCGGTTACCGTCATGTCGTTGTCACAGGTGCCGAGCGGCTGATCGAGCCATTCCTGACAGAGGTTTTCCTCGTCATACAGCATTTCCATCAGTTCGTCATCCGGCGCTTCCAGCACCGGTTCGATCCACGCTTCAATGCCGCCTTCATCGATGTCGATGACAGCTACCTGACGGGCGCTGTCGAGGACCTGGATGACGGTCGCACCGAATGCCTGCGTGTTGAGGGAAAGATGCTGGTGACCGCTGATCATGATGTCGATGCCGTCGATTTCCTTCAGCATCCGGTATCCCTGATTCTCACCGGTATCCTCCATCAGCGGCTGACCGCTGGCAAGATCGCATTCGAAGGAACCGTGATAGATGCAGACGATATAATCCGGGTTTTCTTTCTCTTTGATTTCAGCGACGATATCCCGGGCTGTTTCAAAGGCGTCCAGGAAGGTGAAGCCGCGGACGTTCTCGGGACTTTCCCAGTTTGGCGTGAAGTGCGTGGTAACTGCGAAAAAGGCGATTCGCACATCATTGAACTGACGTATGTCATAGCGTTTCCCGATTGCCTTTCCTTCATAGAGGACATTGGCGCTCAGGCAGGTGCCGCTGCAGTTATCGAGATGGCAGAAGAGGGCATCCGCGCCGTAGTCGAAGTCATGATTGCCGAGATTGACATAGTCATAACCAATCAGATGCATGGCTTTCGTGACGGGTGAGATATCATTGGGGTGTTTTGCGTAGTGGTAGAAAGACAGCGGCGATCCCTGCAGGGTATCGCCGTTGTCTATAACGACGGTGTTTTCGTCTTTCATGACCCGGACAAGATTTCTGATCCGGGCCAGGCCGGAATTGCGTTTCCGTCCGTCGGCGTAGCTCCATGGGAATACCACGCCGTGGATGTCCGAGGTGGCAATGAGACGGATACGTTCCATTACTGACGGCCTCTTGCCAGAGTGCTGCGGATCCGGGTGGATACGTATTCGATGATCAGCACCAGCAGGATCAGCGCCCAGAGGAAGGCACCGACATTGGACCAGCGGCTGTAAGTGATGGACTGAACGAGCGGTGAACCGATACCGCCGGCACCGACGATACCGAGGGTCGTCGCATCCTTCAGGTTGATATCGAAACGATAGATCGCTGTCGAGACGAAACTGGCGCTCAGCTGCGGCATGATACCGACACGGATCTTCTGGAAGGTATTGCAGCCGGCGGCGTCAAGTGATTCAAGAATGCCGGTGTCAAGATCTTCGATCGCGGTGATGTACATCTTTGAGATCATACCGATCGAGCAGACCGACTGGGTGACGACACCGCAGAAGGCGCCCGGGCCGGTGACACGGATCCATACCAGTGCCCATACCATGGAAGGAATGGTTCTGATCAACAGGATCAGGGCCCGGAAAATATAGGCAAGCCACTTCGGAACGATGTTCGTTGACGCCAGGAAACTGACGGGAATCGCCAGAATGGCGCCGAAGATGGTACCGAGGATCGCAATCGCGATTGTCTGCAGAACCAGATAGGGAACACCGGCGTCAGTGAGATTGAACAGCAGTTCGGCATTGGGGTGGAAGATACCGTGCAGGATACCGGAAGCGACGATGGAGCCCTGTTCGCCGATACCCTGATATGATACAGAGTCGCTGCCCCAGGCAACGACGGCCAGCAGAACGATGAAGAGAACGATCCGTTTCCAGAGATTCTTCGGTTCCGCCTGAAGTTGTTCTAATACAGTCATGGCTTCCTCCTTACGAAATCTTGGAACGGATATAGTCGTTCACAAAGTCAATGACGAGGACGACCAGGAACAGGATCAGAAGAACCATGCCGAGGTCGTTGTAGGCACGCAGACCGGTGCGCTCTCTGATCAGCACACCGAGACCGCCGGCACCGACGTAACCAAGAATGGATGATGCACGGACATTCAGTTCGAAGCAGTACAGGCAGTCGTCGACATAGGTCGGCAGGATCTGCGGCATGCACGCTGTCCAGAAGGCCTGCAGGGTCGTGGCGCCGAAGGAAATCATCGCTTCATACGGTTTCATGTCGATCGTCTCAATGCTTTCATACAGCATCTTGGCGACGATACCGACCGTGAAGATGGTGATCGCCAGGGTGCCCGCGAAAGTGCCAAGACCGAACACGAGAGCCAGCACGGAGGCATAGATCAGGGTCGGGACCGAACGCATGATGGAAAGGATGAAGCGGATGGCAAGCAGGGAAGGCTTGTTGTGATTGATATTGCTGGATGCCAGAATGGCCAGCGGCAGACCAATCAGACAGCCGATGACAGTACCGAGGATCGACATCTTGATGGTTTCGATCAGAGGTCTGACAATATTCGGGAAATAACTGAAATTCGGCTGAAAGATCTGTCCGAGAATGACCGTCAGTTCACGCGCGCGGTTGATGATGACGGAGAAATCAAATCCGGTCATCCGCAGCGAGATGATAATGACGACCAGCAGCGATCCGAGGATCAGCGGCATCCGGCTGCGCGGTCTGTCCACGCTGTGCCCGTTTTCGAGGACGATGTGTTCCGGTTTGAACAGCCGGTCGAAAAGCGGGGGTTTCTTGATTTTGGCCGTGCTCATTTAAGCCACCTCTGCCTCGGTCATGATATCTGTGGACTTCGGAACAGCCTTGCCGTTGTATACCTGGTCGAGAACATCCTGGGTAACCTGATCAGCCGGACCGTCGTAAACGATCTGACCGGCTCTGACACCGATGACGCGGCTGGCGTATTTCAGTGCCAGGTCGACGTGGTGGATATTCAGCAGGATGGTGATGTTCATTTCCTTGTTGATCTTGGCGAAGTCACTCATGACGACGTCAGCCATGATCGGGTCCAGGGAAGCGACCGGTTCGTCGGCGAGGATAATGGACGGGTTCTGGGCCAGGGTACGGGCCAGGGCGACACGCTGCATCTGACCGCCGGAAAGCTCGTCGCAGCGGTGGTATGCCTTGTCGAGAATGTTGACCTTGTCGAGTGCTTCCAGAGCCTTGATCTTCTGTTCTTTGGAATAGATACCGAGGAACACCTTGTACCACGGCATATCCGGGACGTTGCTGGAAAGAACGTTTTTAATGACAGTTGATCTGGAAACCAGATTGAAACTCTGGAAGATCATACCGATCTTGCGGCGGAATTTCCGCAGCGAATTTCCTTTCAGGGTCATAACATCCGTGCCGTCGACCGTCAGCTGACCGCCGGTAATGTCGATCATGCGGTTGATCGTACGGATCAGAGTGGATTTGCCGGCACCGGAAAGACCGATGATGGCCACGAATTCACCCTGTTCGATCTGCAGATTGACATGCTGCAGACCTTTTGTACCATTGGGATACGTCTTTGATACATCTTTGAATTCAATCATATTCTTGGTTCCCCTTTATCTTGTTTTATTGTAACGGAAAAGCAGGTGATATTTTCAAGAAAAAACAGAGCAGCTTTCGTTTTGAGAAGCTGCTCTGTGTGTGCATCACTCGTTTGAGAGATTACTTGACTGCATCAAGAGCCGCACGTGCGCCGTCATAGTCCGCATCGGTAGCCTTGGCATAGCCGGTGTGGGAGTAGATGGCGAAGATTTCCTTACCCTTGTCTGTGTTGGCAATGGCAATCAGAGAATCCTGCAGTGCAGTGATGAATTCATCATTGTAGATGTTCGGGTTGGCTTTTGTAACAGCGACTGTGTCGTTGTAGATACCTTCTGTGACGCCGATAACATTCAGTTCATCCCAGATGGAACCGCCGTTGACACGGCCGAGACCCTGATGGCCTGTGGAATCCTGCTGGTCAGCCGGCAGATTCCAGGAACCTTCGTAGTCGTTACGTCCGTCAGCATAGCATACGATAACGTCGATCTGTTCAGCAGCAGCCTGCTGGAAAGCAGCCATGTAACCGTCGAGTGTTGTGACGTTGGCCAGATCTGTGATCTTCTTGCCGTACTTTTCGTTCAGCCACATTGTCGGATAGATGTAACCGGCAGAGCTGGAAACGTTCATGACAGCCCACTTGGCCTTGTTGAGGTCATCCCATGTCAGTTCTTCACCGGCATTGACCTTGGCAGCGAGTTCCTTGCCATACGGAGTAGGTGTAGCATAGATCAGAGAACGGTAATATGTTACCTGCGGACCATTCTTCTGAGTGGCGTTAGCCTGGCCGTTCCAGTCAGCCGGATTTTCGGAGTCGTTGGAGAGACCGTTACGTGTTGCTGTCAGAATGACATCGGTTTCATCGGAATACAGAGCGTATGTGCCGCCCGGCAGCCATGCGACATCGATGGAACCGGCAGCCAGAGATTCACCGGCAGCTTCATAGGAATCGGAAACAGTAATGTCTACTTTACCGATCGTGTAGCCGCGGCTTGCCATTTCATCAATAACGAGCTGTCCGAGTTCAGATGTGCCGGCGATGATTTCGCCCGGGTCTCTGGACGGAACAAACTGGAAACGCAGTGTGTCAAATTCCTTGGATACTTCAGTTGTCTGTGCTCCTGAAGAGCCGGCGCAGCCTGCCAGAAGTGCGGCGGCCAGGATACCTGTACTGATTTTCTTTACGTTCATTTCTTTCCTCCTGTTTATGAACATGCAAATTATAAACGATTGCATTTCCAAATAATATGAAATACTCCCGAAAAAGCGTACAAAACGCCAGCTTCATGAAAGAAAAGTGGTCTTTTTTGCATTACTTTCTGAAAACTGCTTTCATTTTCCAACTGTGCAGTCTTTCTCTTGGAAGCTTGCAAGTTTTACGATTAAAATATAGGTAACGAATTGACAAAGGAGAATAATCATATGCCATTCCGTAAAGATTTCCTGTGGGGCGGAGCTACCGCAGCCAACCAGTACGAAGGCGGTTATCTTGAGGGCGGCAGAGGTCTTGCGACTTCTGATGCCATCCGCGGCGGAGACAAGGATCATCCGCGCAAGTACACCGTCAAGACAAAAGAGGGTGAAGTACTTGAACTTTCCCGTGAAGAATCACTGCCGGAAGGAGCCGTCGGCTACATCATTCCGGATATCTACTATCCGAGCCATCAGGCGGTGGATTTCTATCATCATTACAAAGAGGACATTGCCCTGTTCGCTGAAATGGGCATGAATTCATTCCGTTTCTCCATGTCCTGGTCACGTGTGATTCCGGACGGCGTTGAAAAGGTAAACGAAGAAGGCCTGGCGTTCTATGACGCGGTTGTCGACGAATGCCTGAAGTATGGCATTGAACCGATCGTCACGATCGCTCACTTTGATGTGCCGATGTATCTGGCTGACACGCTGGACGGCTGGCACAGCCGCAAGCTCGTCGACTATTATCTGCATTTCGCTGAAACGCTTTTCACGCATTTCAAGGGCCGTGTCAAATACTGGATGACCTTCAACGAGATCAACATTCTGAGATCCTGGATGCAGCTGGGTATCCACTCAGTGGCACCGCAGGTCCGTTATCAGGCTGACCACCATCTGTTCGTGGCTTCCGCCAAAGCGGTCCTCAGAGGTCATGAAATCGATCCTGACAACCAGATCGGTATGATGGTCGCCTATGCGCCGACCTATCCGCTGACCTGCAAGCCGGCTGACGTCATGGCATCCATCGAAGCCATGCGGGCCCGAAACTTCTACATCGACGTTCAGGTCAAGGGCTTCTATCCGCCGTACCAGCTCAAGTGGTTTGAGAGAAACAATGTCAATATCGAAATGGAAGAGGGCGACCTCGAACTGATCGAGAAGGGTGTTGTCGACTATATCGGCTTCTCCTACTACATGTCCAATACCGCATCGGCTGATCCGAATGCTGAAATGGCCGGCGGCAACCAGCTGATCGGCGGCAAGAACCCGTATCTTGAAGCTTCCAGATGGGGCTGGCAGATCGACCCGATGGGACTGCGTGTCTCCCTGAATCAGATGTATGAGAGATATCACATTCCGCTGATGATCGTCGAAAACGGTCTTGGTGCGCTGGATGTCGTTGAAGAAGACGGCAGTATCCATGATGATTACCGCATCAACTACATGCGTGACCATATCAAGGCGATGAAGGATGCTGTCGAACTCGACGGTGTCGACCTGCTCGGCTATCAGCCATGGGGCCACATCGACCTCGTATCGGCCGGCACCGGTGAAATGAGAAAGCGCTATGGCTTCATCTTCGTCGACCGCTATGATGACGGCACCGGTGACTTCTCGAGAAAGAAGAAGGATTCCTTCTACTACATGCAGAAAGTCTATAAATCCAACGGTGAGGATCTCGACTGAAAATACACTAGTGTCCTCACGAAGAAGTGCTATGATGTAATGCTCTCAAAGAGGTAAACAGCATGGAAAAGAAAGAACTGGAAGCGAAAGAACTGGCTGGAATAGCAGGCGGATTCCCGGATGGTGAATTGCCGGCCGGCCGACTGTTATGCATCCGCTGCGGCGCCGGGGAAGAGGAACTGGAGCTCATTGACGAAGGAACGGTCAATCTCGACGGTTACGCAATCGAAGCACTGGTACCGGATAAAACATTACGTGCTTATAAATGCAAGGTCTGCGGCATGCGCTTTGTTGTCTACGGACCGTTCTGGCAGAAATTCTGAATCTGCAGACAGGTATTGACCGCTGGTCAAAAAGTGATAGAATGGATTTGACCACGGAGGTAGAATACTATGGCTTTTGAATTTGATAACGAAACAGTACGTACATATCCTCTGGATAAAGACGTTTCCACCCAGGCAGTAGCCTATGCTCTGGCTGAGTATCTGGATCTGGAAAAGAACATGATCACCCAGACGGTCAGAAACCGCAACGGTTACCTGATTCAGTGCAAAGGCGACGCTTCCGCTGAATGGACCAAGTATCTGGGCATGGACGCGGCTGTATCCGTACGCCTGAGTCAGGCGGACAACATTCTGACTGTCAGCATCAGCTTTGAAAAGTGGATGGAGAAACTCGGCATTGCCGCGGTAGGCGCTATCTTCCTGCAACCGCTGCTGCTGACGACCGGTATCGGCGCGATCCGTCAGATCATGCTGCCGCAGGAAATCTTCAGCTTCATCGAGAACTATCTGTATCCGGACGGGGTTGTTCCGCAGCCGGAAAGATATCATGAAGAAGAGCCGGCGGATGAGGAAGTCTGTCCGGTATGCGGTGCCAGAGTAAGACACGGTGCTGTCTTCTGCACAAGCTGCGGTACCAATCTGGAAGAAGCAAACAAAGAGAAGAGCTGCCCGGTATGCGGTGCTCCGCTGAAAGGTGACGAAGTCTTCTGCCCGAAATGCGGACATCATCTCGAACAGTAACAAAGCAATAAGAGATCATGCCATCGCGCATGATCTCTTTTCCAAAAAGAAACCGGAATTATATCATTACAGGAGGATATCATAATGAGCGAATTTTTTGACAAGATCAAGGAAGAGGGCGAAAAGCTCTACAAAAAAGTAGCAACCGAAGAGAATAAGGAAAAAGTCGAAAACTTCTTCAATTCCGTCAAGGAAGAGAGCGAAAAACTCTACAAAAAGGTTGCGACGGAAGAAAACAAGGAGAAAGTCGGAAACTTCTTCAACACAGTCAAGGAAGAGACAGGAAAGATCTTCAATTCCGTCAAAGAGGAAGGTGAGAAGATCTACACTGAAAATGTCAGTGAAGAGGACAGGGAAAAGGTCAGCGCTTACTACAATGCTGTAAAAGAAGAAGGTGAGAAGCTGTACAACAGTGTCGTGACCGAAGAAAACAAGGAAAAAGCGGCTGAACTGTTCAATTCCGTCAAGGAAGGCATTGAAGATACATTCAAGAAAGAAGAAGCTCCGCAGGAGACAACAGCTGAAGAACCGGCATGTGAATGCACGGAACCGGAAGCTGAGAGCGAAGAAAGCGGCGAATAAATCTTTCTCAATACGGCATATCTCAATTATTGAATTGCTGTAAAGAAGGCAGACCGGAATCATACCGGTCTGTCTTTTTTGGTGTGCCGGGCATGGCACATATCTCGGAGGTTGAAACGTACCTCCAACCAAGGGTGGTAACCCCTAAGGCTTAGCCAAACTCAAGGGTGTCC
>CADBEA010000013.1 GCA_902793635.1 uncultured Erysipelotrichaceae bacterium | reverse complement strand
TTTTCGACAAAAATGATCATCGATTCATATCCGCATCGCTTCGAAATGAAAAAAGCGGTGCTTTCTTTTTGAAAAACACCACTTTGTCAACAAACTGAAGACTGATCACTGTGATCAGTCCTCTTTTTTTGTGGCTTCCCATTCCCGCTTCCAGAGAATGTTGACATTTGATTTTTCGGTTTTGCCCAGCATGGTTTCAAAACTGATTTCTTTCAGAAAGTGAAAGCCGCATTTTTCCTGGACACGTTCCGACTGCCGGTTCCAGACAAAATATCCGCAGGTCAGGAATTCACCGTCGGTATGTATGAAGAACCAGTCAATGACGGCTTTGACAGCTTCCGACATCAGACCTCTGCCCCAAAAATCTTTCGCAAGGACATAGCCGATTTCTCTTCCTCTGAATTCATTCAGCTCGGGGATCTGCTTTTCGTCATAGTATTCAATGCCCAGTGAGCCGATCACCTTTCCTTCGTATTCCACCGCGAAAGTTTTCTTTCCATTGATGAACATGTCGAGGATCTGTCCGGATTCTTCCCGGGACTGGTGGGGTTTCCAGCCGGCCATCTGACCGACTACGTCAACACTTGCATAATCATACAGATCCTGCAGATCATCCGGGTGCCATGGTCTTAACAGCAGCCGCGGACTTTCAATTGTGACATCTGAGATGTCGATAGGGATATTCATGGCCGTTCCTCCTTATGTTAAGATACATAGTACTACAGATATTTATCATTGCGAGGTGCGTATGACATACAACGGTGTGATTTTTGACTTCAACGGAACGCTTTTTTTCGATACGAAATATCATGTTCTGGCCTGGAATGAGATTTCCATGGAACTGTGCGGCCGGGAAGTAACGGAAGAGATCATGGATAAGGAGATTTCCGGTGTTCCCAATGCGGAGGTGGTGCTGCGTATGAAGCCTTCTCTCAGCCGGGCGGAAGCGGAAGAATACTCCCGTAAGAAGGAAGAACTGTACCGCGGCTTTGTGCAGAGCGCCCCGGGCGGGGAACATCTCGTCAAAGGTGCCGCCGAACTGTTTGACTGGCTGCGTGAGAACAATATTCCTTTTACGATCGCCAGTGCTTCCATTATCGAAAACATTGAATTCTTTATCCGTTATTTCCATCTTGATCACTGGTTGGATCCGGCAATGATCGTTTATGACGACGGTTCCTATCAGGATAAGATCAGTATGTTCCTGGAAGCGAAAAAAAGAATCCATGCCGATCAGATCCTGATCTTTGAGGATTCTCTTTCCGGTATTAAATGTGCGCAGGAAATCGGCGCTGACGTCATCGCTCTTGAAACACAAAGCCTGATGCATATATACAAAGACTATCCGTGTGTGATCCATACGATGAAGGATTTCACGGACATTATTCCATTCCTGTGGGAAAGAAGCGCGTTTCAGTAATCGAACTGCCGGTAATAACGGCGGATCGAACGCGGATGCCGCAGCTCGATTTCCAGCCAGGCATCGATCCGGTTCATGACGGAACGGATGACGAGCGGGCTGAGAATGCCGCGGAATTGTTCGTCAATGCCGTTCAGCGGCAGTTCACTGCTGTCGATGACCGTGTAATTCGCGCATACCTTCGGCAGGAAGCGGGCTGCCCGTTCGGCCAGCGGCCGCTGCTCGTCTTTACCGACAAACAGGATCACCGGCACGTCTCTGGTAATCACTTCCTGCATGCCGTGGAAGAAATCCTGGGCGGATACATATACGGTTCTGATCCAAAACTGCTCGGCCCAGTAGCACATGGCGGCAGAATAGGCGGCTCCCGACAGATTGCCGGAAGCGATGAAGTAATGCGGCATATCCGGATGTTCTTTCAGGAAAGCGGATGTTTTCTGAGCGAACTGTTTCGCCCAGGCATCGCTTTCTTTTTCGATTTCGGCGAGGTCTTTGGCCAAACAGGCACTCAGCTGCCGGCTGAAACGGTCATATTCGTCAAACTCATGGTTGCGGTACATCAGATATGTGCAGACCAGGAAGAACTTGAGTTGTTCCTGCTTCGGCACACTGATCACCCAGTCAGTCATTCCGGCCAGTTCGGAATCCTCCGTATCGACAAAACCGAATGCTTTGGCTCCGATATCATGGATCCTGCGGATCATGGTGATCATTTCCGGTGTCGTACCGGAAACAGAAGAGAAGATGACGACCGACTGGCTGCTCAGACGCTGATTGCCGGTCGTGTTGAATTCCGCCGCGTTTTCCGCGTAGACAGGCAGAGAAGATCTGCCCGCATGAATACCTCCGCCTGCCGGCAGGAGGCATACGTGCCGCCGATACCGATGAAAAAGACACTGTCAAAATCATTTGCCCAGATTTCGTCAATGATCTTTTCAATACGGCTGCGCAGGGAAAGAACGGAATTGACACTGCGTATCAGTTCTGTCTCATCATAATCAGGCAGAACGGAAACGGTCTCTTTTCATAATTCAGCTTTATACATATTTTTTCCCTTTACTGCTCAAAGGCACCGTGGTGCTTCAGGACGGGAAGGGCGGCTTCCGAGGCTTCACTGATGCAGTCCTTCAGGTCGGATCCCTTCGCGTATTCATACAGGAATCCGGCGATATAACTGTCTCCGGCACCAATGGTGTCCTTGATCTCTTCTTCGGGAATGATTCTGTACTTCAGTATGCCGTCACTGTTCATACAGACAGAGCCTTTATGGCTGCACATGGCAATGACGAGCTTCGGACCGCGGCGCATGATTTCCAGCATGTCACCGATAATTGTTTCAAAGTCACTTTCCGACGAGAAGAAGAACAGATCACAGTATGGCATCGCCAGCATGGCGGCCGGATCGTCAGGCCGATCAGCCGCGTCATAGGCAATGATCAGATCCTCTTTTTCCCGCAGCACCGGCAGGAATTCTTCCTGATGACCCCAGAGATCACTCAGAATGATGTCATGTTCCATGATGAAAGAAATGTCATCAGCGGTCAGCTTCCAGTCAGCCATGACACCTTCATCATAATCACCCAGGATCCTCTCATGATCTTTCATCTCAACCTGACAGAATGCGGTTTTTCCGGGCGCCGTGTGAAAATGAGAGAGATCGATTTCTCTGTTTCGCAGTGCGTTTCTGAGCAGATCGCCGTATTCATCGTCGCCGGCACAGCTGAGCAGGGATACCGGCATTCCTTTTTCGGCAGCCTTGACAGCGGCATTCACCGGACCGCCGCCGGCAAACGGACTGCCTCCGTTCAAATCGGTATAGTAATCGATACAGCAGCTTCCAAAACAGGCAAGACGCTTCATAGAAAACCTTCCTTTTTTTATTATTTTACAAACATGTCCGGTCAGTAAATCACAATGATTATGTATCGTTTTCATGCAAAATCAGCATATACTATGAAATAATGAAACCGGAAAGTGAGACAGTTGAAATGAGAAAAGATTTTGGAAAGAAAACAATTATCACACCGCTGCCGGTCGTCATTCTCGGCACCTATGATGAAAACGGTGTTCCCAATGCCATGAACGCGGCCTGGGCGGGACAGGTGGACGCTCATCAGATCATTGTCAGTCTGGCAAAACACAAGACAACGGACAACCTGCTGTTGAAGAATGCCTTTACCGTATCGTTTGCGACTAAGGACACAGTGACCGCATCTGATTACTTCGGCATTGAATCAGGCAAAAACGTTGATAAGATCGCCAGAGCAGGCTTCCACGCAGTAAAGAGCGAGTATGTGGACGCACCTGTATTTACCGAATACCCGCTGACCCTCGAATGCAAGGTTGTCGAACTGAAACCGGATACGGACGGCTATCTGCTGATCGGTGAAACGGTCAATATGAGCGCTGACGAATCCATCCTGACAGACGGCAAGGTGGATCTTGGCAAGATGCAGCCGATCATGTTCGATTCCGCCATGAACAAATATCGTGTCGTCGGTGAAGTTGTCGCGGATGCCTTCAGGGAAGGCATGAAACTGAAATAAGAAAAAACAGTGGTTCTCAATATGAGGGCCACTGTTTCAGATTATGCGATTTCCGCGATTGCTTCGATTTCGCAAAGCGCGCCGGCCGGCAGTGTTTTGACAGCCACGCAGCTGCGGGCGGGCTTGGAGACAAAGTATTTTTCATATACTTTATTGAAAGCCGCGAAGTCGTTCATATCGGCCAGGAAACATGTCGTTTTGACAACATGGTCATAGTCCGTACCGGCTGCTTTCAGTACAGCACCGACGTTGCGGCAGCTCTGTTCCGCCTGGGCTTCGATGGTATCAGCCATCGGGCTTCCGTCCGGATAAGCACCGATCTGGCCGGATGAGAAAAAGAGACTGCCGGCAATATAGCCATGGGAATACGGGCCGATCGCCTTCGGGGCATTTTCCGCAAAAATCTGTTTCATGATCAATGATCCTCCTGTTATTTATTATAAACGTCTGAATATCAGAATTTCTTTCGGGTTTGTTCACATAGAATTCAGATTATCAATTTATGATAATGACACAAACAACAGGAGGCAGAATATGCGGAAACAATTCAAACGATTGATAATCGGACTGCTGGCTGCGGCAATGACCGGCTGTGCCGGTGCGGTTTCCAAAACGGAAACGGACACACCGCAGGAACAGACAGAAACTGCCGCACAGACGAAAACGTATCTGAGTGAAGCGGATATCGAAATCAAGGACACGCTGGAAAACACAGCCGACGGTGAACACGCCATTACAGCTGACGGGGAAGAAGTCTCCTATGCGAATACGGCGGTCAACAAAAGCGGTGAAGCATCCGGTGATGAAGCGGACTTCTACGGTGCCAACGCGGCTGTCTTTGCGACAAACGGCGCAGCGCTGGATCTGAAAGAGATGGTCATCAAAACAAACGGCACGCATGCCAACGCTGTCTTCAGCTATGGCAGCGGCACGATTGTTCACATTGCCGACTCAGTAATTGAAACGACAGGAAACTGTTCGGGCGGCTTGATGACGACCGGCGGCGGTACAACGAAAGCTGAAAATCTGACCGTTCATACAACGGGCAATTCATCAGCGGCGATCCGTTCGGACCGCGGCGGCGGAACGGTAACGGTTACCGGCGGCAGCTACACAGCTGAGGGCAAAGGATCACCGGTTGTTTACTCGACGGCGGATATTACCGTCACGGATGCCCTGATGAAATCGACTTCCGCCCAGGGTATTGTCGTTGAAGGCAAGAACTCCGTCACTTTGAACAACGTCGAATTGTATGCCGACAACAATTCCAAAAACAGTGACAAGTCTGACTGGTTTCAGGCGGTAATGATCTATCAGTCAATGTCCGGCGACGCCGCCCAGGGCAAAGCCTCGTTTGCCATGAACGGCGGAAGTCTCACCAATGCCAACGGCGATATCTTCTTCGTGAACAACACGACAGCCGACATCAGTCTCTCCAATGCCGAGATCATCAACAATGACGCGTCCGGCAATTTCCTGCGGGCGGCAGCAGCCGGCTGGGGCAGGGAAGGCTCGAACGGCGGTCATGTGAATATGTATGCGAAGAAGCAGCCGATCAGCGGCAACATGCTGGTTGATGGTGTATCGACATTGAATCTGTATCTTGACGATGCGTCTTCTTTCCAGGGTGCCATCAATCCGGACGGCCAGGAAGGCGAAGTGTATGTGGAAATCAAAAACGGCTCAGTATGGAAACTGAGCGCGGATTCCTATATTACGTCACTGACCTGCGAGGCTGACAGTATTGACCTCAACGGTCATACGTTATATGTCAGCGGTGAAGCTTATAAAGAAGGCACGGCTTCCCAGGGTGAAGCTGTTGAGACAGTTGTCTCGTCAGATGGCAGCCAGGGCGTCATGCCGGACGGTCAGCCGCCGGAGAAGCCGCCGGGAGATGGCTCTTCCCATGGTCAGCCTCCGGAAAAGCCTCCGGGAGACGGTTTTGGCGGTGGGGAACCGCCGGCCAGGCCGGAAGATCAGGAATGATGATCAGACAGTCTGTGTTTCACAGCTGATAACGACACCTTTTCGTTCCATGTAATAACTGCATAAACCGCGGGCCGGATAGATACGCAGGTCGGCAGCAGGGTATTCTTTCAGAATTTCCTGTTTCAATGCCTCTGCCGCGCTTTCGTTCTCGACATGAGTGATGACAGCACGGCCGCCTGTATATCCGGCCTTTTTCATGTCTGTGATCAGTGTGCGGATCGCTTTGCGGCTGCCTCTTGCTTTACCGGTCACGCTGATTTTGCCGACTTCGGAAGCAGTGCCGATGACAGCGATATTCAGCAGATTGAGAGCCGCTGCCGCTGCTTTGCTGACACGGCCGTTCTGGCTCAGGTTATGCAGGGAGAAAAAGGAAAAGAACAGACGGGTGCTCTTCAGGTAGGCACGGATCCTGGTGTCGGTTTCTTCAAAGGAAGCACCGCTTTCGATGATTTCCTTCAGTTTCAGAAGCAGAAGGATCTCTTCGGCACCGGTCGAAAGAGAATCAATTATGGAAATCTTCACGTCCGGGTGTTCTTCCTGATACATTTCTGCCGCCAGAACGGCACTGTTGTACGATCCGGAAAGAGCGCTTGTCACAGTGGAGACGAAGATTTCATCGGCTCCTTCATAGGCTGCCAGCCAGGCTTCCGTGTTCGGACAGGATGTATAGGAGCGGCCTTTGAAACCGGCCAGATAATCGAGCATTTCAGTAATATTCAGAGCTTCGTCATCAAGGAAGCTTTTCTCGTCAGTATAAACAGTCAGCGGAACGGTCCGGAAATCCGGATAGTCCAGTGTATACAGATCACAGGATGAATCAGCGATAATTCTCATGTTGAGCACCTCCGTTCAACAATTCAGAATTGTATGAACGAAGGGCAGATGATAAAATGTACAAAAAGGCGGAAAATGTAACATTTGTTACAGTGGCCGGGAAAGTGTAACAGCCATGAAAATCAGGAAAGAGTTTAACAGCCGTACCGTTTCCACCCGTACCGCGATCGGCAATGCCATTCTGGACGAACTGGAAAATACCGAGTTTTCCCAGATCAAGGTAATGGATGTCATCCGCCGGGCCGGTGTCTCACGCATGACGTTTTACCGGTATTATGAAAATCTCTATGATGCGCTGTGTGACTATCTGGATATCATCGTGACAGGATATATGATCGAAGGCGGCGAAATCGAGGATCCTGGTGTCTTCATGCGACTGGAACACATTGAGTTTTCTCTGAATTATTTTGACCGGCATTCCCGCTATTTCCTGATTCTCAACCGGCACGGTCTGTATACGGTGCTGATCGACGCGGTCAACGAGTATATGATGAAGAACATTCTGCCCCAGAAGAAACTGCACATGTATGAACTGTATGCCTATGCGGGCGGTCTTCTGAATTCGTTTCTGAAGTGGGAGGAAAACGGCAAAAGGGAGAGTGCGCACAGTGTGGCACTGATGATCTACCGGCTTTTCAACCATGCCCAGATGGAGGAAACGGAAGAAAATGAAAGTATCTGAAACAGTCAGCCGACTGTTTTTATTTCGAAAGTGAAGTATTTATAATAAAAGTAACAGCAGTAATTGCCGCAATAATAATTCATATAAAAAGAGTCATTTTGTGACTTGGAAGAAGAAAAAAAGATGATCCGGACTGTGATCATGCCGGATCAGTGAGGAGGATGCAGGATGAAGGAAATATATGCCCCGCTGTTTACACCATGGAAGATCCGTGATCTGGAAATCAAAAACAGGATCGTTCTGACTTCCATGGGCGGAACCGATCTGTTCGGCTGGATGGAAATCAATCATTTTGACGAAGTCGGTGCGAAGTTCATTATGGAAGTTGCGAAAAATCAGGCCGGTCTGGTTCTACCGGGCTGTCAGCCGGTATGGAATCCGATGTACGGTCAGTGGCTCTATAAGAATAAGAAGATGTTCGCCGATCTGAAAAAATGGATGCCGGCGTTCCATCAGACCGGTGCGAAGCTGTTTGTGCAGCTGACAGCCGGATTCGGACGCAGTTTCACAGTTTCGGAAATGATGGAGAAGCTTTACACCAACAAACTGCTGCGGGCGGTTGCCAAACCGGTCATGGATATTGACCGTATTACCGCGAGTGCTTCGCCGTCTCCGAACCGATGGTCTGACAAGGTGCCATCCCGGGCTTTGAGGGTGGAAGAGATTCATGAGTATGTTGACGCGTTTGCGAAGAGCGCGAAGCTGCTGCAGGAGGCAGGCGTTGACGGTGTGGAGATCCATGCCGTGCATGAAGGATATCTGCTCGATCAGTTTACCTTGCCGTATGTGAATCATCGGACGGATGAATACGGCGGTTCGCTGGAAAACAGATACCGTTTTGCGATTGAAATCGTCCGGGCCATCAAGGAAGCCTGCGGTGAAGACTTTCCGGTATCATTGCGTTATTCCGTTGTTTCCAAGACCAAGGGATTCCGTCAGGGTGCTCTGCCCGGTGAAGAATTCACGGAAGTCGGCCGTGATATGGCGGAATCCGAAGCGGCTGTGAAGCTGCTGCAGGAAGCCGGCTATGACATGCTGAACTGTGACAACGGCACCTATGATGCCTGGTACTGGGCTCATCCGCCGATCTACATGCCGGAAAACTGCAATCTGGAATATGTGGCTCACATCCGTCAGTTTACCGATATCCCGGTTGTCTGTGCCGGCCGTATGGATCCAAAGACAGCTGCCAAAGCAGTGGCCGAAGGAAGAATCGACGCGGCCGGTTTCGCCCGTGCTTTCCTGGCCGATCAGGAATGGGTAACCAAATTGCTGGAAAACAGGGAAGATGATATCCGGCCCTGCATTCTCTGTCACAACGGCTGCTTCAACATGGCCCATTACAAGGGTGTGCCGAACGATCAGGATCTTTATGATTCCCTGCATATGAGCCGCTGTGCCGTCAATGCGGAAACGATGCAGTGGGACAGACACTATATCAAACCGACGGACAGACCGCAAACGATCGCGATTATCGGCGGCGGTATCGGCGGCATGGAAGCGGCCCGCATTCTGAAACTGCGCGGCCACAGACCGGTCATCTATGAGAAAAGCGACCGGCTCGGCGGTACGTTCATTCCGGCTTCCGCGGCATCCTATAAAGGAAAACTGCGTGATCTTCTGAAGTGGTACGAAAAGCAGATGAAGGATCTGGAAATCGATGTCCGCCGCAATTATGAAGTGCATTCGATCAGCGAATTCGGCGAAGATCCCGTCATCATCGCCACCGGGGCTGTACCGCGCATCATGCGGAACATCAAAGGCCATGAGAAGATGATCGAAGCCTGTGAATATCTCAGCGGAAAAGAGGTCGGGGAAACAGTCGCCGTGATCGGCGGCGGTCTGACCGGCTGTGAAATTGCCTATGAACTGTATCTGCAGGGCAAAAAACCAGTCATTGTCGAAATGATGAATGATCTGATTGCCCAGAAAGGCGTATGTCTGGCCAACAGTTCCTATTTGCGGGAGTTCTTCGCCTGGAAGAATGTCCCGGTATATCTGGAAACCAGTCTGCGGGAAGTATATGACGATCATATTGTCTGCACAGACAAGGACGGCAATATCATGGAAATACCCTGTGACAGCGTGATATCCGCGACCGGCTATCTGCCGGCTCCGCTGCCTGCCGAAAAGAAGAAGAACGTCTGGCTGATCGGCGACTGTGACAAAGTCGGCAATCTGCGCACGGTCATCTGGCAGGCTTATGAGACAGCGATGAAAATCTGACCTGTAAACCTTAATGAATACATGGGGAAGAGAACCGTCTGAATGAAAAGGGCGGTTTTCTTTTGCTTCTGTGCGTCACGTTTCCATGTAAAATAAGAACAGAGTACAATTTGAACAGAGACAACCGCGGAGGTGGGTTATGAAAAAACCGGTTATCGGCATTCTTGCCAGCAAATATGAAACAGGACCATGGCACCTTTTACAGCATGGTCTGGGTGACCATTATGTCCGTTCCATCGAGGAAGCCGGCGGCCTTGCCATGATCATTCCCCATGGCACCGATGAAGATCTGATCACCGCCTATGTGGATCAGTGTGACGGCATTCTGGTGCCGGGCGGCATCGATGTGGATCCGGTTCTGTTCCATGAGGAGAGACATCCGCTCTGCGGGGAAAGCGATATGGCCTATGACCTGTTTCAGATCAGTGTCATTCAGAAGACACTGGCAGCCGGCAAACCGCTGTTCGGCATCTGCCGCGGTCTGCAGGTGATCAATGTCGCCTTCGGCGGCACCCTGTATCAGGACCTTTCGCTGGCCTGTGAAAATCCTCTGAAGCACCGTCAGGATGAATACCGGAATATCGCGACACATCATGTGCATATTCTGGATGACAGTATGCTGCAGATGCTGCTGGGAGAAGACATCCAGGTCAACAGTTTCCATCATCAGGTCATTCATGATCTTGGTTACGGTCTGAAGGCAGTCGCTTATGCCGATGACGGTCTGATCGAGGCAATCGAATCAGATATCTATCCGAATCTGCTGGCTGTACAGTGGCATCCGGAAAACTTCATCATGAACAAAGAAGATGTTATGCTGCCGTTTTTCGTCAAACTAGTCGCACTTGCATCACATTGATGAAAACAGAGGAGTTATGAAGTACAGAAAGGACAGATACGGGAATGAACTATCCGTGCTTGGTTTTGGCTGTATGCGTTTCGCGAAAAAAGGCAATGCCATCGACATGGAAAAAACCGAACAGCAGATTGACTATGCCATCTCCCAGGGAATCAACTATTTTGATACAGCCTATGTATATACCGGCAGTGAAGCGGCTTTAGGAGAGATCCTTTCCCGCAACGGCCGCCGTGACAAGGTCAATATCGCCACCAAACTGCCGCAGTATCTGATCAACAAAGAAGGGGCGGTCGAAAAACTGTTCCAGGAAGAACTCAGGCGTCTGAAGACAGATCATGTCGATTACTATCTGATGCATATGCTGACGGATCTTTCCGCCTGGCAGAATCTGGTCCGTTTCGGCATCGAAGACTGGATCAGAGAAAAGAAAGCCAATGGTCAGATCCGCAATATCGGCTTTTCCTTCCACGGCAATACGGAAATGTTCCTGAAGATCCTGGACGCATACGACTGGGATTTCTGTCAGATTCAGTACAACTATATGGATGAATCATCACAGGCCGGCAAAGCCGGACTGCAGGCGGCGGCTGAAAGAGGCATACCGGTCATGATCATGGAACCGCTGCGCGGCGGCAAACTGGTCGATCTTTTGCCGGAAAAGGCAAAGCAGCTGATCAGAGCGAACGAAAGATTCGCCACACCGGCCGAACTGGCTTTCCGCTGGCTCTGGTCGCAGCCGGAAGTGACCTGTGTTCTTTCCGGTATGAACAGTCTGGAAATGGTGCAGGAGAACTGCCGTATCGCCGCAGCCAGTGAGGTAAACGATCTGCAGACAGAAGACTATGCCCTGATCGAAGAAGTCAAAAAGCTGATCAGCGAAAAGATCAAGGTTCCCTGCACAGGCTGCCGTTACTGCATGCCGTGTCCGCAGGGAGTGGATATTCCGCTCGCTTTCCGCTGTTATAACGAAATGTATACCGAGTCAAAGAGCACCGGCCGTTTCGAATATGCGCAGGTCGTCGGTCTCCGCGAGAAGAAGGCGTTCCCTTCCCAGTGCGTGGCCTGCGGCAAATGCGAGCGCAGCTGTCCTCAGCACATACATATTATTGAAGAACTGAAAAATGCCGATAAGGCGCTCAGACCGCTGCCCTACAAGATCGGCATTGAAATCGCACGTAAGTTTTTGGTAAAGAAAAGCAGCCAGGAGAGTTGACAATGAAAAACCGTTTTGCCCGTCTTGAAATGATAGCCGGAACAGAAAAAGTGGAGATAATGAAGCGCAGCCGGGTAGCTGTTTTCGGTGTCGGCGGGGTAGGCGGCTATGCGGTCGAAGCACTGGCGCGCAGCGGCCTGGGTGAAATTGACCTGATCGATCACGATACGGTGGATCCCACTAATATCAACCGCCAGATCATCGCACTTGATTCCACCGTGGGCAAACCCAAGGTGGAAGTGTTTGCCGCAAGACTGAAGGATATCAATCCGGAAATCATTGTTCATACCCAGCAGTGCTTCTATCTGCCGGAAGAAAAAGACCGTTTTGATTTCACGGTCTATGACTATATCATTGACGCCATTGATACGGTAACAGCCAAGGTCGACCTGATCGTGGAAGCACAGAAAGCCGGTATATCGATTATATCTTCCATGGGAACGGGAAACCGCCTGGACCCTTCCAAAGTTTATGTTACTGATCTGTATCAGACCTCAGGTGATCCGCTGGCCCGTATCATGCGCCATGAACTGAAAAAACGCGGGGTGGAAAAACTGACGGTATGCACGTCTTCCGAAGCACCCCGGAAACCGGTGCAGAAGGAAATCGCTGAGGAACAGAAAGCCGCTTCGAACCGGCGGGGTGTGCCCGGTTCAAGTCCTTTCGTACCGCCGGCGGCCGGTCTTGCCATCGCCGCCTATGTATTTCAACAGCTGACAGAACGATCTGAATGATAAGAAAGATGAGGAATAATCTATGAGACTGGAACATCTGACATGGCCGCAGGCGGAAGCCTATTTTGCGAAAAACGACACGGTGATCATTCCCCTGGGCTCTTTGGAGTGCCATGGCCGGCATATGCCCCTGGGAACGGACACCTTGATTCCCAACCGGATCATTGAACTGCTGGAAGAGAAAAATGAAACAGTGGTGGCACCGATGATCCCTTATGGCTGCACGGACTATCTCGCTTCCTATCCGGGCACGGTAAATCTTGGGCATGACGTTCTTTACCAGGTGCTGACAGCAGTTACCCAGTCGCTGAAAGCCCATGGTGCCCGCCGCTTTGTGGTCATCAACGGTCATGGCGGCAATATTCCGCCGCTTGACCGGGTTTCCCTGGATCTTTACAAACAGGGCTGTCTGCTGGCTCAGATGAACTGGTGGCAGATGGTCTGGAATATCACCGGTGACTGGACCGGCAGGAAACCATGGCACGGCGGCCACGGCGGTGCTGAAGAAACAGCTGCCATCATGGCCATCGATCCGGCTCTGGTAGACAGATCTGCCATCTGTGACGCGCCGATGCAGGGTCTCAGTGAAGAACTGCCGGCCAGTGGTATGCGGACTGTCCGCTTCAAGGGTGTGGATATTCCCGTCAACCGTATGAGCCAGTCTGTTTCCGATAACGGCTGGTTCGGTGACGATCATCCGAATGACGCCACGGCCGAATGGGGTCAGGAAATGATTCAGGCCTCGGCGGATTATATCGATGAATTCATCGAAGCATTCAAAAAAGTGCAGCTGCCGGAAAAACAGGACTGAAAAGGCCTGAAAACCGTGAAATTTTCATTTACATCAGTGTTTAAAACTAGTACAATAATCGGGCGAGTGGTTAAACCCGCTCCTTGCCAGAGATGGCCGTTAGACCAAAAGGAGGTGTACGAATGAAAAAGTATGAAGTAATGTACATCATCAATGAGTCTGTTGAGACAGAAAAGAGAGCCGAACTGATCGAAACTCTCGCCAAGATCATCACAGATAATGGCGGTTCTGTTAACAAGACAGATGAATGGGGTATGCGTGATTTCGCATATGAAATTGATGATATGCACAAAGGTTATTACGTAGTAGTTACCTTTGAAGCTGACAACGCTTGCGTCAAGGAATTTGATCGTCTGATGCGCATCAATCCGAATGTTGTCCGTTTCATGATTACCCGTGATGAAGCTTCTGCTCAGGAGGCAAAGTAAATGATCAACCGGGTCGTTCTGGTTGGTCGTCTGACCCGCGATGTCGAAGTGCGTAAAACACAGAGCGGACTGTCTGTAGCACAGTTCACAGTCGCCTGTGACCGCCGCGGCCGCAGTCAGGACAATGCCCAGCAGACAGCTGACTTCATCAGCTGCGTAGCCTGGCGTCAGCCGGCCGATTTCCTCGGTCAGTATGCCCGCAAGGGAGCACTGATCGGTGTGGACGGCAGACTGCAGTCACGTTCCTATGACCGTGACGGACAGAGAGTGTATGTGACCGAAGTAGTGGCGGACAACGTCAGACTTCTGGAATCCAGATCTCAGTCCGAATCCAGAGCACAGCAGGGCAATCAGTATCAGGACAGCTATCAGGCTCCATATGGCCAGCCGTCATATGCGCAGCCTTCATACTCACAGCCCTCATACAATGACAATGCGGGCATGAGTGATGACTTTGGCGGATCGCCGCTGGATATCTCCAGTGATGATCTTCCGTTCTAAAGGAAAAGGAGAATAAAGATGGCATTCAGAAAGCAGAGAACCGGCCGCAGAAAGGTCTGCTACTTCACGAAGAATAACATCAAGTATATTGACTACAAAGATGTTGAGCTCTTAAAGAAGTTCATCAGCGCCAACGGTAAAATCACACCGCGCCGCGTGACAGGAACTAAAGCGAAGTATCAGCGTCAGCTGGCAGTCGCTATCAAGCGCGCTCGTCAGATGGCATTGCTGCCATACGTAGAAGACTAAGTACAGTCACTCGAAACTGTCTGATCAAAACTGGTCAGACAGTTTTTTTAATCCTCTTGCGTAAGCGCTTACACTCTGATATCATGGAAACTGGAAATGGAAAACGGGTTTCCGGGGTGAAAGATGGAGAGGGAAGAAATCGTTCAGGAAGCAATTCGTCAGTTTCAGAAAAACGGTTTGAAATTCACCATGAATGACATTGCCGCGAGCCTGCATATTGCCAAAAAAACAATCTATCAGTTTTATGCCTCCAAGGAAGAACTGCTTTCCGCCATGCTGGCGTACGGTTTTCGTGAGATCCACCGTAAAAAGCAGGAAATTCTTTCCTCTGACCTGGATCTGATCGATAAGATCCGCATGGTCATGGTTGCCATGCCGAATCAGTATCAGGTGCTGGATTTCCGCAAACTGTCCGATCTTCACGAAAAATATCCGAAGGTGAGCAGGGAACTGGTCAGGTATCTGGAAAATGACTGGGAACCGGTGATCCGGCTTCTCGAGGAAGGCGTTGCGCAGCATCGCATCCGGCCGGTATCCATTCCGATTCTCAGGACGATGTTCACGTCATCCCTGGAATCATTTCTGTCTTCCGAAATGCTGACGGAAGAACATATATCCTATAACGACGCGCTGGAAGAAATGATGGATATCATCATGAACGGTATAAAGGAGCACAGCTATGAAGAAACGAATTGATGACTGCTGGGAATTCACGTCGCAATGGAGCGAAGAATTCCTGCACGGCGGGAAGGCGGAATGCGAAGTCCGGATTCCCCATACGGTGAAAGTGATCCCGCTGCACTATGCGGATCCGGATTCCTATCAGATGATCGCCGGATACCGGCGCATCCTGCATATCCCCGCGGAAGAAAAGGGACGCCGGCATTTCCTGCAGTTCGACGCGGCCGCCCATATCGCCACGGTATATTTCAACGGTAAGGAAATGTGCACGCATAAAAACGGCTATACAGCCTTCCGCACGGAAATCACCAAAGAGATACGCTATGGGGAAGACAACGTTATCACGGTGCGGCTGGATACCACGGAGAATGGTTCCGTACCGCCGTTCGGCTTTGTTATCGACTATCTGACTTACGGCGGTATTTACCGTGATGTCTGGGTTGAAGACAGACCGCAGACTCTGATCAGTGATGCCTATATCACAACGCCGGATCTGCAGACAATGGATATCGACCTGCAGTATGACGGCAATGCGGATGGCATGCGGATCAAAGCGGTCGTCAAAGACGAAGATGGAACAACTGTCGCTTCCGCTGAGGATGCGGCGGAGCGGAAATATCTGCACATCTCAGTTCCGGATGCGAAACCCTGGTCCGTCGGCGAAGGAAATCTGTATACCTGTGAGCTCACATTAGGTGAGGATACAATCGTGAAGACCTTCGGCTTCCGCACGGTAAAGGTCAGTGAGAATGAAATTCTGATCAACGGCAGCCCGGTCTTTATCCGCGGTCTGAACAGACATCAGTGCTACCCGTATATGGGCTATGCGGCATCCGCGTCCCTGCAGCGGGAAGATGCCAGGATCCTGGCGGAAGAACTGTGTGTCAACGCGGTAAGAACCTCGCATTATCCGCAAAGCCACGACTTTATTGACGAATGCGACAGAAGAGGCATTCTCGTCTTCACGGAAATTCCCGGCTGGCAGCATCTCGGTGATCGGGCATGGAAACAGCAGGCCGTCGAGAATACCCGGGAAATGGTTCTCGAGTACCGTCAGCATCCGTCCATTATCATCTGGGGCGTGCGTATCAACGAATCGCTCGATGACGATGAACTGTACCGGATGACCAACGAAGTTGCCCACCGTCTGGATCCGACAAGACCGACCAGCGGTGTCCGGTATCTGGAAAAGAGTTCCCTGCTGGAAGACATCTATTCCTATAACGACTTCTCCCACAACGGCATCACACCGGGTGCCAAGGCCAAGAAGGACGTCACACCGGACATGAAAAAGCCGCTGCTGATCTCGGAAGCCAACGGCCACATGTTTCCGACCAAGCCGTTCGACACCTGGGAGAAGCGCCAGGAACATGCCCTGCGTCATGCCCGCACGCTGAATACGGCCATGGCGGACGGCGGACACGCCGGCTGCTTCCAGTGGTGCATGTTCGACTATCCGACCCATAAGGACTTCGGATCGGGTGATCGGATCTGCTATCACGGTGTCATGGACAGCTTCCGCAATCCCAAGATGGCGGCTTCCGTCTATGCTTCCCAGAGTGATCAGACGCCTGTTCTGGAAGTCGGATCACCGATGGATATCGGTGACTATGCCGGCGGCACGGTCAGTTCACTGTATGTCTTCACCAATGCCGATGAAGTCAATCTGTATAAGAATGATGACTTTGTAAAAACCTTCCGGCCGGACCGTGAAACATGGAAAGGTCTGCCGCATCCGCCGATCGAGATCGACGACATGATCGGCTGTCTGCTCGAGACAAAAGAAGGTTTTACCGGTCAGAAAGAACAGTATGTCCACGATGCCCTGCAGGCGGCCGGCCGTTACGGTATGGCCAACATGCCAATCAAGTACAAGGCGATGCTTGCCTGGTGTATGCTGCACTATCAGATGAAATATTCCGAGGGTGTGGAACTGTACGGCAAATATGTCGGCTCCTGGGGCGGTGACAGCACCGAATGGAAATTCGAAGCTGTCAAGGACGGAAAGCCGGTCGCTTACGTCGTGAAGTCACCGCGCACCAGACTGCATCTGGAAGTCAGAACTTCCACCACCCGGCTGGAAGATACCGATACCTACGATATGGCTGCTGTCCGTATCAGAGTTCTCGATGAACTCAGCAATCTCGCTGCCTACGCGCAGCTGCCGATCAGGCTGAAGACGGAAGGTCCGATTGAAATCGTCGGTCCGGACGTCGTCACCGCGGAAGGCGGCATGTGCGGCACCTATCTTCGCACAACGGGCGAAGCAGGAAATGCCCGGCTGATCATCTCGGCAGATGGTCTGGCAGAAACAACTGTTGATCTTGTTATTAAGAAAGGGGAAAGATCATGAAGTTCACAAAAAAGCAGACGGCCGCTTATGGCCTTGGCGCAATCGGCAAAGATATGGTCTATGCGCTGTCCGCATCCTATGTCATGTATTACTACCAGGACATTCTCGGTCTGTCCGCCACATTTGTCGGCGCCATTCTGATGATTGCCAGAATCTTTGACGCTGCCAACGACCCGTTCATGGGTGTGCTGGTGGCCAAGACAAAGTCCAAGTGGGGCAGATTCCGTCCCTGGCTGTTCTCCGGCACGATCCTGAACGCCTTTGTCTTATTCGCTCTGTTCGCGGCTCCGAATCTGGAAGGAACCGGCCTGATGATCTTCTTCTCGGTTGTTTATATCCTCTGGGGTGTGACGTATACGATGATGGATATTCCTTACTGGTCCATGATTCCGGCGGTTACCGACAATCCGAAAGACCGTGAGAATCTGTCTGTCGTCGGCCGTACCTGTGCCGGTGTCGGCAACGCCATCATCACGATCGGCACGATGATCATTGTCAAGATTCTTGGCAACGGCAATGAAAGAGTCGGGTTCAGATGGTTTGCCCTGATCGTCGCAGTTATCTTTGTCATTACCGAAGTGGTTCTCTGCCGGGCAATTGACGAAAAAGGCACGGAAGAGGAAATGCAGACGACGTCGGTCGGCGAAATGTTCCGTTCCCTGTTCGCCAACGACCAGGCAATGGTTACCGTTCTGACGATCGTTCTGATCAACTGCGCGCTGTATATCACGTCCAACCTGATCATTTACTTCTTCAAATATGATTTCTCGCAGTCTCTGATGGATCCGCATAAATGGCAGGAAACCTATACGCTGTTCTCTTCCGTCGGCGGTGCTTCCCAGATCCTCGGTATGATGCTGGTATATCCGCTGCTGCGTAAGTTCCTGGGCAACTCACAGATCTTCAAAGTCTGCCTGAGCAGTGCCATCATCGGCTACGCTCTGCTGCTGATCGGCTGCCTGACAGGTCTCGCCAACAGTCTGCCGATCCTGCTGATTCCGGGCGTGCTGGTATTCCTTTCCAATGGTATCCTGACAGTTCTGACAACTGTCTTCCTGACCAGTTCCGTTGACTATGGCGAACTGAAGAGCGGCCACCGTGAAGAGTCTGTAATCTTCTCTATGCAGACACTGGTAGTCAAGGCTGCCTCCGGTCTGGCTGTCTTCCTGACAGGTATCGGTATCGATCTGATCGGCCTGAAGGGCAACAGCGATGCGGCTGGTGATATCGTTATGCAGAGTGCCGCGACCCTGACCGGTCTGCGTCTGATGATGACGATCATTCCGATCTGCGGACTGATCTGCGCCTTCTTCGTTTTCCGCAAGCATTTCATCCTGACTGATGAAAAGGCCAATGAAATCGCACTGGAACTCAAGGCAAGAAGAGGAGAAGTGACAAATGAAGCTGGACTGGAAACTGACAACGGATAAGGGAACCTTTGAAGGAAGCACAAAACTGCAGAACGGTGTCAACAATATCGTCGTTGATCTGCCGGCCTGCCGTATCGAAGAAGCGACCGCTATGGTGATGATGCCGATGACGAATGCCGAAAAGGTATTCATGAACGGCTATCAGACCTGGACGGTTTCCCATGAGTATGACAAGAACAGCCGCATCCGCGGTCTGCGCGGTCTGCCGCAGAGAGTCATCGACCAGTTCGCTCTGGACCGTTACGGTGATTATCATTTCATCAACTACCGGAACAGACCGGGATTCCTGCATGGTTTCTCCTACTGTTATTTCCGCAAGGCCGGTTATTTCCGTCTGCTTGCCTCACTGGATGAGACAAACGGCTATACAATATTCCGTTACAATGCCAATGAAGGCAGAATGGTCATCAACCGTGACTGCCGCGGTCTGAAAACGGAGGGCAGCTTCCATCTGCTGGACCTCTATTATGATGAGGGAACGGAAGACAAGGTATTTGACGGCTGGTTTGCGGCCATGCAGATCAAACCGCGCACCTTGGAAAAGATCTGCGGCTATTCCAGCTGGTACAACCGTTATCAGGATATTGATGAGGCGGCGATCCGTCAGGATCTGTCCGGCTGCCGCAGGATCCTTGAGAAGAATGACCTGTTCCAGATCGATGACGGCTGGGAGCCTTTTATCGGTGACTGGCTGGAAGCGGACAGCGCGAAATTCCCGGGCGGCATGAAAAAGATGGTTGACGAAATTCATGACAGTGGTTTCCGGGCCGGTCTCTGGCTGGCACCGTTCGTGGCGGAAGAAAAATCAGAGGTGTACCGGAATCATCAGGACTGGTTCCTGAAAGTCAACGGTGACAACTGGAAAGCCGGCAGTAACTGGAGCGGCTTCTATTCGCTGGATATCGATCATCCGGAAGTCCGTGCTTATCTTGAAAAAGTCTTTAAACGGGTCTTTGACGAATGGGGCTTTGATCTCGTGAAACTGGATTTCCTGTATGCGGCGGCACCGTTCGGCAACGAAAACGAAAGCCGGGCCGGCCGTATGATCAGAGCCTGCAAATGGCTGCGTGAACTGTGCGGCGACAAACTGATTCTGGGCTGCGGTGTGCCGGTCATGCCTGCCTTCGGACTCTTTGACTACTGCCGTATCAGCTGTGACGTATCGCTTGACTGGGATGACCGTATGTATATGCGCATCATTCACCGGGAAAGAGTTTCCACCAAGAATGCCGTCAACAATATCGTCACCAGAAGAATGCTGAACGGCCGTGCCTATCTGTCTGATCCGGATGTCTTCTTCCTGCGCCGCGAGAATATCCGTCTGAGCGAACAGCAGAAGGAAGATCTCGCCAAACTGGATGCCCTGCTGGGCGGTGTCTTCCTGACAAGCGACGATCCAAGTCAGTATACCGACGATATGATCAGCCGTTATCGTGAATACCGTGGCCTGATGGCGGCGAATAACGTGACAGTCAGCGGTGGCCTGCCGCTGCGTATCAGCTACAGTCTGGCCGGCCGCAGACAGTCCCGCAGTCTGTTTAAGAACCGGGGCAGCCGCCGTTAATCAACACGAAAAGTACCTGACCGGTGAACGGAAAGGTACTTTTTACGTAGGCGGAGATATCGCGAAAAGAAAGAATTTTCATGTTTGTTTCAGAAAGAAGTTAAATGAAAACTGTTACAGACAGATTCGTGCTTTCCTTTGATATCGATTTTTATTATAATTAAGAACGTTATTTCACATCGTATATGCTTTCGGATAGGCGAGAGTGTTTCTACCCTGCTGCCGTAACAGCGGGACTGCGATTGTCGTTCCGGAAGCGCCTTCTGATTGCTGTTATGGCATGAGGAGGCGTTTTGTTATAAGGGGATGTGAAATGGAAAGAGGGGAAATATGTTAGAAAAGTTCTTCAAGTTCGAAGAGAACGGTACAAATCTTCGTACAGAACTGATTGCCGGTATCACGACATTCATGACAATGGTTTATATCCTTGCCCTGAACCCGGCGATCCTGAGTGCGGCACCCGGTCTTGAAAATGCCGGCGGCTCCATTCTGTTCGCAACTGCCGTGGCTTCCGCAATTGCCTGCTTCTGTATGGCAGCATTCGCCAACAAACCATTCGCGCTTTCTGCCGGTCTTGGTCTGAACGCTTACTTCGCCTATACAGTCTGCGGTCAGTTCGGTTACAGCTGGCAGGTTGCTCTGACGGCCGTCCTGGTGGAAGGTCTGATCTTCATCGCCATGTCTCTGACAAATGTCCGTGAAGCGATCTTCAATGCCATTCCGAAACAGCTGAAGACAGCCGTTTCCGTAGGTATCGGTCTGTTCATTACCTTCATCGGTCTGCAGAATGCGCACGTTATCGTTGACAGCTCCACACTGGTTGGTCTGTATTCCTTCAAAGCAGCGCTGAACAACGGCACATTCTTCACAGAAGGCATCACAGTCATTCTCGCTCTGATCGGTGTTATCGTTACTGCCATGATGCTGATCAAAGGCGTCAAGGGCTACATGCTGTACGGTATCCTGATTACTTGGGGTCTCGGCATCATCTGTGAGCTGACTCACCTGTATGTTCCGAATCCGGAACTGGGCTTCTATTCCGTACTTCCGACATCCTTCATTGCTTTCCCGGATATGTCCGTGAACATGATCTGCCAGTTTGACTTCGGCTTCATTGCTTCACATTTCCTTGACTTTGTCGTCGTTGTCTTCGCATTCCTGTTCGTTGACGTCTTCGACACACTGGGAACTCTGATCGGCTGCGCAGCCAAGGCTGACATGCTGGATGAAGAAGGCAAACTGCCGGGCATCAAGGGCGCTCTGCTGGCTGACGCTGTCGGTACAACACTCGGTGCCTGCCTGGGTACTTCCACGATCACAACATTCGTCGAGTCCTCCTCCGGTATTTCCGAAGGCGGCCGTACCGGTATGACAGCTGTTGTTACCGGCGTTCTGTTCCTGGTCTCCCTGTTCCTTGCTCCGCTGTTCCTGACAATTCCGTCATTCGCAACAGCACCGGCTCTGATCGTCGTCGGCTTCCTGATGATGCAGCAGGTCAAGAACATTGACTGGGATGACATGGTTGAAGCAATTCCGTGCTTCGTCACGATCACGATGATGGGTCTTGCTTACAGCATTTCCGAAGGTATCGCTTTCGGTATCATCTCCTATGTCGTTCTGCACATTCTGACAGGCAAGACAAAGGATATGTCTCCGCTGATGTACGTTCTGGCAGTTCTGTTTGCCCTGAAGTACTTCCTGATCTAAAACGAAAAACTGAATATTATGACCGGCAGTTCATATACGGCTGCCGGTCTTTTCTTTTGGTATAATTCTGTCAGACGGAGAATTTTTTATATGGCGAACATGAATACACTTTTTTATCAGGATCAGTACCGGAGAGAATTTGACGCGGTCGTCCTGAGCTGCTCGGAAGACAAAAAGGGATGGGCGGTCGTTCTTGATCAGACGGTCTTTTATCCGGAAGGCGGCGGTCAGCCGGCCGACCATGGTTTTCTGAATGATGTAAAGGTAACAGATGTCAGAGAAAAGAATGACGTGATCATTCATTATACGGAAAAGGAAATACCTGCCGGTACGAATGTCCATGGCGTGATCGACTGGAACAGACGTTTTGATTTCATGCAGAATCACACCGGTGAGCATATCGTGTCCGGTATTATCCATCAGCTGTACGGATATGAAAACGTCGGCTTCCACATGGGTGATACGATCCAGGTCGACTACAGCGGCTGGCTCGATACAGATCAGATCAAAGAAGTTGAACGAAAGGCCAATGAGATCATCTGGACCAACCAGCCGGTTATCATTGATTACCCGTCAGAGGAAGAACGCGAACAGATTCCGTACCGCTCCAAGAAGGAACTGACGGGAACGGTACGTATCGTGACCGTTCAGAATGCCGATATCTGCGCTTGCTGCGGAACCCATGTCAGAAGCGCCGGAGAAGTGGGCCTGATCAAGATCATTTCTTCCGAGAAGCACAAGAGCGGAGTCCGCATGGAACTGCTGTGCGGCAAACGGGCCTTCGATTATGTATGTATGCTGCAGGATAATGCGCATGATATTTCCACACGTCTTTGTACACCGATGGACAAAACAGCAGAAGGTGTTGTGCGGCTGGATGAAGCACTGCAGGAGAAAAACCGTCAGCTGACGGAAATGACGTCCCTGTATCTGCAGGAAAGAATGCAGAAAATGGCAGCCGGGGAATTCGTGATGGACGTATTGGACGGTGTCGAGCGGAATGCCATGCGCCGCTACGCCGACGATCTAGTGAAGGTGAAAGGCTGCGGCACGGCAGCTGTACTGAACAGACGGGAGAACGGTGTCTTTGAGTATGTCATCATCACGCAGAAAGATATCGGGCTTCGCAAGCTGGCCAGAGATATCAACGGCCGGCTGAATGGCCGCGGCGGCGGCAGCGACGAAATGATCCAGGGCACTTTTTCCGCAGCAGAAGAAACAGTACGGGAAGTCCTGCGGGAAATGTTGGTGTCAGACGATTGATGAAAGAAAAAAAGTATCGGATAATAAAAACAGAAATAACGCATCAGAAATATCATAAAGAAGAAGGAGGATGTGCATGCAACACAAGACTTTAAAACCGTTCCCGGAGAATTTCCTTTGGGGCGCCAGCACTTCTGCCTATCAGGTGGAAGGTGCGAACCTGGAAGACGGCAAAGGTCCTTCCTGCCAGGACGTGAAAAAGGTTCCGGAAGGAACTTCCGAACTGGACGTCTGTGCTGACCAGTACCACCGTTACAAGGAAGATGTCGCACTGATGGCGGAGATGGGCTTCAAGGTATACCGTTTCTCCATTTCCTGGTCCCGTATCCTGCCGAAGGGAACCGGCGAAGTCAATCCGAAAGGCATTGAATACTACAATAATCTGATTAATGAATGCCTCAAGTACAACATTATCCCGCTCGTTACGATGTTCCATTTTGACATGCCGGCCGCTCTCGATGAGAGAGGCAGCTGGGGCAATCCGGAGTCTGTTGACTGGTTCCTGGAATTTGCCCGCACGATGTATGAAAACTTCGGTGACCGTGTCAAATACTGGCTGACGATCAACGAACAGAACATGCTGACACTGGTCGGACCGATGATCGGAACCCTGCATCTGCCGGAAGGCTGCACCAACGTTCTGAAGGAAATCTACCAGCAGAACCATCATATGCTGGTTGCCCAGGCCAAGGCGATGGCACTCTGCCATGAAATGCTGCCAGGCGCAAAGATCGGCCCGGCACCGAACATTTCCCTGATCTATCCGAATTCCAACAAGCCGGAAGATACGATCGCTGCCCAGAATATGAATGCGATCCGCAACTGGCTGTATCTGGATATGGCTGTTTACGGCAAATACAACAACCTCGTATGGAGCTACCTGGAAGAGAATGACGCGACACCGGAATTCCACGAAGGCGATGCCGAAGCACTGGCTAACGGCCATCCGGATTTCATCGGCTTCAACTACTACTCCACCGGCACGGTTGAAAAGAGTGACGGAACTGAGCAGGGCGGCGGTGACCAGCAGAACTCCCGCGGCCTGCCGGGTGTTGCCAAGAACGTCAAGAACCCGAACCTGATGAAGACAGAATTCGGCTGGGAGATCGACCCGATCGGCTTCCGCAATACATTAAGAGAAGTCTACGGCCGTTACAGACTGCCGATCATCATTACCGAAAACGGTCTGGGTGCCTATGACACACTGACGGAAGACGGCAAGGTTCATGACCCGTACCGTATCAAGTACTATCAGGAACACATCAAGCAGATGCGTCTTGCCATCACTGATGATGTCGAGATGATGGGTTACTGCCCATGGTCCGCTGTCGACCTGATTTCCACCCACGAAGGCATGAAGAAGCGTTATGGCTTCATCTATGTTGACCGTGATGAATTTGATTTGAAGACACTGAACAGATTCAGAAAAGACAGTTTCTTCTGGTACAAGAAAGTCATCGCCAGCAACGGCGAAGACCTCTCTGACTGAATGAAGCAATGAGGCTGCTGTAAAGGCAGCCTTTTTCGGAGGAAATATGACAAAAGGAAGTTATGCGGCAGTCGGCAGCTGGGACTGGGATGGTTCTGATACGCAGAAAGGTGTCAATATCTGCCGGGTCAATGAAAAGACTGGAACTCTTTCTTCTTTCCGCAATTATGTGCCGGATGTCAAGGTCGGCAGTCCGGTGGTAAAAGGACAGGATGGCTTCATCTATTTTGTCGATGAACGCAAGGAACTGAAAGGACGCAAAACCGGCGGCGGAGGGTATGTGTTTGCCGCAAAGGTCGATGAAAAGGGCAGACTGGAAGTGATTTCTGAAGAGCAGTCGATGGCTGTCACACCGTCGTTCTGCTGTCTGGATCAAAGCGGCAGGTACCTGATTGCCGTGCACCATACTTCAACAAGGGACAGCGCTACAAAGCTGATGAAAAACAGCAAAGGCAGAGTCATTCAGGAAATTGTCAATGACGATGCGGCTGTCGTGCTTTTTGAAATCAATTCTGACGGAACGATCGGCAAAGCGGTGGATTTTCACTGCCACGCTCCCAAAGACGGAAAAGTATCGCTTCTACATTCCGTATACAGACTGCCGGGCAGCGATCTGCTGATCGTCTGTGACAAGGGTCTGGACCAGGTTTACAGTTATGCGATCAGACGCGGCCGGCTAATCCTGAAAGACATTCTGGAAGTGCCGGACGGAAGTGATCCGCGATATGCCGCTTTTCATCCTGACAAAGCGATGTTCTATGTGAATAATGAGCAGACCAGCAAACTGTATACTGTTGTCATTCAGAAAAAAACCGGCCGGATGAAGCTTCTGGCCGAAACGGAACTGCTTGATCAGCCGCTGATCGGCATGGCATCCGACGTTCTTATCAGCAATGACGGCAGATTTGTCTATACTGTGCTGCGGTTTGCCGATATGATCTCTATCTGTTCGCTGGACGAAAAAGGAATTCCATCGCTTGTGCAGACAATTCCCTGCGGCGGTGCGAATGCCCGCGGCATGGCCTTCAGTAAAGATGGCCGTTTCCTGTATGTATGCAATACGGAAAGTGACGTGATCACGGTATTTAAGGTGCAGGCGGACGGAAAACTGAAAAAAGGCAGAGACATTCATGTCAACCGGCCGGCCAATCTCTGCTTCCTGTAAAGCCTGAAATTGAAGAATACCCTACATTGATATGATCACATGCGGGCATTCTTTTTCTGTTCACCGAAATCGTTCTGCAGCAGCTCCTGCAGTTCTTCCGGAGTGATTTCTTCTTCTGCTGCTTTGTCTTTCTTTCTGACTTTCCTGCGGGTGCCTGTTTTTTCCTCCTGGTACAAAGCGCGAAGATGCGCCTGTTCTTCCTCATACTGCAGTTCCGATTCATTGCGAATCTGGCTGCCGGCATCAATGATGGTGCTGACCATAAATACCAGGATGGCAATACCGGTGAAAAGCAGGAACAGATCAGTAAGCAGATAATCGTATCCCCAGCTGCCGAGATTCTCCAGCTCAAAAATCAGATCATCAATGACGTTATAGAGCACCAGGCCTTCACCAAGCATACAGAGAAAGGCAAGAATACGTTTGCACTGAAGCATAAACACATTGTTTTTCATGTCTCCATTATACATGGCATGACTGCGAATGCCGCATCACACCACAAAACATGTTACTATTTATGACAGAGGGAGCGGAATCATGAAATACAAGAATCTGAATCTGAAATACGCTTTAGTAAACGCCGCATATCTGATGATGTTATGCGCGACAGCCGGGTATTCGTACAATTTTCTTTCCCAGATCGGTTTCCAGGACGGAACTGTCGGAATTATCATTGCCATGATCAGTGTCTGCGGTGTAATTGGCCAGACCCTGTCAGGCTCCATTATTGACAAGTCGGAAAAACTGGACGAAAAGACATTTATTTCTCTGTCCATGATTGTGACGATCGTTCTGTCTTTCCTGCTGATTCTGTATAAAGGCCAGTCAATTCTGACCATTCTGCTTGTCGTTGTCTGCTTTACCAGCGCTGCCATCGGCATGCCGTTTCTTAACAGTATGGCTTTCATTTATGAACAGGAAGGCCAGACGATCAACTACGGCCTGGGCCGCGGTGTCGGCTCAGCTGCCTATGCGGTAGGCTCGGCTCTGCTTGGCAGACTGTGGAGCTGGGGCGGCAAGGATATTCTGCCGATCTATGTTCTCGTGCTGGCCTGTCTGGTGCTGCTGAGCGTCAGGATGATGCCGACTGCCAAAAAACAGGCGGCGGAAGGCGAAGCAGGCGAACCGGTATCACAGATCTCCTACGGTGCGTTCTTTCAGAAATACAACAAGATCGTCCTTGTCGTGGTGTCACTGATCCTGCTGTATTTCTGCCACATGCTGATAAATACTTATTTCGCCAAAGTCATTACCAATATTATCGGTGACGAAGCGGCTGCCGTCAGCGGTACCGTGGAAGGCATTCAGGGTACGGCCCTGTTCATCCAGGCCATGGTGGAACTGCCGACCATGTTCACCTTCGCTCTGATCCTGAAGAAAGTATCCGTCAACAAGCTCCTGATGATCGCCGCGGCTGTGTACAGCCTGAAGCACATCATGATTCTGTTCTGCCCGAATGTGCCGATGCTGTATGCGTCCATGGTTCTGCAGATGTTCAGTTATGCGATTATCGTTCCGGCTGCTGTGTATTTCTCCAATGAGAATGTGGCGGCGGAAGACAGAAACAAAGGTCAGGCTGTGATGGGTGTCACGGCCACTGTCGGCGGTCTGCTTGCCAGTCTGATCGGCGGCCAGCTGTTCCAGTATATGAGCACCGGTGCCGTTCTGACGATTGGTGTCATCGCTTCCTGTATCGGTACGGTACTGATGATCATCGGTATCCGCAATTCAGAAAAACAGTCATAAACATGAAAGCCGGTCCGCCGGCTTTTCTGATGCGCTACAATACAGTTATGCAGAGCCGTGAAGAAGCACTTGCGAAACTGGCCCGTTCCCGTTTCCGCTCTTCCTTTCATCTGAGTGAAAAGGACCGGGCATATATCAGGGAAAAGGGAATGGACGTGATCCGCCGTCATGCGGAAGATTTTGTCCGGGAAAGGCTGGCACCGGCGGAAATAGCCAACGACGGCCGTCAGACACCGATGAAGGGGCATCCGGTTTTCAAAGCCCAGCATGCGACTGCGTGCTGCTGCCGGGGCTGTCTTTACAAATGGTACAGGGTAAAGGAACATACCGCCCTGAGTGATCAGCAGCAGGAAAAAATCGTCGCTCTGCTGATGGCCTGGATCGAAAACGAAATGAAAAAATAAGCACATGAATCATTGCTGACTCATGTGCTTTTCTTCGTGTTCAAATGTCTGGACGGTCTGGCCGGAAAGCAAATCGCGGAGCTCGTCGGGATCCATCTCTTCGACTTCCTTGGCTTTGCGGATCTCGGCAGCCATCTGCTGATCTTCCTCCTGCTGCTTCATATAGGAGTACTGGGCCTTGGCCAGGTTGCGGGCATATTCACGGCTATCCTTTTCCGTCTGTTCCTGTTCCTCGTTGATCTTCTTGGTAAGCTCATTGATATAGTCGATCGTCAGATAGGTGTCGATCGCGAAGAACGCGGTCAGAAACCAGCTGATGGTGTCACCTGTGGAAATGCCGTCGATCAGGAAGAATGGCAGAAGCAGAAGATCGGCCGCGGCCATGAAGAAGGCAAAGAACTTTTTCAGTTTCGGATCCATTTGACGACCTCCTATTCAATAGCATCAAGATGGACACTGCGGCTGGCCGGCAGTTTCTTCAGGGCGGCGGTCAGTTCGTCGACAGTGCATGTCATGTTGGTAATATCCAGGGAAATCAGAACGTTTGCCTTGCGGGCGATCGGAATTGCCTGGGAAATTGTCAGGATACTGGTATGAAGATCGGAAAGGGCGTTGATCACAGAAGAAAGCGAGCCGCTTTCGTCTTTCAGGATCATACTGATGACAGCGTGCCTTTTCGACATCGTCGCATCGCCTTCATAAACATAATCCTTGTATTTGTAGTAAGTATTGCGGGAAATACCGGCCATCTGCACGGCTTCCGTGATCGTTGCCGCTTCATGGCTTTCGAGAAGATTCCGCGCGTAGATGACCTTGTCCAGATATTCCGGCAGTATTTTGCGGTGGACGATCAGATAATCAGACTTCATGAATTCTCCTCCACGGTGACAACCGTGCCGTTCAGAGCGGGAGATACTTCCCGGATCTGCCAGTTACCTTCCGGCAGAAGGGAAACAGCCTTCGCGGCATCCGCGGAAAGCTGACGGCGGGATATCAGCAGACAGGTCGATCCCGAGCCGCTGATCACCATGACGCCGCCGCTGTCCTTTTCAACGATTTCCTTCAGCTGGCTGTATCCGGTGATCAGTTTCCGGCGGTATGGCTCATGGAAAGCGTCACGGGCACATGTCCGCAGCAGTTCATCGTCACCGTTGCGTAGTGCTTCGACGGTCATGATCGCATTGGCGGAATTTGTCCATGCGGTCCGGCGCGTATAACTGTCCGGCAGAACGGATCTAGCCCGGGCAGTGGATATTTCGAAATCAGGAATCAGCAGGGTATATTTCCAGTCTTCGTCAAGATCGATACGGCGGTTCAGCACTGCGCCGCCAAGCATTTTCACAGATGCGCACAGACCGCCGTAGAGAGCGGCTGCCGCATTGTCCGGATGGCCTTCCATTTCCGAGGCAAGGGAAAGGATGAAGTCCATATCCAATGTTTCCTTCTGCATCATGGAAGCGGCGCTCAGACCGCCGATGATCAGCGCAGCACTGGAGCCAAGACCGCGAGAAACCGGAATGTCACAGTTGAAACCGACATGGATATGCGGCGAGTTTCCGATATACTCACAGCCTTTGCGGTAAGCCTGCAGAAACAGGTTGTTCTCGTTGTTGAACCGGTCCTCAATACCGTACAGGACAGTTTCCGAAGCCCTTTCAACGGTAAAGGTATTGAAGATATCGAAGGCAATCGCCAGGCAGTCAAAGCCGGGTCCGATATTGGCACTGCTGGCAGGTGTTGTGATTTTAATCATGGCTCAGTTCCTCCATTCTTGCGGCGATGGTTTGCATGCCATCCTGAACTTCAATTGATCTTCGGAATCGTATCGGCAGTTCATGAAGCCGGGCAAGGTTGTCCGGTATTTTCACGCCGGTCATTCTGTGCAGTTTGTGCATTGCCTCAAGATCGTCGTTTTCTGTTTCGCCGCTGAGACTCCGGTATACGTCACGGCTGAATTTATACGGTGAAGCGGTGGACAGAACAACACACGGTCTTTCATCATTGTTTTCGTTCTGATATTCATACATGGCATGCACGGCAACTGCAGTATGCGGATCGATCAGGATCCCGTCTTCATTATAAATCTTTCTGATTTCCGATGCGCAGGCATCCTCGTCAGTCCAGTATGCTGCGAAGCGCTGGCTGATCTTCTGGCGCAGTTCTTCACTTACCGTGTAGGAGCCTTCTTCCTTAAGCTGTTTCATCAAAGAGGCGGTATATGCGTCATCGCCGCCGCTCAGAATGAACAGCAGACGCTCCAGATTGCTGGAGATCAGAATGTCCATGGAAGGCGACATCGTGGTATGGAACGGCCGGCGGGCGTCATAGGTGCCGGTTCGGATAAAATCGGTCAGAACGTTGTTACTGTTGGAAGCGGTGATCAGACGGCCGACAGGCAGACCGGCCGAAGCAGCCAGATAACCGGCCAGGATGTCACCGAAGTTGCCGGTCGGCACAGAGAAGTTGACTTCTTCACCGCATTTGATTACACCCTGCTTTACCAGTTCGCAGTATGCGTGATAATAGTAAACGGTCTGGGGAATCAGGCGGCCGATATTGATGGAGTTGGCGCTGGAAATCGTCACACCATGGCTGGCTGAGAGCACCAGGGGAGATGAGACAGCTTCCTTGACCATCCGCTGGCAGTCATCAAAGTTGCCTTTGACAGCGATGACGTCCACATTGTCACCGACGCTTGTCTGCATCTGCAGCTTCTGGATCTCGGATACACCGATCTCGGGATAGAACACGGTAATCGCCGTATTCGGCACATCCGCGAATCCGGACAAAGCTGCCTTGCCGGTATCACCGCTGGTTGCCGTCAGGATGGCGATGGTATCATTGCGGTTTTCCTTCTGATAGGCGGCGGTCAGCAGTCTTGGAAGAATGGTCAGGGCGATATCCTTGAAGGCGGAAGTCGGCCCGTGCCAGAGGTCCATCAGCCAGCCGCCGTGAAACTTGCGGAGCGGAACGATTTCTTCCGTATCGAACTTTTCATCATAGGCACCTTTCGTGCACTGTTCGATTTCGGCAGCGGTATAATCGTCAAAGAACGCGCCGATGATGCGGGAAGCCTGCTGCTGATATGTCAGATCCAGCAGTTCAGCCGGATCGATATGAATGTCCATCGTAAGTGGTGTATACAGGCCGCCGTCGACGGAAAGACCGCGGATGATCGCCTCATGGGCGTACAGGGCTGATTTTTTATTTCTCGTACTGACATACATCGTCATAAAACATCTCCTTGTAATGTGTTCCCAAAAATGATACTATGTTCGTGTTTTAAACACAAGTGTATTTCTAACGCAAACAAACGGAGGGGATTATGAAAGTTGGACTTTTAGGACACGGAGTTGTCGGCAGCGGCGTCAGAAAGATCATTGACGACGGTCTGACATGGGAAGTGAGAGAACTGGAAGTAACGAGGATCCTGGTGAAAGACGCATCGGAAATGACCGATCCGCGCATGACACTGAATGCGGAAGAAGTCCTGAACGATCCTGCCATCGACGTGATCGCTGAATGCATGGGCGGCCTGGAACCGGCGCATTCCTATGTAAAAAAAGCATTGGAAAACGGCAAATATGTCGTTACTTCCAATAAGAAAATGCTGGCGAACTACTGCAATGAACTGTTTGACATCGCCCGAAAGAACAATGTGACGATTCATTATGAAGCATCCTGCGGCGGCGGCATCCCCTGGATGGCGTCACTGGACCGAACCAGAAGGGTGGATGATATTATTTCCTTCCGCGGTATTTTCAACGGCACGACGAATTACATTCTGGAAAGAATGAGCAGCGAAGGTTCCTCTTTCACCGACAAACTGAAGGAAGCGCAGGAACTTGGTTATGCCGAACGTGATCCGTCTGATGATATCGACGGCCATGACGTCCGTTTCAAAGTCAATCTGTCCTGTGTCAAAGCCTTTGACACCCTGCAGAATATCGATGACATCATCACCTTCGGTATCCGCAATATCACCGAAAAAGACCTGCAGTGGTGTGCCGAAAACGGCTATGCGTGCAAACTGCTTGGCAACGGTGAATTCCATACCGACAGGATCTGCGCGTTTGTCATCCCGACATTCCTGAAGAAAGAAGATGTCTTCGCCAATATCCCTTTGAATTTCAACGCCATTGAAAGCAATTCCCTGACACTGGGAAGAGCGATGTTCTTCGGCCAGGGCGCCGGTTCAATGCCGACGGCCCACGCGATGGTCCAGAATATCGTGGATATCTATAAGAGCCAGGATCCGGAGATCAACGACAAGTTCCCGGTTGCCATTGACAACGGGCTTTATGAAGGCATCTATTATATCCGTACGGCCAGGCCGGAAGTGTTCGCCGCCTGTACCGCCCGTTCACTCATTGACGATACACTGATCACCGGCAGAGTTTCATTGCTGGAAATTGCCCGCCTGGCTGAAAAAGCGGCGGATGAAAAACTGTTTATTGCCGAGGTGACAGAATGATCAAAGTAGTCAAATTCGGCGGCTCGAGTGTCGCCAACAGCACCCAGTTTGCGAAAGTAAAGGGAATCGTGGAAAGCGATCCTTCCCGTAAGTTTGTCGTTACCAGTGCCTGCGGCAAGGAATCACACGAAGACCATAAGATCACTGACCTGCTGTATCTCTGTGAAGCACATGTGAGGTATGGTGTCTCATATGATGATATCTTTAACCTGATCGAAGACAAATATCAGCGGATCAAGAAGGATCTGCATCTGACGATCGATCTGGACAAAGAGTTCGCCATGATCCGTGACCATATCAAACATGGCATCTCCACTGATTATCTTGTCTCGCGCGGTGAATATCTGACCGCCCGCTGTCTGGCTGAGTATCTCGGTGCTTATTTTGTGGATGCGAGTGAAGTGATATTCTTCCGCTATGACGGTAAGATCGACATGGAGCGCAGCCGCCAGAAACTTCTGGAAAAATGCACGGATCATGCAAGAGTCGTGATTCCCGGTTTCTACGGCGTTCTGCCCAACGGCGTGATCAGAGTCATGAGCCGCGGCGGCAGTGATATTACCGGCAGTGTAATCGCCAACATCATCGATGCCGACGTCTATGAGAACTGGACCGATGTCAGCGGCTTCATGGTGGCGGATCCGCGGATCATCAAAAACCCGCTGCGTATTCCCCGCATCACCTACAACGAACTGCGGGAAATGAGCTACATGGGTGCCAACGTCCTGCATGATGACGCGGTATTCCCGGTCCGTTCCAAGAATATCCCGATCAATATCCGCAACACCAACGAACCGGACAATCCCGGTACGATGATCATGAATGACTGCAGTGAAATGGACCGGCTGGAACCGCCGCATTATGTAACCGGCATCACCGGCCGCAAGAACTATACGGTCATCACCCTGGTCAAGAGCCACAGCTCCGCTGAAGTCGGCTTCCTGAGACGGATCCTTTCCATCTTTGAGGAATATCATGTTTCGATTGAGAGCGTTCCCTGCACGGTGGATACGTTCTCCGTCATTGTCCAGTCAGCCTTTGTGGAACACTGTGTCTATGAGATCATGGGCAGACTGAAGAAGGAATTTGATCCTGACGATCTGCGGATCGAGGAACATATGGCCCTGGTTGCCATCGTCGGCCGCGGCATGCGTTCGGTGCCGGGCATGTCGGGAAGACTGCTTTCCGAGTTCGGCCGCAACGCTATCAACCTGAAGGTCATCAATCAGAGCTCCGACGAACTGTCGATCGTCGTCGGTGTGGACAACCGTGATTTTGAAAAAGCAATTCAGTGTATATATGACAGATTTATAGCAGAGGAGAGAAAAGCTGTATGAAAATCGGAATCCTTGGCGCTACCGGCGCTGTCGGCAGACAGATGCTGGAGTGCATTGAAGAAAGAAACATCGAAGCGGACGAGATCCGTCTGTTCGCCAGTGCCCGTTCAGCCGGCAAAACCATGAAATACAAAGGACAGGATCTTGTGATCCAGGAAGCGAGTGCCGAAGCTCTGCAGGGTCTGGATTATGTTCTCGGTGCTGTTTCCAATGCTTTCTCAAAGCAGTACGCACCGCTTATCAAAGCGGCCGGTGCTGTCTATATCGACAATTCCAGCGCCTTCCGTCTGGAAGACGATGTTCCGCTGGTCGTGCCGGAAATCAACGGCGAAGATGCGCTGCATCATAACGGCATCATTGCCAATCCGAACTGTTCCACCATCATCACGATGATGGCAGCCGCGCCGATCGCCCGTATTTCACCGATCAGGAAGATCACGGCAACCACCTTCCAGGCAGTCAGCGGCGCCGGTATCGGCGGCCTGCAGGAACTGAATGCCCAGGTGCAGGCGATCCATGACGGAAAAGAACCGGAAATCAAGGTGTTCCCGCAGCAGATCGCTTTCAACTGCATCGCCGAGATCGGTTCCTACAACGAAAACGGCTATACAGCTGAAGAAATGAAAATGCAGAATGAAGGACGCCGGATCCTCCATCTGCCGGATCTGAAGGTCACCTGCACATGTGTGCGCGTCCCGGTTTACCGTTCGCATTCCATTTCCTTCACGGCTGTGACGGAAGACAAGGTCACTGTCGGACAGGCGAGAGATGCGATCATGAATGCCGAAGGCACAAAACTGGTGGAAGACCATGTTCCTTCACCTTTGGAAACATCCAATCAGGACATCGTTTATGTCGGCCGTATCCGGGAAGATCTGTGCGAGGAAAACGGTCTTGCCATGTGGTGCTGCGGTGATCAGATCCGCAAAGGTGCAGCTGCGAATGCCGTGCAAATAATGGAGTACTTACTTTCGCACTAATGTGTTAGAATAACTTTTGCAGGAGGAACGTCCTTATGTTTAAAAGAACAATCTTTAGTGCCCTGGCGATCGCAGCCGGTGTCGGTGCCGGTATTCTGCTGAAAGTGCTGCGGGACAGACAGAATGAAACAGAAGATGAAGAATACGACGATGATGAGGAGATCCATTTCATCCGCATCAACGATGACGACGACGAAACAGAAGAACCCGCTGCTGAAGAACAGCCGGAAATCAGCCCGGAAGTAAAGGAAATCTGCGGTCTGTATCCATATCTGAAGCCGGAATTCATCAGCCATCTTCTGGACAAGAACGACGAACTGAACAAGGCTTATCCGGAAGACACGCTGGTCACTCTGGTTCACAATGCGGAATTCGCTGAAAAGAGTGAGGCGGAAGGTTTTGTGGAAATCATGGAACCGGCCGGCTATCAGTGTGCTGTTGAGGAAAATGGCGCGGTTACCGCTGCCAAGAAGCTGTTTACCGAAGAAGGCGCCATCATCAGCGATATTCTGAATGTCGCCAACCAGACAGCTGCCTTAAAGGGAACATACAAAGACTATCAGGTTCAATAACATCCACATGCCGGAGCGATCCGGCTTTTCTTTTTGTGGTCAAGAAAGTGAATTTGCGATATAGTACTTTCATATCGGAGGCAGGTATATGAGTGAAGAAAACAAAAACGATGCGAAAATCAAGAACGACGTGATTTCCAACCTGTACAAGATTATCGGACTGGTTCTGGTGGCAGGCGGCGTCATTGCCTTCACACTGCTTTCCGGCAACAGAAACAGCAACACGGCGGACGGTTGCCGGGTGAATGAGTATTCGCCTTTCGGCCAGGCCCAGCAGGGCGTGTGGGTCGAACTGAATTCCTATGCCGAAGCATATGCGGTATCATACTTTGACATGGAATACCCCGAGAAGCCATTCGCGGAATATCCGAATGACCATTACCGGGCATTCAAACGGATGTTCATGGAAGTCTATTACACGGATGACACCGGTTCAGAAGGAGTCCGCTTTACCAAAGGCTATACGTGCAACGGTGCTGAAGTATATGACACAGACAACATGACATTCCGCAGCACGGTCGTCGAAACAGTCGGTGACGTGGATGTCACGGAACGCGGTGACGGTGAAAAGATCTCCATGGCCACCTGGTATGTCGGTGACTACAGCTACGGTATTCTGGCGCTTGAGCATCCGCTTGACAAGGATGTCATGGAAGCTCTGGTTCAGCAGCTGAAATAAAAGGCGAAAGCCTTTTTTTTCTTATCCATGGTACGTTGGCGGTAATCTGTTATAATAGTTTCGTTTTTAAGGAGAAAAGATGTCAATTATTGAAGTGAAAGATCTGACTTTCTCATATGATGACACGAAAACAACGATCGATCATATTTCGTTCGCCATTGAGGAAGGAACATATACGACGATCGTCGGTCATAACGGCTCCGGGAAATCCACGGTTGCCAAACTTCTGGCCGGACTTCTGGAAAAGAAGAGCGGTTCGATCATGATCGACGGCCTGGAACTGAATCTGGAAAACCTTTCGAAGATCCGCAACCGGATCGGCATCGTTTTCCAGAATCCCGACAACCAGTTTATCGGTTCGACGGTCAGGGATGATATCGCCTTCGGTCTGGAGAATCACTGTGTTCCCCAGCCGGAAATGGACGGCATCATTGAAGTCAATGCCGAACGCGTGCATATGACGAAATATCTTGACCATGAACCGTCCCGGCTTTCCGGCGGCCAGAAGCAGCGGGTCGCGATTGCCGGTGTGCTTGCCATGAAACCGAAGATCCTGATTTTTGACGAGGCGACTTCCATGCTGGATCCCTCCGGCAAGGATGAGATCAAGCGGGTCATCAGGAATATTCATAAAGAGAGTTCGTTGACGATCCTGTCGATTACCCACGACATTGATGAAGTGGCTGACAGTGATCATGTGATCGCCCTGGAAAAAGGCCGAATCGCCATGCAGGGAACACCGCACGAAGTATTCTCGGAAGTTGAAGCGCTCAGGAAGATCAAACTGGATGTGCCGTTCAGTCTCAAGATGCAGCAGAAACTGGCCAAACGGGGTGTTCAGGTCGGAAAACATATCACCATGGAAGGACTGGTCAGAGAATTATGCCAATCTCATTCGAACATGTAGGCTATGTCTATTCCAAGGGAACACCGTATGAATATCAGGCCCTGAAGGACGTTTGTCTGGATATCGAAGAAGGAAAGATCACGGCGGTGATCGGCCAGACCGGTTCCGGCAAGAGCACGCTTGTTCAGCATCTGAACGCTTTGTTACTGCCGGAATCAGGCGAGATCCATATTCTTGACCGGGTGATCAAAGCCGGTGACAAACCGAAGCATCTGAAAGCTCTGCGCAAGGAAGTTGGTCTGGTCTTCCAGTTTCCGGAATATCAGCTGTTTGAGGAAACAGTTCTCAAGGATGTTGCTTTCGGACCGAAAAACTTCGGCGCATCCGAGGAAGAAGCGAAAAAAAGAGCCAAACAGGCTCTGAAACTTGTCGGTCTTAGCGAAGAATACTATGAACGCAGTCCGCTGGAACTGAGCGGCGGCCAGAAAAGAAGAGTCGCCATTGCCGGTATTCTGGCCATGGATCCCAGCATCCTCGTACTGGACGAGCCGACAGCCGGTCTTGATCCGCAGGGCACGGAAGCGATGATGAAGCTGTTCTATGAACTAAACCATACCTACGGCAAGACCGTTCTGATCGTGACTCATGACATGGAACAGGTTTTCCGTTACTGCGACAGAGTGATCGTCATGGAAGACGGCGGTGTCCGTATTCACACTGACAAAGACACATTCTTCAGCGATCCGGAAGCCTGCCGGAAAATGAATATCCTGCCGCCGGTGCTGATCCGCATGAAGGAACTGCTGAAGGCGAACGGCTTTGAGGTGGCGGATGATATCATTACCGAAGACGCACTGGCCGACTGTATTGCAAGGCAGGTGAAGAAACATGGGTAATATTACACTGGGAAGATATATTCCCCTGGATTCACCGATCCATAAAATGGATCCGCGGGCCAAGATCCTGGCCATGCTGCTGGTGCTTGTGGCAATCTTCATGCCGGCCGGATGGATTGGCTATGGCATTATTTTCGCCGCCGCGTCACTGACGATCATTATCGCCAGACTGTCTTTTACGTTTATCTGGAAAGCCATGAAGCCGATGCTGTTTATGCTGGTTTTCCTGTTTGTGATCAATGCGTTCCTGCTGAAGACAGGTGATCCGCTGTTTACGGTCGGTTCCTTCACACTTTACAGTGACGCTGTCTTTCAGACGCTGTATATCGCGGTGCGTCTTTTGCTGATGGTCATGATCACGACTTGTCTGACAGCGACGACAAAACCGCTGGATATGACCCTTGGTATTGAAGATCTTCTCAAACCATTTCAGAAGATTCATGTGCCAGCCCACGAGATTGCGATGCTGATCAGTATCGCCCTGCGGTTCATTCCTGACCTGATCGATGAAACGGAAAGAATCATCAAGGCCCAGGAATCACGTGGTGTCGACCTGAAGGAAGGCAAGATCATGGAACGGATCATGGCGATCCTGTCACTGATCGTGCCGCTGTTCGTATCAGCTTTTCAGCGGGCGGAAGACCTCGCCAACGCGATGGAAGCGCGTGGTTATGCACCGGGTGAGCAGAGAACCCGCTATAAAGTTTTGAAGATGGAAGGAAGAGACTATATCCTGCTGTTCGGCGCGGCAGCACTGCTTGCGGGAATGGTCTGGCTTGCGTATTTCCGATGACAAGATTCAAGTGCGTAGTCAGTTATAAAGGCAGAAATTATGACGGCTGGCAGTCACAGCTCAACGGCCGTTCCGTACAGGAAACGATCGAAGAAGTGATTGCCCGCATCGCGCAGGAGCGCGTCGTGATTACAGCTGCCGGAAGAACCGATGCCGGTGTGAATGCACACGGGCAGGTTTTTCATTTTGACTGCGATAAGAATCTGAGTGCTTATAAGTGGCAGGGTGCGATCAACGGCTTCCTGCCGGATGATATTCACATCATGTCCGTGGAAGAGACGGACGAACGTTTCCATGCCCGCTACTGTGTTCGTATGAAACAGTACGATTACCGTATCCAGATGGGAAAATATGACGTATTCAGCAGTGATTATGCCTGGCAGTGTCCCTATGCGCTGGATATTGAACGGATGAAGAAAGCCGCGTCATATCTGGTCGGAACCCATGATTTTACTTCGCTCAATTCCAGCAGTCTGAAAGAATATCCCGACCAGGTCAGGACGGTGCGTGACATCCGTTTTGAACAGAACGGCGATATGCTGAAGATCTCGTTTACCGGCAAAGGCTTTCTGCGCTATATGGTCAGAATGATGAGTGCCCAGCTGATCGAGGCGGGCCGCGGCAAAATCGAGCCTGAGGATGTCCGGAAGATGCTTGAAAATCCTTCCCGGACCGGGATCCGCCGCAATGCCGAACCGCAGGGGCTGACGCTGGAGAAAATCGATTACTTTGAAATCGCGGCTCTCAATGAGCAGGGGATGATACGCGAGTTCCTCTTTGACGACATTCTGCCGGAAGGGATGGATCTTTCCGCTCTGGAACAGGCGGTCCGGGAAAGGAAACTGCCGCGCATCTACGCGCTCAGCACCCGCCATTCCCAGACGATTCTCGGTGTCTTTGAAGTAACGGCAAAAGGCGGTACGATCCGCCTGTATGATCTGATTAAAAACAGGGATATCGCCATGAGTCTCGTACCGCAGTTGACTGACTGGGCGGCGAAAAACGGTTTTGATGAATCCTTTTTGGTAACAGTAGATTCTTTCTGATGCGGAAATGAAAAAATGGTTTGACTTAACCATATGATTCTAATAAAATAATTAAGTCCAACATTTTGTTAATGTAGCCCCGGAAACTACATTAGGAGGATATTAAAAGATGCGTCAGACAACGATGTTAAAGCCAAGCGAAGTCGAACGTACATGGTATGTCGTAGATGCGACAGACTGCACACTCGGCCGTCTTGCAACAAAAGTCGCAACCGTATTAAGAGGCAAGCATAAGCCGACTTATACACCACATGTTGACTGCGGAGATTATGTTATCGTCGTAAATGCCGATAAGGTCAAGATCTCCGGCGACCAGGATTTCAAGAAGTTCTATTACAGTCATTCTATGTTTCCTGGCGGACTGCGTACAAGAAGCACAAAGACAATGCGCGAAAAGTACACAGTTGAATGGGTAGAAAAAGCCATCAAGGGTATGCTGCCACACAACAAATTAGGCGATGTTCAGCGTAAGCATGTCTTCGTCTACATGGGACCTGACCACCCGCATGCAGCTCAGAAACCAGTTGAGCTGAAGGTTAAGTAAGGAGGAGACGAGGAGATATGGCAACGAAAAAGAAGTCAGCAGTAACCTATATCGGAACTGGACGTCGTAAGCAGTCTGTAGCTCGTGTCTTCATGACTCCTGGTACAGGTACAATCACTGTCAACGGACGTACACTGGAAGAATACCTGCCGCAGGCAACACTGCGCATGGTCGTTAACTCTCCGCTCGTACTGACAGAGACAAAGGAACAGTTTGATATCAAGATCAACGTAGCAGGCGGCGGCTATACTGGCCAGGCCGGTGCTATGCGTCATGGTATCGCCCGTGCCCTTCTGGAAGCTTCTGAAGATTACAGACCGGTACTGAAGAAGGCTGGATTCCTGACCCGTGATTCCCGTGCAAAGGAAAGAAAGAAGTACGGTTTGAAGGGTGCCCGTCGTGCACCGCAGTACTCCAAGCGTTAATCGCCTGCGTACTGGACTGAAAACGCATTTGAAAAATCTCATTGCGAAAGCAATGGGATTTTTTTTGCGGGAAATCCCTCCCGTAAAGCAATAGTTCTGTTGAAGGGAGGAAGTCAGAATGCTGAAATCACAGGAACAGTACGGTATCTTCGGCTATGATGCCGAACAGGAGGAGACAAGAAAAAAGAAAATGGCCGAAAAGAAAAGGGAGATGCTTTTCTGGATCGGCTCTCTGCTGCTCTCATTCGCGGCCGCCTGTGTGTTTTTTGTGCAGGCCTGGTTCCGCGTTACCGAACATCCCCGGTTATCCCTGCCTGAGGACACGGTCATTCTGGGAAAAGGGGATCCGTTCGATGCCATGCGGTATGTGCATACCGACAGCAGCGGCAAAGGTACATTGATCCTGCCGGAGGAAATCGATACGTCATCCGCCGGCAATAAAGCCGCTGTCTACCGTCTGCAGTACGGAAAGCGGGAAATCGTGCGGACCCTGCTGGTAAAGGTCGAAGAAAAAGCCGGATCAGATTGATTCGGCTTCCAGATGGTTTTCTTCAAATTCTTTCATGAAACTGACAAGTGCTTTGACACCTTCATACGGCATCGCGTTATAGAGACTTGCCCGCATGCCGCCGACACTGCGGTGGCCTTTGAGATTGACCAGGCCTTTCTCTTCGGCTTCTCTGACGAACTGAGTATCAAGATTGGCGTCGCCGGTCACGAAGGTGACATTCATCAGGGAACGGTCCTTCACGGCTGCGGTCGGTCGGAAGAGGGTGGACTGATCCAGGTAATCATAAAGGAGTTTTGCCTTCGCCTCATTGATCCTCTTCATCTCACTCAGACCGCCGTTATGTTTCAGCCATTTGAAGACCTTGCCGCAGATATAAATACTGTAGACCGGCGGTGTGTTGTACAGAGATCCGCTCCTGGCATATGTCGCGTATTTTAACATGGTCGGTGTGGCGGGAAATACATCGTCGCGGATCAGGTCTTCCCGGATGATGACGATGGCCATGCCGGCCGGTCCGACATTCTTCTGAACACCGCCCCACAGCAGGCCGAACCGGGATACGTCGAGCGGTTCGCTCAGGAAACAGGAGGAAATATCCGCGACCAGCGGAATGTCACCGGTTTCCGGCAGTTCATGGAAGAGGGTTCCGTAGATGGTGTTGTTCAGACAGAGATAGACATAATCCGCGTCTTTGTGGAAGCTGATCTGATTGACATCCGGTATAGTTGTGAAATGATCTGCCTCACCGGAGGCGACTGCCGCGGCATCGCCGTATAAAGATGCTTCCTGACAGGCTTTCTTCGACCAGAGACCGGTAATGATATAGTCGGCTTTGCCGTTTTTCATCAGGTTCATTGGCACCATGGCAAACTGCATGTGACCGCCGCCCTGAACGAACAGAACTTTATAGTTGTCAGGAATATGCATCAGATCACGCAGATCCTGTTCGGCTTCATCGATGATTTCCTGAAACAGGGGTGTGCGGTGACTGATTTCCATGACGGACATGCCGGATCTTTCATAGCTCAGCATTTCTTCCGCGGCTTCCTTCAGCACTTCTTCGGGCAGTACTGCCGGACCGGCGGAAAAGTTATATACTCTTTTCACGTTCATTTTATTTCACCTCCGCATCTGCTTTGCGTACGCCATAGGCCTCACCTTCCGGGCGGGCCGCTCTGGCAATGGCTCTGGCCATGACTTCGGCAGCCAGAACACCGACAGTATTGATATCGGAAGGGACAGAGCCGCTGGACATGGCATAGACGGTGTCTCCGTCAAACATGGTATGAACCGGCCGGATCGCTCTGGCAAAACCGTCATGAGCCATGCCGGCGACCTTTGTCAAAGCTGTCTTGTTCAGTTTGGCGTTGGTGACAACAGCCGCGATCGTCGTGTTCTGACGGAACAGATTGACAGCCTGCATGGTTTTAACCATCGCTTCCACCGCATCAACGAATTCACCGGTCTTCGGATCGTATATACCGGCGATCTTCTTTCCGTTCGGATCATAGATGTCACCGACCGCGTTTACAGCCACAACGGCACCGACCTTCAGATCACCGACCTGAACGGCATAGGTGCCAAGACCGGCTTTCATCATCGAAGCAGGACCGAGGATCTTGCCGACCGTGGCGCCGCAGCCGGCACCATAGGAACCATCCTGAAATATGCCTTTTTCCGCATTCAGACAGGCCTGATATCCAAGCGCGCTGTCAGGCCGGACTTTACCGTCGACAAGACCGAGGTCAAACAGACAGGAAGCACAGACGATCGGCACCACGCCGGCATCGGTGGGGAAGCCGATATTTCTTTCTTCCAGATATTTCATGACGCCGTCCGCCGCGCTCAGACCGAAAGCACTGCCGCCGCTGAGCAGGACCGCATTGACGCTGCTGTTGTCAGCCAGAGGATTGAGCAGACCGCTTTCCCGGGAGGCAGGTGCGCCGCCGCGGATATCGACGCCGGTGACAGCACCGGGATCAGCGAGGATGACCGTGCAGCCTGTTGCGCTTTTCGCATATTCCGCATTTCCAAAACGGAAACCTTCAATTTCCGTGATTCTGATTTCTTCCATAGTTACCACCTTGAATATGTACATCATATAATAAAACCGCCGTGAATTGATGAAAAACAAGAGACATGCTATGATATGGCGCGCAGGCGGAATGGACGCCTGAAGCAATACGGAGGTGTATTGAAATGATGAAGAAATTATTAAAAGCGGCAGCAGCTGCCGTACTTGCTGTATCACTGGCAGGCTGTGCAAAGAGTGAATTCGGCATGCGCATGAACGAAGATCTGAATGTTGAGATAAATGCGGAAAACGCGAAGAAAGGCGCCACTGCCATGGCGGGAACCTTCGAACTGGAAGAAGGAAAGAAGATCGTTGTCGATTCTGAGATCGAAGGGGAAGTCCTTATCGAATTCTACAGTGTTTCCAATGACGCGGATACTCTGCCGATTCCTGATGAATCAGCCAAGCCGGATTTTGAACTGACTGTCAACAGTTCAGGAAAAACAGAGTATGATCTTGCGGCAGGCGACTATTTCGTTTCGTCGGAAGTAATGAACAAAACGACCGGCCAGATCATTATCTCCAGCAAGTAAGGGACAGAACTGCAGAAATGCAGTTTTTTTCTGTATTTCCCAGCGCCGTGTAAAACTAAAAAAGGGAACTTGCGTTCCCTTTTCAATGGTGGAGCTTAGCGGGATCGAACCGCTGACCCCCTGCTTGCAAAGCAGGTGCTCTCCCAGCTGAGCTAAAACCCCACATCAATTCAGTAAAATGGTGGGCCTGAATGGACTTGAACCAACGACCTCACCCTTATCAGGGGTGCGCTCTAACCACCTGAGCTACAGGCCCATTTCACCGAATGCTTATCCATAATAACCCTGTAATATGTGAAAGTCAACAATTATTTTTCCAAATATTCACAGTGTGTTTTCCGGATGGCTTTGAAGTAAAGATTGCGAAAGAAAACAGCCTGTGATAAAGTATGCAGGTATTTACGGAGGTATCAGATGGAAGGTTTTATTGCCTGGTGGGCAGCGCATATCCCGCTTTCCCCGCAGCTGTCGGTATTTTTCATCAGTATGATCCCGCTGATTGAGGAAAGAGGCGGACTGATTCTGGCCCGGATGCTCGGACTGCCGATGTGGGAAGCTGTCTTCTGGTGTGTGATCGGAAATATCGTGCCGATTCCGTTTATCCTCTGGGGTATCAAGAGCGTGCTTCACTGGATGTCGGAACACCATCTGTCCAGAGTGGCCGAATGGCTGATGGCCAAAGCTGAAAAGAACAAGCCGAAAATCGACCGTTATGGTTTTCTGGGTCTGCTGCTGTTCGTCGGTATTCCGCTGCCGGGCACCGGTGCCTGGACAGGCAGCCTGGTCGCAGCCGTGTTTGACATGGATCTGAAAAAGGCATCGATTTCCATTCTGCTGGGTATTTTCCTGGCAGCCGTAATCATGACGTTCCTGTCATATGGACTGCTTGGTTCTGTGATCTCCTGAACGGGATCACTTTTTTTATCCATCAGAGATGGATTGTGATTTAATAGTATTGATGAAATACACAGCTGTAATCGTAGCCGCGGGAAGCGGCACAAGAATGAAACTTGGCTATAACAAAGTCTATGCGAAAATGCGGGACGGCCGAACGATCCTGAATCATACCATGGATGTTTTCCGATCCGACAAAGACTGCATTCAGATCGTTGTCGTTACCGAGGCGCTGACATATTATCAGAATATGGAAGGCGACTGGCCGGGTCTGATCACCCTTGCCAAAGGCGGTAAGACCCGTCAGGAAAGTGTCAGGAACGGTCTGCTTGCGGCCATCGGCGAATATGTCATGATCCATGACGGCGCCCGTCCGTATCTTGATCAGAAGAGTCTGAAGCGCATCAAGAAAGCGCTCAAGACAGATGACGCGGTGCTGCTCACAGTGCCCTGCAAGGATACGATCAAGAAGATCGACGCGGAAGAGTATGTCGAACTGACCTACGACCGCAGCACACTGGCCGCAGCCCAGACACCGCAGGCATTTAAAACAAGCCTGCTGATGGAGTGCATGGAAAAGGCAATACAGGCGAAATTCACCGGCACGGATGACTGTTCACTGGTGGAAGCCTTCTCGGATGTCAGAGTCAGAACCGTGGAAGGAAGCTATGCCAATATCAAGATCACCACACCGGAAGATATGGAGCGGTAAAGAATAACTGATCTTCAGAAGGAAATGAAGGCGGCCGGGCTTAATGCCGGGCCGCTTTTGCGTCTTGATCGAATGATCCGGCTTCATGGGATATAGTATATGTATATGGAGGTGGAGAAGAGATGAGTTTTTACACACTTGCCAAAGCACGTTACTCCTGCCGCAGTCTGAGTGACAGACCGGTTCCGAAAGAGGCTGTTGACCGGATCATCGCGGCTGGCATGGCTGCCCCGACCGCCTGTAACTATCAGCCGTTCCGTATCTGGGTCATGGAATCGGAAGAAGCACTTGCGAAAATCAAAGACTGCACAAAACAGCTGTTCGTCCAGCCGGCACCGCTCGTGTTTGTTATCGGTGCCTGTCCGGAAGAAGGCTGGGTCCGGGAATTCGACAGCCGCAATTTCGCTGATATCGATGCGGCAATCGCGGCAACCCATATGATGCTGCAGATTCAGGACCTTGGTCTTGGCACTACCTGGATCGGTCATTTTGACGTCAATGCCGTGAAGGAAAAGTTTCCCGAGACGGCGGACAGTGATCTGATTGCCATGTTCGCAGTTGGCTGGCCGGCGGAAAACGCGGCGCCTGCTGTCCTGCATGAGAAAACAAAAGAGGCATCGGAAATCGTTCATCGTTTGTGAACGTTCAGATGCCGCATATATTGCATAATTCTGTGTTATGAGAAAGAAATAGCCAGGTTCAGCAGAACCCGGCTGTTTTCAGTCTTCAAACCACTCAACGATGCCGCTTTCGATATGATAGAGGGCACCGATCGCTGTGAAACAGCATTTACCGGCAAATGCCGTACGGATCTTTTCCAGCTGATAACGGACATTCCGACGGCTGGCGGCAGTCAGATCAGGTTCGCCTTTGATTGCCTTGTAAATGTCCTTTGTCAGGGTTCCGGCATAACCTTCGAGATGGCCCTGCGAAGCGGCTTCCACCGCACCGCAGTTCGTATGACCAAGCACGACGGTCAGCGGCACATGCAGGTGTTCGGCCGCGTATTCAATACTGCCGAGCTGCGATGCATCGATGACATTACCGGCCACGCGGATCGTGAAGATCTCGCCGATACCGGCCGAGAAAATCGCTTCGGGAATCTCACGTGAATCCGAGCAGGCAATCACGGTTGCGTAGGGATGCTGGCCATGAGCATAGGTTTCTTCACGGATATGCCGGGAAATGTCACCGGGATTCCGTTCCGAATCGATGTATTGCCGGTTGCCTTCCTTCAGTTTCTGAAGGGTTTCTTCGGCGGTGTATTGTGTTTTCATATGAATTGCTCCGTCTTTATATAAATATTATAGTTGTTTCTTTTCCCGGCGGAAATATGAAAGGGAGCGTTGACACGCTCCCTTATCTGTTTTCTGATTATTCGCTGATGCGCTCGTAGAACGCCGGTACGTATTCCCAGTAACGCCATAATTCACTCGGCGCGTTCCATACCATGTAGCCGTCGTCAAGACCGTTGCTGTAAAGCGAATCGATCTGTTCGTTGATCTTGTTGACGTCGTAAATGACTTCCGGTTCCTTATAGTCGGTATCGAAGCCCTGGATCCATGTACGGACTTTCGCCGGATTAGGTGTTTCTTCCTGACGGTCGATGATGTACAGACCCCAGTTGTAGAGCAGTTCATAAGGAACTTCCCAGACTGCCTGGGCAATACCGTAGTCATGAATCGCGAAGTGATCCGGGTACGGCATAGCGCACATGACATCCGCGATATTGGACATCATCGGCCAGTACTGACCATAAGCGGTGACATAATCGTTGGATGTTTCGCCGAATACGTCGCAGGACAGATAGACATTTCTGTCATGCAGTTCGTCACGGGCGTAGATCAGGAATTTATTGATCGCCTGCGCCATGGTTTCACCGTAGGTGTTGCGGAAATCAATATTGTCCATTTCCAGATCGATCAGATCCGGGAAACGGATATAGTCGAAGTTGATCTCGTCGAAGCCCATTTCTTCCGCTGCTTCAATGGCAAGCCGGATATTATATTCCCAGACCGAACGCTGGTAGGGTGAGGGCCAGTAGGCACTTGCCAGGGTATACGGCGCACCGCTGCCGATGTCCACCAGACAGTTTTCCGGGTGGTCTTCGGCATACAGGTCGTCCTTGAAGGTGACGATACGGCCGATAACGTAGATGCCGTTGTCCTTGCACTTCTTCACTGCGGCTTTATATGCGTCAAACGAATTGAAGGCACTGTCATAGGAGGTCGGGCTGTATTCCTTGATGACCGGTGATTCATAAGCCGGACCGTCGCTTTCCTTGATGTCGATGATGAAGGCGTTGATGCCGCTGTTATTGGCGACTTCAATGTAGTCATCGATCGTTTCGATACATGTTTTGTTCAGATATAAGGTGCGTACTTCCCGGGGCATCTGATTGTTCGGGAAATTGCCCTTGTCGACAACGGAATAATCCAGTGTGTAGGCATTGCCGCCGCCGTAGATGTCTTCTCTTTCATACTGGAAGGAAGCGACAGTATCGGGAATGTCAGCTGAATTTCTGACCAGGTATTCACTGCGCAGATATCCCTGCTGGTCATTTACACTGACCTTGTAACGGTCGACGCTGCCGTCCGGCAGAAGATTTGCGAAGCCGGTGATCTGCACTTCCGCGCCGGCATCAGCCGTTGAAGCGATCGCCGGACCGGTTGGATCTTTGTAAATGATGGCAGGCCGTAAGACAAATCCGGAAGATTCCTTCACGGCACCCTGCAGGTCACTGCTCAGCTGCTCGTCAGTCATCAGGTATTCCACTTCGTCAATGAAGACAAGCCGGTATTCCTTTCCTTCTTCATCTTCCTCGTTTTCTTTGACCACGAGCGGCACGACACGGGTTTCCACCGGTGTTCCGCGGACCAGCGTCAGGGTTCCTTCGCCGTCCCGCCGTTCAATCTCCACCGTTTTCTCTTCAGAAGAGACATACAGCGTTTCCCGCTTTTTTTCTTCTTCGAGTCTTGCCTGTTCGGCCAGATAGTTCTGATACACTTTGTAACCAACGAAGCCGCCGCCCGCCAGCAGTAATACGATTGGTGTGACAATTACCCATTTTCTCAGTTTCATAGTGATTCCGGACGCACCTGTGAATGCCCAGGCAGGCATCTGTGCGTTTTTCCCCCTTTTGAGACTTGAATCCATTGTAATGGAAGAACGGGCAGTTGAAAAGGTACGTGCTGTTTGGAACCACTGTTTTTTCCTGATGGAAACAGAGACAGCGCGGCCGGTCTGCATCATCCTCGAAAAGCAGTCATTTTATGTGCTTTGCGCCAGGGCAATCAAGTAAAATAGAATCATGCCTGCAGAAGAAAAGAACACCCTTTGGACAAGGGACTTCACGATCATTACAGCCGGCAGTGTTGTTTCCATGCTCGGCAATGCGATGTCCGGTTTCGCAATGAGTCTGATGGTTCTGGATTATACGGAATCCACGCTCCTTTATGCTGTTTATCTGGCGGTATTTACCATTCCGCAGATCATCGTTCCGATCATTTCCGGAGCGATTCTTGATCGTTTCTCACGGCGCCGGACAATTTACATGCTGGATTTCCTGTCCAGTATTCTCTATCTTGCCGCTTCGTTTATTCTTGCCGGCGGCTGGTTCAGTTTTCCTCTGTTTGCGGTATATGTCTTTCTGATTGGATCGATCCACAGTATTTATCTGGTCGCATATTCCAGTTTTTACCCGCTGCTGATCACCAAAGGCAATTATGCCAAAGCATATTCGGTCGCTTCCGTTCTGGAAACCCTGTCGGCGATCATGGTGCCGGTGGCGACGTTTGTCTACAAGCAGGTCGGTATTTCACCGCTGCTGGCTGCCAACGCGGTCTGTTTCTTCCTGGCGGCAGTTATGGAAACAAGAATTGCTGACGGCTATGAGCAGTATATTGATCTGCAGAAGAAGACGGAGGACACGCAGCATCGGACAAAAATGATGCTGAGAGATATCAGGGAAGGATTCTTCTTCCTGAAAAACGACAAAGGCCTGCTGGCCATTGCCCTGTATTTTACCGTTTCTGCGATGACCTACGGTGCCACCAATGTTCTGACACTGCCATGGTTCAGGGCGAATTACGCCAACGGAGAGTATATCTTCATGATCGTAGTCGGCATGAGCGTGGTCGGCCGGGCAATCGGCGGCGGTCTGCATTACCGGCATAAGATTCCGCCCCAGCACAAATTCCGGATTGCTTTTTTCGTGTATATCGTCACCGCTGTTCTGGAAGGCACCTACCTTTATCTGTCGCTGCCGCTTGGCGCTTTGTTCTGCTTTATGTCAGGTATCCTTGGTGTGACCAGTTACACGATCCGTGTTTCAGCGACCCAGGCTTATGTGCCGGATGAAAAGAAGGGCAGATTCAACGGTGCTTTCAATATGCTGAATACCTGCGGCAGCCTGGTCGGTGAACTGACAGCCGGCTGGCTTGCTTTACAGATATCACCGCGGCTTGTTATTTCCGGTTTTATGGGCTTCTGCCTGCTTTCGGCATTTGCCATTATCGGCACCCGCCGGAAGGAAGTCGCTGTGATCTACAACGTTGAACAGTAAACCGGAAAGGGAGAAGGAAAATGATCTTTGTTGACGCGCATTGTCATCTCGGTTCCCGGCAGTATGACGGTGACAGGACAGATGTCATAAACAGAATGCTGGACAAAGATGTCCGTAATGTCATCATGATCTGCTGCAGCAGACATGACCTGCAGGCGTCAGCTGTTCTCAGGGAACAGTATCCCGGTTTTAAACTTGCCTGCAGTATTCATCCCCAGGATCTCGAAGATGACAGCAGCGAGGAAAGACTGCGGGAACTGGACAGAATCGTCGAAACATATCATCCCGATATGATTGGTGAAACCGGCCTGGATTATTATTCACATCCGCACACGAAGGAACAGCAGAGACATTTCTTTGTTTCCCAGCTGGAAATGGCCCGCAGGTATCATCTGCCCGTGAATATCCACAGCCGCAAAGCCAGTGCCGATACATTGGCCATCCTGAAGGAACATCCCTGTCGCGGCATCATTCACAGCTACAGCGGTTCGCTTGAAATGGCCCGGCTGTATATCAAAGAAGGTTACTATATTTCCTTCGGTGCCAGTGTCCTGTTTCCGGGATCGAAAAAGCCGCGTCAGGTCATTGCGGATATTCCTCTTGACCGGCTGCTGATCGAAACCGATTCACCGTATCAGAGTCCGGTATTGGGACACCGGCATGAACCGGAAGATGTGATACGTATTTATGAAGCGATCAGTCAGATCAGAAACATCACGATGGAACAGCTTGCCGAAGCGGTGTTCGATAACTTCAACCGGCTGTTTGGCGAAGAGAAATAAAAAAGAGTATCAAGGCTTTCTCACAATGCATACAGTGAGGAGGTCTTTTTTGATTTGCTGTTTTGAATGCTTGTAAATATTTCAATATTCTATTACGCTGAAAAAAGATACGAGGATTATAAGAATATGAAGCAAAATGTGTTTATAAGTCACTCATCTCAGAATGCCTGGCTGGTTGATGACTTAATGAAATTGATTTTCGCTGTTAACCCGGATGTATATATTTTCTGTTCGTCAGATGAATCATCAATTGATCCAGGCCAGAATTTCAAAGATACTATTTATAAAAATCTGAAAAATGCGGATGTATTCATAGCGATCATTTCCAGAGAATACTGGAAGAGCAAATACTGTGCATTTGAACTTGGTGCCGCATATGAGAGATATTGCGATGATGACGTGGCATCTATTCTGATTCAGCCAATGCTGCTGCCTCCTTTGAACAAAGGACAGGCTTTGGCAGACACACCGTTAGTTGAAATGCAGCTTGCTGATCTTACGTCATCAAAGTCAGTTACTGAAGTGCTCAGGCACTTTCCCGAAGATAAGAATGATCCGACGATTGCAAGGCTGAATGTCGCAATTGCAAAATTCTGCACAATGATTCATGAATCAATATTGAGAAAAGCATCATTGTATGACGGAGTCGAGGCAGGTGCTTATTTTGATGAGAGAGGCAGGCTGCCGGTTCCGCGTGACAGAATCGCAAAATGCCGCAATGCAGGTGATTCTTTCGAATTCACATTTAACCTGTCATTACTTGAATACGATGATCCGTCATTTGCCTCAGTTGCACTTGTGTATTGGGAAAATCTGAATCTCAGGGAATACCTGTCCTTTGACAGTGATGCTGCATTCTGTTTTACCGCAGATAATCGTGATGGGGTTCTGAATAAACTGACAGTTGAATTCAAAAGTGCTGAAAACAACAGGGTCTTTGTTAATGAAACAATTGTGGGAGCTGGTAAAAACGAAATTCGCATTCCTTTAAAAAACATGAATTACAAACCTTTGGAGTGTATCAGGGAAATCTGTTTTGTAATACATCCGACAGATATGAATTGTCTTGCTGGTGAAGTTGTTTTCAGCAATATCCGTATTGATTTTAAAACAACGAGTTCAATCGGGAAGATGGAAAGTGATTAGGACTGATCGTTCCAGATTGTCTGATCAGCAGCTCGTTAAAACAGTTGTTTTTAAGAATTCATGATTCTGCAGGCAGTCAGAAGGAGATACGATGAAACCGGATAATCTCTTCTTTCATGAGAAACAGGCTTGAACAGCAAAAAAAGAAGGGTGAATCATAGATAAAAAGAGAGAAACAGACCTTTTCGCGAATATATACACAGTGAGGAGGTCTTTTATTATGCAATGTCCAAGATGTCTGAATACAGACAGAGAATACTTCTACAAAGGAAGCAGGGGATGGTATTGCCGCAAATGCATATCCTTCGGCAGGGTCATGCTGGAGGAAGAGAATGAACCGGTCTCTCTTTCGCCGGTTTCCGAAGGCAGTGAAGAGTATACCCTGCAGTATCCGCTGACCAAGGCGCAGGAAAAAATTGCCGTAAGGTGCGCGGAACTGATTGATTCCTCTGATGTGCTGCTGCACTGCGTCTGCGGTGCGGGCAAGACAGAACTGGTTGTTATGAGCATTGCGAAGATGCTGAAAGAGGGAAAGAAGGTATGCTTTGCCATTCCCAGAAGACAGGTAGTCCTGGAACTGCGGGAACGGCTGGCGCAGTATTTCCCGAAGGCGAAGGTCATTGCCGTATGCGGTGGTCATACGGATGTGACAGACGGTGATCTGATCATCTGCACAACTCATGGTGTATGAGTATTTCGGGAACAAACTATGAATACCTATATTTGCTTGATTTTACGCTATTTTACAGGCATTACACATATAATCTCATCGATCCGATCAGCCGCGAAAGAACAGTTACAGACGGTGTTCACGTCTTTGCCGCGTTAGACCTCGTATATAGCTACACAATTCATGCTAAAAATCCCAATGTTCTAAAGCATAAAATATTCAATTACAGCATTCGATTCAAAGGCACTCACAGTGATGCTGAAACCGCCGATTATTTAGGAATCACAAGAATGCGTGTTGCCAAATTAGCTCGGGAAATGAATGAAGAGGAATATGCCAAATGGCACCCAGGTTCGGACGGATCACCTGAATCAGAAAAGGACGGTGATCAAAGTGCCGAATAGAAATGAAACGTTTTATTTCCTAAAAGTTGAACTGGGAATTGATTCCTGTGAAGAAGTTGCGGCAATTGAACGACTGAAACACGGACCTGAATATTTGTGGCTTTGGATCCGTCTCGCATTAAAATATGCGAACTATGGCGGAGTTCTTTGCCGGCGTATAGGGGATAGAGTTCTTCCTGTAACAGCTGATGATCTGGAGGCTGAAATGAAGGGTGGCTTCACGGATGTATCAATTAAAGATGGGGTTGCCACGCTGATCCAAGGCTCGCTGATCTACATTAATTCAGATGGGTTTATGGCAATTACAGGATTAACCATCTCCGGAGATCCTAAGGAACCTACGCTTCATAAGCAGAACAGCAATACAGACATTGTTCGCCCGCTGAGCATCGGTAATGACACAAAGAGTGCTGTTTATCAAAGAGAGCGCAGAAAGCAGTTAAAGGAAGGTGATAAAAAGTTGCAGCTACCTGCGCCGGAAAAGCCAATGATGTCATATGCG
>CADBEA010000012.1 GCA_902793635.1 uncultured Erysipelotrichaceae bacterium | reverse complement strand
AAGCATCATTGATCGACTCGATCGATAAATATATCTATTTCTACAATCACAGAAGATATCAGGAGCGCCTTGGCTGTAAAACACCGATGGAAGTCAGGACTGAGGCATTACAGTCCGACACTCCTGTATTCTATCCGATCCCTGTAAACCGCAGGATCGAGAAGTATAAGCAATATTTGGCAGGTATAAAAACATCAAAAAACCCAATCGGATCAATTCCGATTGGGCAAGTGTTACTTTAGTTATTTCGTGTGTCTACTTGACAGGCCCCGGATCAAACTGCCTGTTCCAAAACAGCGTCTTTTTTCTGTATCTGAAAAAACTCATTGCCGTATGACAATGAGTTTTCTGTTCAGATTCAGCGCATATCCATGCCGGTTTTGACAAACCGGAACATGCGTACAGCGCCTTCATAATACAGTTCTTCCGCCCGTTCAATGGCTTCTTCGACCGGCATCGGTCCGTTGACCGTTGTCATCAGGGAACTGACGCCATGATTGCAGATGTCCATCGCGCCTTTGCCCATGCCGCCGGAAAGACCGAGAACCGGAACACCTTTGGCCTTGGCCCGCTCACCAACACCTTGCATGACTTTGCCGAAGCAGCTCTGCCAGTCAGTTCTTCCTTCGCCAGTTACCACCATGTCCACACCTTCCAGACGCTTGTCGAAATTGATCAGATCCAGAACGGTTTCGATACCGGAACGCATCTCACCATGCAGGAATACCAACAGAGCGGTTCCCAGGCCGCCCGCTGCACCGCTGCCTTTGATCGTGTCCGGATCGATGCCGAACTGTCGGATAATGACATTTTTGTAATTGATCATGCCCTTTTCCAGACGGTCCTGGATTTCCGGTGTCGCACCCTTCTGGGCTGAGAACGTATATGTCGCGCCATCCGGTCCGCAGAGCGGATTGGTCACGTCACACATAACGGTGATCTTCGTTTCCTTCAGACGCGGATCAAGACCGGAGACGTCGATGGATGCGACTTCTTCCAGGTCGCAGCCCCTGCCCTTCAGTTCGCTGCCGTCTCTGTCCAGGAAGCGGACACCCAGAGCCCTGGCGCAGCCCATGCCGCCGTCGTTGGTGGCACTGCCGCCGATCGCGATCGACAGATCGCGGAAACCTTTGTCCAGAGCATCCTTGATCATCTGGCCGGTGCCATATGTCGATGTGTACAGCGGGTTACGCAGTTCTCTGGGAAGCAGCGGCAGACCGGATGCGGCTGCCATTTCAATCACAGCCCGGTTGCTGTCCAGCATGCCGTAATAGGCAGTCGTTTTGTCCATCAGCGGACCGTAGACTTCCACCTTCAGCTTTTCTCCGTATTCAGCACTGATGACCGCGTCAACTGTGCCTTCGCCGCCGTCAGCGACCGGAACGCCGCTGTATTCGATTTCACCGAATACTTCCTTGGCGGCTCTGGCTAAAAGCTCGACGGTCTGTTCACTGCTCAGCGAACCTTTGAACGAATCAGAAGCAAATAACAGTTTCATACCATTCTCCCTTGTCATGAACGATTAGTGCAGGAAAAGACTCAGCAGAGCAATTTCCAGTATCGCCGCCACACCCATGACAAGAGTGTTCATCGTCTGTGTTTTATAACCGCGTTCCGGTGACATGGCACCAAAGTTGGTGACAACCCAGAAATAAGAGTCATTGGCGTGTGATACTGTCATTGCGCCAGCGCCGATTGCCATGCATACAAGTGTGATCTGCACCGGTGTGGTAAAACCAAGAACCGGTAGAAGCGGAGCGACGATGCCGGCTGTCGTTGTCAGAGCGACAGTGGAAGAACCCTGAGCGGTCTTCAGAATCGCCGACAGCAGGAACGGGAAGAAGATTCCCATAGCCGAAAGCACAGTCGCATGTGCGGAAATATAGTTGACCATGTCAGAAGCGGAAATGACCTTGCCCAGCACGCCGCCGGCTGCTGTGACGAACAGGATCGGGCCGACTGTCTTCAGTGTGTCATTGGTAATGTCATAGAATTTGTCCATCTTGCCGGCCCCTTTCAGCTGGGCGACAGCGAATGCCGTACCGACAGCCAGGGCGATGATCGGAGTACCGAGGAAGGCAATCAGACTGGCAAGGCCGCCTGACATTTTGGCCATGGAAGCGATGGAAGAGAGAGACATCAGAATAATCGGAACAATGATCGGAGCCAGTGAAGAGAAGCCGCTCGGCAGTTTGCCGTATTCAGCAACCAGTTCTTCATATGTCTTTACGGTCTCCGCGTCTGCTGTTTCATCGTCAGCTTTGACTTTTTTACCGATGTATTTGCTGTAGAACAGACCGGCAGCCAGCGGGAAGATCGAGCAGACAACACCAAGTCCCATGACCAGCAGAAGATTGTCACCGATACCCAGCGTGGATGCCGCGGCGATCGGACCCGGTGTCGGCGGGATGAATACGTGAGCGATGTACAGACCGGACGCCAGTCCGACGGTCATGGCAACGGAAGATTCCTTCGTGCGCTGAACAAGCGCTTTTCTGATCGGATTCAGAATAACGAAGCCGGAGTCACAGAAGACTGGAATGGAAACGACCCAGCCCATCAGTTCCATGGCCAGAACCGGATTCTTTTCGCCGACCAGTTTGATGACGATGTCAGCCAGTTTCAAAGCCGCGCCGGTTACTTCCAGAATACTGCCGATCAGAGCACCGAGAATGATTACAATACCGATGCTTGAGAAGGTACCGGAGAAACCGGCACCGATAACATTGGCGAGGCCGCTGATCTTCGTGCCGTCTTCCAGGGTTTTATCAACCAGCGGAATACCGGCGATCAGACCAAGCGCCAGTGAGATCAGCATGATTGAAATGAACGGATGAATCTTCAGTTTCGAAATCATAATGATCATCAGAACGATTGCAAGCACAAAAACAATGATAAGTGGAAAACCTGTCATAAGTGAATTATCCTCCCTTTTTTCAGAACAGATTGTTGTTGGTTTCATTTTACCATCTTTTCTGATTTAGTAGAGAATATTCCACTATTTTTATTTACTACTATCTGACCCTGCTGTTATGCCAGACCATACGGTGATAAACAGACTGATCATCCGCAAATCCGGCTTTTTGGTAAAGCGGATAACCGGCTTGGGTCGCTTTGAGTTCAATGACGGCGATTTCCATCTTTTCCGCGTCTTTCAGAAGTTCCTCCATGACTCTTCCGCCATAGCCCCTGTGCCGCATGTCCGCGCGGGTGTATACATTCAGCACCGTGCCGGTGCGGCCGTTGATAAACGCCGGACTCATCGGTTTTTCATCCACCAGCAGAAACGCACAGGCAGCGACTGATTCTTCCACGATCAGCAGATACACAAACAGATCCTGATTCAGGTGTCGCTGAAAGTAACCGGGCAGCTGGGTGCGGAGGGTTCTTTCCGTTTCCGCAGACAGACCGCCGTGATCCTCATTCAGATAGGCAACCCGCAGTTCCGTCAGTTCATCAATATCCGGCAGGCCGGCTTTTCTGATAGATACCATGCTTCCGTTCTCCCTCAGATTTCAATGCTGGTGCGTGGTAACTGAACCAGACAGTTAATGCCTTCCTCCTCGCAGTGTCTCATCAACCGGAAAAAGGATTCGCCGGTCGGTTCGATCACATGCGGCATACCCTCGGCCGGTTTCTTCAGCCGCACGAAGAAATTATCCCAGTGGAGAGGAATCACCAGCTTCGGCTTCACTTTCTGCGTCGTTTCCCGGAAGAAGATCTTCTCGGTGCCAGCGTCCGCCTTGCCTAAGCCGGCAATGCCGAGGAAGAGAACATCCGCCGGATAATTGTCCAGCTGTCCTTCGATGTAGTTGAAGCTGGGCCGGATCAGGAATTTCTTCCCTTCTGCCTCGACATAGAAGTCAAAGGATCCGCCTTCTTTGTAATCTCGAAGACGGGCCGGCTGCACGAGCGGCTCATCGATCGTCTCACCAAGATCGTTATTCAGTATCGTCGGTTTGGAATGTCTGGAAGCCAGCACCTTGATTCTGAACTGACCCACGGTATATTCTTCGTCCGCATGGAACTGCACCATCTGTTCTTCGCTGACACCGCCGCCTTTTGCCACATTCATGGCTGAGGAAGATCCGTAAATACAGGCACCGGTCCGAACAGCCATATACGGTGCGTCCATGACATGATCATGATGGGTATGGGAAATAAAGATCGCTTTCAGACGGTCAATATGGTGTTTCGCGATCATCTCATCGACCATGGCCGTATCCGTCGCCTCACTGCCTCTGACATACTTTGCCAGGGAAGGACGGGTAAAATGGCAGTCAAAGAGAAGCTGATCGGTGCCGTCGTCAAACAGCAGAGTCGTCGTGCCGAAAAAAGTAACTTTCATGCTATCACCGTTTTCCTTTCATCAGACAATTGCCCCTTTGCCGATGCCGACCTTGCGGTAATACAGATACATCGCCACCATGCATACCATCCAGCCGGCCGGATAACCCATGGCGATCGGAATCGGTTCATTGGCAATGAAGTTCGACATGATAAACAGATAGATCTGCCGGAAGACAACGAAGGACGCGATCTGAATGAACATCGGGCCGCGTGAGTTTCCGGAGCCACGCAGCGCGCATGCATGCACGTTGGACGGACAGGAGAGAACATAGAACGGCGAGATCCAGTGCAGGAACATTGCGCCGGCACTGATGACTTCCGCTCTCGAGTTGAAGAAGCTGACCAGCTGCGGCGCGAAGACCATGACCGGAATCATCGGAATGACAGTGGCGATAAAAGACATCAGAATGGAGATCCGCACGCCCTTGATGGCTCTGTCCGTTTTGCCGACACCGACGTTCTGGCCGACAAAGGTCGTTGTCGCAAGACCGATCGACTGCATCGGCAACAGCATCAGCGCGTCGATCTTGGAGTATGCCGTCCAGCCGGACATGATATCCGCGCCGAACTGATTGATATAGGACTGTACAAAGATATTCGAGAAGGAAATGATCGCCATCTGCAGAGCAGCCGGAATGCCGACTCTGACAATACGGGAAAGAATGTCGCCATGGAAGCGGATCTCCTTCAGGTTCAGCCGGACACAGGTATCAACGTGCATCAGCGTGTAGACCGTCAGGATGGCCGAGACAGCCTGGGCAATGACCGTTGCCCACGCGACGCCTTCAACACCCATATGGAAGACAAGAACGAAGACCAGATCCAGAATGATATTCAGAACAGCCGCTGTGGCGAGGAAATAGAACGGCCGCCGCGAGTCACCGGTTCCCTGCAGAATGGAAGCGCCGATGTTGTAAAACAGCAGACCGGCCACACCGGCAAAATAAATGGAAAGATAGGCATCCGCCTGGGTATACACTTCCGGCGGTGTTTTCATCAGAGACAGTAGCAGCGGCTTGAGAAACAGACCGGCAATCGTCATTATGACAGCCAACACGAAAGTCATGATGATGGCTGTGTGAACGGTATCTCTGACCCTTTCTTCACGGCCGGCTCCGAAAAACTGCGAAATCACAACGCCGGCGCCGCTGGAAAGGCCGAGAAACAGACCGATCAGCATATTGATGACTGGTCCGACCGTACCGACAGCCGAGAAAGCTTCGTTGGATACATAATTGCCCACGACCCAGGTATCGACCATGTTGTAGAACTGCTGAAAGATATTTCCCAGTAACAAAGGAATGGCAAAGGTGATCAGCAGCCGGGGAATACTGCCCTCTGTCATCGTGATGCTTTTCTTTTCATTTTTACTCATACACGCGGCCTCTCTATCTCAATGTTAATCTCGTTCTTTTCCTTCGACAATCCTTCTTTGCGGGAAACTGTCACTGACCCGGGCGGACAAAAATATGTTCCTTCAGAAATGCCGAGCAGTCCTGGTACGATATGATCATGCCAAGCGTGTGATCATTGCTGTCCATGGCAGCCGCCGTTCCGACGACTTCGCCTTTTTCATTGATCACACAGGAGCCGCTGACCCCCTGGTACATCGGCAGATGAATGAGCCGGAAAGACTGCCGGCCGGATTGCACTTCGGTTCCATCGTATGTGCCGGACAGAATCGTTTTCGGCTGATCTTCCGGCCAGCCGATCAGCCAGATATCCGCGCCGGTGGCCGGTTCCTTTTCGCTCATCCTCAGCGGCACTGTCGCTGTCTCCACTTTCAGAAGCGCGAGATCCCGGTCGGCATCCACGGCAATCAGTTCAGCCGGCAGAAGCTGCAGATGATAGACAACGCGGTAGCGGACAGACGGATGATCGACGATATGGGCACAGCTCAGGATATAGCCGTCGTCACTGACCGCATAGCCGCTGCCCCGGTAGATCGTATCCCCGAAGCTGGAAATCGTATAGATCTGCGCCGCCGCGTTTCCATAGGTATCAAGAAGCACCGTTTCCCTTTCGGCGGTTTTTTCCTCAGGAAGCACCGTGCCGTCAGCGCCCATGCAGATCCGGTATGCGAACAGCAGAACCGGCACGAGAATAAACAGGATCATGAACGTGTTCAGAATCTTCTTCTGAACCGGTGAGAGTTCCGGTTCCTTTTCTTTCGGCGGATACAGAATGGTCATGAATTCCGGTATCGTGGTATGAAAAGCGCTGTAGACGCCTTCTTCGCGAGGATACCGCGAATCATCATGAATGATGAGCAGCGGAATACTGCGCCGCCGGCAGAAACCGATCAGACTCTGACATTCTTCATCGGCCGCCGTGTCCGCGTCGCCATACAGCAGCGCAGCATCGCACAGCAGGAGCTCGTCTTCGTCTCTGCTGAAGACGCACTGAAACCCCGCTTCTCTGAAAACCTGTTCATAGAAGCAGAAATCTTCCGGCATTTTCGCGCTGATCAGAAACAGTTTATGCATATGTCTATTGTAACAGGAACAGACTGTTTTCCGTCCGCCGGAACCTTCCGTAACGAAAAAGTCCGGACTGTTCCGGACTATTTGTTCAGCGTATCAATAATGACCGGCAGGATCTGCTTTTTGCGGGACATGATACCCGGCGCGAAGCCGTTCTCGTCGAGAATATTCTGGAAACCCTCCTTCATGACCCATGCCTTCTTGCCGGTATAGATCATATAGGAACCGGTACCGGCCGGATCGGTAAAGAGGAAGGCCAGCAGATCATAATGCTGGGAAACGATCACTTCGTTCATGTACGCCAGGAAACCGTCGCGGATCCGGAAGAACTCCTCTTTGCTCTTGCAGGGTGACTGGCCGATGCCGACGCGGGTGTTCTCAATACGGAATTCCTTGAAATCGTCATACAGCAGTTCCAGATACGGTTTGTTGAGGATCGACATGGAGGCGCCGATCATTTCCTCATTCAGCGCTTCCGGTGTAATGCCGGCGATGCCGCTGAGATAAGTGGCTGCTTCGCGGTCTTCGTCAGTCGTCGTGGGTGACTTCAGACATAATGTGTCATTGACGACACCGCCCAGCAGAAGCCCTGCCATGTCATGATCCGGTTCAATACCGTGACTGCGGTACATGCCTGTGATAATGGTCGCCGTGCTGCCGATGACGCGTTCCGTGATATTGATCGGATTGACCGTTTCAATGCCGCCCATACGGTGATGGTCGACGATCTCGGCAACTTCGCCGAATTCAAGATCGTTCACCGACTGACTTTCTTCATTGTGATCGACCAGAATGAAACGTTTCTTTTCGTAATTGAACAGATGATAACGGGAAATGGCCGCCTTCACCCTGCCTTCGTCGTCCAGTACCGGATAGGAACGGAAACGGCTCTTGGCCAGACGTTTGGTCACGTCGTCCACCATGTCCTTTTCATTGAAGGACATCACGTTTCTGGTCGTGACGACTTCGATCGGCGGCGCCTGATAGATATACTTGGTGCAGTCGAGCACGGAATACGGAGTGCGGATGACAGAAACCCCCTTTTCCTTTGCTTTTTCCAGTGTCACGTTATCGATCCAGTCTTCCCCGCAGATGATGATCAGGGCAGCTCTGTTTTCGATGACAAAACGCTGGATATCGGGGCTGTTTCGCAGAATGACGATACTGCCGCGGAAGCGTTCCGGGTTGTCCGACAGAGACGGAACAGCGTGAACCACGCCGCTTGGTGAAAAGGCATCACTCCGGAAGAACACTTTGGCGTCAAGGACTTTGATGATATTGTCCAGTGTGGCGTGCGTCATCAGTTCCACCATGTTTTCTTCGCTGGTGATCCAGAAACGGGTCAGGTCGGAAACAGAGACGACGCCTTCCAGATGACCCTCTTCATCCGTCACCAGCATTCCTCTGTTCTTCTGGGTGATGACGAGATCGAGCGCTTCCTTCATCGTCATGTCGGGACGGGCCAGCACCGGTGTATCCTTTTCGATTTCCGCCAGGGAACACTTGGCTGTATGAATGACAGGCGGCTGTTCAAAATGATATTTCTTCAGAAGAAACAGAGTTTCCGGATTGGCTGTTCCCTGTGCCCTTGCCTCGGCATCGATTCCCAGTTTTCTTTTCAGAGCGGCATAGGCAATCGCCGATACGATCGCGTCACAGTCGGGGTTTTTGTGGCCAACAACATAGTACGGTTTCATAATATTGCTCTCTTTCAAGTCTGTTCTGCATAAAGGCCATAAAGCCTGTTGATCTATTTGCATCATATCATGACTGTCTGCTGAGATACCATGTCCCGGACCATGCAATTTAGAACATCCTTTTATGCAGAAAGTGAATGCAGACCGTTCTTTTGATGCATCCTGCGTATCAGAGGCAGAAAGAAAAGACCTCAGCGGTCTTTTCAGATATGGTATACGTAATTATCCTTGTGTTTCTTCGGGGCCGGTTTTTCACCTTCTGGATAGCCGAGAATCAGATTGGCTATGCCTTCGTAGTCGCCTTCAATGCCGGCTTTGGCAAGCAGTGCCTTGCCGTATTCGGATTCGAATTCTTCCTTGGCGCGGTGGATCCAGCAGGCGCCGACGCCGAGGTCTTCCGCCGCCAGCATCATGTTGCCCATGACCAGTGTGCCGTCATACAGATATGTGCGGACGGATCTGTCTGCCAGTACAACGATGACATTCGGCGCGCCATAGAACGGATCGTTCTCCGCTCCCATCGCGGCGGCATTGATTCTGGAAAGTTCATCACGCACCTGCGGATCATCAATGGCCAGAATGATCGGTGACTGACGGTTCATGCCGGTAGCCGCGCATGTGCCGGCTTCCACGATCTGATCCACGATTTCTTTTGCGACCGGTTCGGGTTTGAAACTGCGCACACTGCTGCGCTTTTTTATGGTAACTAATGTTTCTGCCATAACAGGTACCTCCTGTCTTCTTTATAAAACAATTCCATGATCATTTCCTGCCTTTTGCCCGTGCCGAGCGCTACAATGATGATGGAGGACGATAAAATGAAGATCAATCTGCAAAGTGTAATCGATGAGATAGAGAGTGCCGAGGACGGAATTGTCGCCTACTATGACCCGCGCACCGAGACAATTGTTTATGATTACCGTTACGATCCTTCCGCGAGTACCTACGATCCTGATGAATACGATTCCGCGATTCCCCTGCCGGACCGCCACCGCATCGATGACTACCACAATATGGAACTGTTTATTGAAACCGTAGATGACAGCACGGCGGCCGAATGGCTGAGCAACGCAATCCACGGCCGCGGAGCTTTCCGGATGTTCCGGGCAGCGCTGGAACGCTTTGACCTTACCGAAGACTGGTATGATTTCCGGGACCGTCAGCACCGCATCCTGGCAATCGAATGGTGTGAGGAAAACGGCATCGAATATGAATCCTCCTACGCCTTTCTTCCGGACGAAGAAGAGGACGAAGAGGAAGAAGATAACTCCTACGGATTTGACATTGACTATACAAAAGACAGAAACAAACCGGCGCCAAAACCTGTCAGCATGCCGAAGGAGGTACGCATCACCGCGATCACGAAGCACAACAGTTCCAATATCGTTTACATGCATGCTGACTGTGTCAAAGAACTGGCCGCCCTGAAGAAGATCCGCCTGGAGCAGGATATTGAAGCCGCCCAGGAAGAAATCGATGAAACTCTGAAGCGTCAGGATCCTGTCTTCGCCGCTGTCAAAGACGGCCGCTATGTCGGCTACATGATCCTGAAAAACGACGCGGACATGCTTCTCAGAACGCTTTATGTCAGACCGGATTACCGGCGCAAAGGCATCGGCACGGCTCTCTTTCAGAAGGCGCAGGAATGCGCGGCGGAAGAAGGCAAAGAACTGCGGGTCGTCATGAAACCGTACATCGTCAAAATGCTTGGCTTCCTCAGTCACAACGGCTGGGACACGCTGGCCGAGATCAGCATTGTCAAAGGCAGAGACGAAGAGACTGAGAATACCCTTTCCCTGAACAGGACGAATCTGAAATACTAGCGAGGATCATTTATGGGACATTTCTATTTTGTCAGACACGGTGAATCACTTTGGAATGTGGCGAACAAAATCTGCGGCGCCACCGATATTCCGCTGACCGATAAAGGTGTTGAACAGGCCCGTATGACGGCCGAGACACTGCGGAAGGAAGGAATTCACGCCGATAGGATCATCGCCTCGCCGCTGCTTCGGGCAGCCGATACAGCCCATGAGATTTCCCGCCTGTGCGGCATCCCGATGCGCACCGACGAGCGCCTGAAAGAACAGTGCTTCGGCCGCTATGAAGGAACAGCCCGGGACGGCAGAGAATTCCATGAGGCAAAGAAATGCTTCGCTGACCGTTATGACGGCGGCGAAAGCATGTTTCAGACCGCCCACCGGGTATACGGCCTGCTCGATGAGATCACTTCCCAGGAAGATGTCGTTTATATACTGGTCGCCCATAACGGACTGGCCCGCATCATTCAGTCCTATTTCACTTCCATGACCAATGAGGAATTCGCTTCCTACGGGATTGCCAACTGTGCCGTCAAACGGTTTGATTACTGACCGGCGGCTTTGAAAACAGATATAAAAAGGGTATCCGCGCGGATACCCTTTCGTCTGTTGATACTGTGGATTCAATTACCAGCCGACTGTCAGATCGCTGGAACCCTTTTCAACGACAGGAGTGCTTTCGACTTTAACTTCGCCGGAAACGATCTTGTCTGTGTAATCCTTGACAGTTGCCAGAACGTCGTCTGTCAGGTTCGGATTCTCTGCCGGTAAGCCAACGCCGCCGTCTGCCAGTGTGTAACGTACAACGCCGCCCTTGAAGGTGCCGTCAGCAACCTGCTTGCAGGCATTGTATGTAGCAACGTCAACTCTCTTCATCATGGATGTCAGAACGGAAGACTGGGAACCGTCGCCGTATACGCCATAGGAATACTGGTCTGTGTCAACACCGATTACCCATACATCTTCACCGTTGCCGCGTCTTTCGGAAGCTTCCTTGATAACGCCGTTGCCAGTGGAGCCTGCGCATGCGAAGATAACCGTCGCGCCGGCATTGTACTGCTTCTGAGCAAGGGACTGACCCTTTTCAGGACTTGTGAAGTTGTCAGCGTTGTCATAACTGATGATGCAGTCCGGGCAGACAGCCCATACACCTTGCTGGTAGCCAGCCCAGAAACGGAACATGGATTCAGATTCCTGACCGATAACCATACCGACATGCTTGGAGCCGTTTTCCATAGCCTTCAGACCGGCAACGACACCAACCAGATAAGAGCCTTCGTGTTCAGCGAAGACTGCCTGCTGCAGGTTTTCACCTTCGAGCCAGTCAACGTCGATGATGAGGATCTTCTGATTCGGATATGCATTGACAGTTTCCGTGATAGCATCGCCGAACATGAAGCCGGCAGCCGCGATCAGGTCAACGCCCTTGTCTGCGAATGCAGACAGATTCGGAATGTAGTCTGCTTCGTTGTTGGACTGCAGGAATGAATAATCAGAACCTTCTTTCAGACCGTTTTCGTCTGCGAATTTCTTGATACCTTCCCAGGAAGTCTGGTTGAATGATTTGTCATCGATGCCGCCGACATCACTGACAAAGCCGATGGATACTTTGGATCCCTGAGTGTCATCACCGCCTCCGGTGTTTCCGCCTGCTGCAGGCTGAGAAGAACAGCCGACAAGCGCAACAGCCATGAGAGCTGCCAGAGAAGACTTTAATAATTTGCTCATTATTATTCCTTTACCCTCCTTAGTTTTCTCTATTAACAATTCTAGTTGTTTCCCGGCCTTTTTACAACGTTTTTCAGGTATGTACATCTTTTCACAAAGTGCCTTTTTTCTGTATGTTCGCCCTGTCTTTTCCCCATGAAGATTGTTATAATATCCACGTATTATTTCTATAAGGAAAAGCGATGGTATTCAGCAGTCTGACATTTCTGTTTGCATATCTGCCGGCCGTGCTGGCAGTCTATTTTCTCGTCCCCTTCCGGTTCCGCAACTTCGTGCTCCTGGTTGTGAGCCTGTTTTTTTATGGCTGGGGCGAGCCGGTCTATGTCCTCGTCATGATCTTCTCGATCCTGTTCAACTGGATCTTCGGAAGGATGATCAGCCAGTACCGTGACCGTGACAGAAAGACAGCCGGAAAGTATCTGACGATCTGCATCGTTCTGAATCTTCTGCTGCTGGGCTTTTTCAAATACTATGACTTCTTCATCGGCAATCTCAACGCCATCGGCATCACCTTTCTGAAGCCGCTGAAGCTGGGTCTGCCGATTGGCATCAGTTTCTATACCTTTCAGGCGATGTCCTATCCGATCGATCTGTACCGTCATGATACCGATCCGCAGAGATCCGTCATCAATTTCGGTGCTTATGTCACCATGTTTCCGCAGCTGATTGCCGGTCCGATCGTCCGCTACCGGGATATAGCCGGCATGCTGGAGAACCGGAAAGAGAACGTCGACAAATTCTACGAGGGTGTGGTCCGCTTCATGTGCGGCCTGGCCAAGAAAGTACTGCTGGCCAACAGCTGCGGACAGGTCTTCGAGACGGTCAATTCCCTTTCCTTCAGCCAGAGCAGTGTTCTGACCGCCTGGCTGGGTATCCTGTGCTATGCCTTCCAGATCTATTTTGACTTCAGCGGCTATTCTGACATGGCGATCGGCCTTGGCAAAATGTTCGGCTTTGATTTCCTTGAGAACTTCAATTACCCCTACATCGCGCGCTCTGTCACGGATTTCTGGCGGCGCTGGCATATGTCACTCTCCTACTGGTTCCGTGATTATGTCTATATTCCGCTCGGCGGCAACCGCCTCGGTCTGAAAAGACAGATCATCAATATCATGATCGTCTGGCTGCTGACCGGCTTCTGGCACGGCGCTTCCTGGAACTTCGTTCTCTGGGGTATCTTCTACGGCATCGTTCTGATCATTGAGAAATTATTCCTTCTCAAACCGCTGCAGAAAGCCCCTGCCTTTGTCGGACACATTTATACGATGTTCGTTGTTCTGGTTGCCTGGGTTCTGTTTGCCTTTACCGACTTTTCCCAGGTCCTGACATACCTTGGCATGATGTTCGGCCGCGCGTCCGCCTTTGCCAATGCCTATACAGTTTATTTCCTGCGTGACAATTTCGTTCTGCTGGCCGTCTGCGCGGCAGCCTGCACACCGATTGCCCGCACCCGCATGAATTTCCTGAAGAACAATACGTTCGCCATGGCCCGGCCGCTGCTGGTGCTGCTGGCGCTGATCGTCTGCACCGCCTTTATCGTGGACGCATCCTATAACCCCTTCCTGTATTTCCGTTTCTAGGAGAAAGCATGAAAAAGAACACTTCCCGTGAAAAAATGATCCGGATCATGACAGCAGGTGTTTTCTGCCTGTTTGTTTTCGGCATGAGCGCGGTGAACCTGTTCGCTGAGAAAAAGGATTTCTCGGAAAACGAGAACCGGGTGCTGGTGCCGTTCCCTTCCGTATCCGCTCAGAATATCCTCTTCGGTGATTTTGACACCGATTTTGAAAAATGGTTCTCCGATCATTTCGTCGGCCGGGACAGCTGGATCCGGCGCAAGGCTTCCCTGCGCATCGACACCGGCGCCATTGAAAACAACGGCGTCTGGCTTGCCCGCGACGGCCGTCTTATTCAGCAGTTTGTGACATATGATGAAAAGACCGTCACCAGCAACATCTCCTGTCTGCAGGAGTTTTCTGACGACACCGGCATGAAGCTGAACATCCTGCTGGTGCCCTCCGCGGCATGGGGTGAACAGCAGTATCTGCCGGCCGGAGCTGTCAATGTCAACGAGCAGGAACTGATCCGCGAGATCGCCGCCTCGCTGCCGAAGCAGAACTGCATCGACATCAGCGATGCTGTGCGGCAGATCGACGACGGCTATTTCCGCACCGATCATCACTGGAACGAGAAAGGTGCCCTGATCGGCTACCAGGCGATCTGTCAGAGCGTTCTGCAGAAGGACGCGCAGCAGTTCACCTTCGAGGAAGTATCGGATAATTTCCGCGGCACGATGTATTCCCGTTCCGGCGCGTTCTGGACACCGGCCGAAAGCATCTTCCGGATCCGGCCCGCCAAGGAAATGCCGGTGCAGGTCGTCTTTGAAGACGGCACGACGATGAATACCATGTTCGTGGACGAGCACCTGCAGGAAAAGGATCAGTATCCCTACTACCTCGACGGCAACCATGGCTATATCAGTATCCGCACCGGTGCCTCAGGCGGCCGCCGGGCAGTTGTCATCAAAGATTCCTATGCCCATATCCTGCTGCCGTATCTGGCTCAGGAGTATTCGCAGATCGATGTCTTCGACCTGCGCTACTATACCGATAAAGTATCCGATCACATCCCGTCTGAAGACCGTGATCATACGGATGTCTATATCATCTACGGACTGCCGACATTCTGCAGTGATTCCAATCTTTCCATTCTCTGGTAACGCATATGAAAATGAACTTTGTAAAAACAGGCATCAACGGTGAAGGCATCGGCTATGACCGCCGCAAACCGGTCTTCGTTGACGGCGTGCTGGCCGGTGAAACCGCCGTTGTCCGCATTGAGGAAGACCACGGCACCTATGCCAGAGGCAGATGCGTGCGTCTGCTCAGTAAATCGGAAAACCGCATCGAGGCAGCCTGTCCGCATCAGAGTGAATGCGGCGGCTGTCCTTTGATGATCCTCAAATACGAAAACCAGCTGCAGGTCAAAACCGAACTGCTGCAGGAGGCGCTGTTCAAATACGGCAAAGTCCGCAGTCATTTCGTCCGGGCGATCCGCGGCGGTGAAAAAACCGAAGGATGGCGTTCCCAGTGCAAGCTTCCCGTCCGTCAGATCGACGGTGTTCTCTACAGCGGCATGTACCGCGCCAACAGCAATCACTTCATCCCCGTCAAGAACTGCCGGATGCATGACTCTATACTGGAAAAAACCAGAAAGCAGGTCATGAAAGTGCTCAATCAGAAGCATATTCCCGCCTACGACAGCAAGACCGGCAAAGGCCTGCGGTATCTGATCATGCGGGCCATCGGCGAAAACGTCCAGTGCACACTTGTCACCGGCAAAGACACTGTCGATAACGGCACCGTCGAAGCCCTGATGAAGATTCCCCATATGACCTCGCTGTTCCAGTCGGTCAACACCGGCCGAAGGACCGTGGAGATCTTCGGCCCGAAAACAAAACTGCTTGCCGGCAGCCGCACGATTCCCGTGCAGATCCAGGACATCACCCTGCAGCTCTCACCGCAGGCTTTCTTCCAGCTGAACGTCGATCAGGCTGTCCGGCTGTATGAAACAGCCATCAGTAAAATCGATCCCTGTGACGTTCTCGTCGAGGCATACTGCGGCATCGGCGCGATGTCACTGATGGCACATAACAAGGCGCAAAAAATCATCGGCATCGAGAATGTACCGGATGCCATCCGTGATGCGAAAGCCAACGCGGAAGAAAATCATATCGGCAATGTGGAATTCATCTGCGCGGATGCGGCAGACGGACTGCTGAAGGCAGCTTCACGCCATCATATCAACACCCTGCTGGCTGATCCGCCGCGCAGCGGTATGGATGAAAGAATGCTGGAAGCCGTGCTGAAAGTACATCCCGACAAAATTATCTATATCTCCTGCAATCCGGCCACCCTCGGCCGCAATCTGAAGGAACTGAAGCACGCCTATCACGTCGTTACCGTGATCCCGTTCGATCTGTTCCCCAATACGCCGCACGTGGAAAGCATCACCGTTCTTGAAGCGGATACGCTCAGGTGAAATCATGAAATACACACGCAATGAAAACGGCATCGTGATCTTCCCTTCCCAGCAGTATGAAAAGAAGACCATACGGGATTTTCTGGATGAATATCTGATCTCCCGCAAAAACAGATATCTGCTGTTGCAGAACAAACAGATCCTGCTTGATGGCAAACCGGTCATAAGCGATGAAGAACTGATCGGCAGCCGTCCCATAACGATTCTGATATCACCGGAACAGCCGGACTGGAAACCGGCGGATGAGCCCTGTCATGTTGTTTACGAAGATGATTTTGTCTATATTGTTCATAAAGATCCCGGCTGCATCATCCATGGCGAAGCGGATGACGATACCTGTCTGAACGCAATGGCCGCAAGATATCAGCTGGACCATCAGATCCTTGCGCCGGTACGGCCACTGCACCGGCTTGACAAAGACACCCAGGGTCTGGTCCTCTACAGCAAGATACCCTTCTTTCAGGCCTGGCTGGATAACCAGCTGGCGGAAAAGCAGATCAGCCGTCACTATCTGGCGATTGCCCGCGGCCGCTGCAAACCGCACACAAAGGCAGTATACAAAGACCGGATCGGCCGGGACCGTCATAAAAACGGTGTTTACCGGATCAGTAAAACCGGTGTCGAAGCAGTCACCCGGACGGAATGTCTGGCAGTGAAAAACAGCTATCTTCTGTTCGCCTGCGAACTTGAGACCGGCCGCACCCACCAGATCCGCGTCCATCTTGCCGGCCACGGTTTTCCGATCGTCAACGATCCGCTTTACGGATCCCCTTCCAAAGACTTCCGCCATATGGGACTCTGGGCTGATGAAATCATATTCCGCTCACCCGTCACCCGCAAAAAACACCGGATTCACGACATCAGAAATGATGACTATCAGATATTCGAAGGAGAGATAAAACAATGACAAAGTTTGATTTTACATCGATCATGGACCGCCGCGGCCATGACGCCATTGCGGTCGACTGTCCGGCCGAACAGAAATTCGGCTTCACCGGCTTTGAAAGGAAAGAAGGCTTCGACATCATTCCGATGTGGGTCGCCGATATGAACTTCCCTGTTGTTCCTTCGATTCAGAAGGCCATGCAGGAACGTATCGAACATCCGGCTTTCGGTTATTTTCTGCCCCGTGACGAATACTATCAGGCGATCATCAACTGGCAGAAGGAACACCATGGCGTGGAAGGTCTGAAAACGGAAAACATCGGTTATGAAAACGGTGTGCTGGGCGGTGTCGTATCGGCTCTGAACGTGCTGGCCGGCAAAGGCGGCAAAGTCCTGCTGCATTCACCGACATATATCGGCTTCACCGGCTCTCTCGAGAACAACGGCTTCCATATCGTACATTCCCCGCTCTATCTGGACGAAGACGGCATCTGGCGCATGGACTACAAGGACATGGAACAGAAGATCGTCGACGAACAGATCCACGCCGCTATCATGTGCAGCCCGCACAATCCGACCGGCCGTGTCTGGGAAAGAGAAGAACTGGAAAAAGCCTATGAGATCTTCGAACGCCATCATGTCTATGTCGTCAGCGACGAGATCTGGGCGGATCTGACCCTGGATGATTATCATCACATTCCATCCCAGAGCGTCAGTGACTATGCGAAAAGTCATACCGCTGCCATGTATGCGCCGTCCAAGACATTCAACCTGGCCGGTCTGATCGGCAGCTACCATATCATCTATGATGAATGGCTCCATGACCGCATCCTGAAGGAATCTTCCCTCTCCCATTACAATTCCATGAATATCCTCTCCATGTATGCGCTGATCGGTGCTTACAGCGAAGAAGGAAAGGAATGGGTCAGCCAGCTGCGGGAAGTTCTCAGCAATAATGTCAGCTGGGCATACCAGTACATCAACGAACACTTCAAAGGTGTCACCCTCTCCCGTCCGCAGGGAACCTATATGCTGTTTATCGACTGTGAAGGCTTCTGCCGGGAAAATGAAATCGATATCGACGAACTGCTGCGCAAAGGCTGGGAAGTCGGTGTCTTCTGGCAGGACGGACGGCCGTTCCACGGACGCTACTGTATCCGTCTCAACCTGGCCCTGCCGTTCAGCCGTGTACAGGAAGCATTCCAGCGTCTTGACAGCTATGTGTTCAACGGAAAATAACGATGGGAAAAATACTGTTTATCGATGTCGACGGCACATTGTGCTCGCCGCTGTATAACAAACCGCCGCGTTCCGCTGTGGAAGCGATCCGCCGGGCCCGGGCAAACGGTCATAAAGTCTATATCTGCACCGGCCGTTCCAAAGCTGAAGTCTATGAGGATATCTGGGCAATCGGTCTTGACGGCATGATCGGCGGCAACGGCTGCTTCGTCGAAGATAACGGCGAAGTGATCCTGCATCAGAAACTGAGTGCGGAAGAATGCCGCCATGTCGTCGACTGGTGCAAAGCCAACGACCTGGAATTCTATCTGGAATGCAACAGCGGTCTGTATCCCTCACCTTTCTACCGGCAGAGATCGGAGGAAGCCTACCGGAAGAAATACGGCCGCGAGCCGCAGTACGGCGACTTCTTCGAGAAGATGATCTACAATGCCAGTCCCTATCGTGACGACGTCAACAAGATCAGTTTCCGTCTGAACAGCTGGCAGGATTACCTCAATGCCTGTGAAGAATTCAGCAGTCTGCATGTCGGCTGCTGGGGCGGCGACGCGCCGAACTGTTCGCATGGTGATGTTTCACCGGAAGGCATCAGCAAAGCCAACGCCATCCGTGTGCTCCTGGACCATCTTGACGAAGACGCGTCGGATACCGTCGCCTTCGGCGATGAAGCGGTCGACATCCCGATGTTTGAAATCTGCGGCTACGCCGTTGCCATGGGCAGCGGCAGCGAGAGCGCAAAAAAAGCGGCGGATCATATTACCGCCGGCACTGACGAAGACGGTCTGTACAAGGCCTTCGAATATCTCAAACTGATCTGATAAAAACAGTGTCCTTATATACAGGACACTGTTTTCATACAATTCCGAGTTCTTCCAGCATTTTCGCGACACCGTCATTGCGGCAGTCGTCCGCGATAATATCCGCCGCGCTCTTAATGTCATCCTTGCCGTTTGCCATCGCCACGCCGATCGCCGCTTTCTTCACGAACGGTGTGTCATTGCCAGCATCACCGAAGGCCAGTACGTTCTCCCATGTCAGTCCGTATTTCTCAAGAGCCGCTTCCACCGTCAGTGACTTGTCGACCGTCTGCAGGAAAACATCGAAGCCGCCCCGGTAGGACCAGGCAAACTGCAGATCGGGAATGACGTCGACAAACGGTTCTACGATATTCTTGCCGCCGACCAGGAAGGTCCCGAGCGGCATGCCGTATGTCAGATGGTGCAGATGCTGGCGCGTATCATCAATGATCTGATCCTCCCACGGGCTGTCCGTATCGAGATAGCCGCGGATGAACTTCTGATGATTCGCATAGGTCACGATGTGATCCACGAATTTGAATCCCAGACCGACATTGTACTGCAGACACAGAAACGTGATGGCTTTCATATGTGCCTCGTTCATCGGATGCTGGGCAATCGCATTGCCGCTGCGGTCTGTCGTGCAGGCGCCGTTGATCGTGCCGTTCAGATCCATCGGCAGATCTTCGAACAGACTTTCCTGCAGAAACGTATGGTGCCGGCCGGTATTGACAATGACATGAATGCCCTTGTCCATGGCTTTGCGGAAATCAGCCGCCAGCCGCCGCGACATGGCCGCCTCACGGGAAGGAATAATGGTATTATCTACATCACAGACAATCAGACGAATATTATCAGTTTTCTTTTCCATATTTAAAATTATAACATAACGTGCTAATATAACATATGTTCGTTGTGCGCCCGTGGCGCAATTGGATAGCGCATCTGATTCCGAATCAGAAGGTTGTGGGTTCGATTCCCGTCGGGCGCGCCATAAAAAGAGCAAGGCTTGAAAGCCATTGCTCTTTTTTTTACACCATTAGTTTCAGTTTCGCGTCGAGCAGTTCCAGGCGGATATGGGAAGACATGTATTCGATTTCACCGTCGGTATGGACCCAGACCGGTGTATCCGTCTCAATTTCCGCTTTTTTTGTTTTCCTGACTTCCACCCCTTTGAACTTCACGTGCGAGCCGGAATAGGCATACGGGAAGATCCGGAAGAAATCAAACTGGGAAAGATGATCGGCAATGCACAGATCCAGCAGAGAATCCGCCGGGTCGGCATCCGGTCCGAATTTAAAGCCGCCGCCTTCATAGGCGGTATTCATGCCGACCGCCAGCAGAAGCTTGCTGTATTCTCTGACCTCCCCGTCATCCAGGGTGATCTTCACCACCGAACGGCGAGCCGTGAAGATCTGATGCAGGGCCACCCAGATATAGATCTGTCTGCCCATATGCAGCAGATTCAGAGCTTTCTTGGCGCCGGCCCGCTGCACTTCCTCACAGATTGCCGCATCGAAGCCGATGCCGCTGCTGATATTGAACAGCCGGAAGTCTCTGCCCAGGGCCGGGTTGCCGTCTTTGTCAAAGCGGTTCAGATACGTCATTTTCCCGATATTGACCCTTCTTCTTACCGTGTTGTCTTTCAGCATTTTCACGATTTCCAGAGGATTGGAAGGAACGTTCAGCGCTTTGGCATAGTCATTGCCGGATCCGCTTGGCACAAAGGCCAGACGGACTCTGGCAAAGTCACGGATGCCGTTGACGGCCAGGTTCAGGGAACCGTCACCGCCGATAATCAGCAGGTCAACGTCTTTGTCTTCCGCTGTCAGATCAGCGGCGATCTCGTCAATACCGTAATTCAGTTCGGAAAAATGCTCACGGTATTCAATGTGATACTGTTCCAGATATTCTTTTGTTTTCTGCCAGATTTTCATGGTTCTGCCGCCGGCACCGGCAGGATTGATAATCACTTCAAACATTCTGTATTTCCTCGTCCGCAAATGCCAGATCCGTCATTTCGCCGTCTTTGGCGATGACACAGCCGGGATAGATCTTTTCGATTTCCTCTAGATAGATTTCCGGTTCCTTGACCGAAGGAGAATAGTGGGTGAACCACAGTCTTGCCGCTTTGGCCCGGCTGGCGATCTCCGCCGCTTCCTGCATCAGCATGTGCTTGTTTTTCTTTGCCTTTTCCAGGCATTCCGGATCGCCGTACATACCTTCGGCAATGAGCAGATCCGCATTTTCAGCATGCGTGACGAGCGCCTCCGTCGGCCGCGTGTCCGTCGCGTAAACCAGTTTCAGACCCTTTCTTTCCTCGGCAAGGACCTGCTCCGGCTCATAAACGGTGCCTTCGTACGTTACCGTCTCGCCTTTCTGCAGACGGCTCCATATCCGCATCGGCACATTGTTCGCCAGCGCTTTTTCCTTGTCAAAACGGCGTCCTCTTGGCAGGCGGAATTCGTATCCGTAGGTCCGCACACTGTGGCGCAGCGCAAATGCCGTGACATTCATGCCGCCGGCTTTAAAACCGACCTCGTCTTCTTTCAGTTCGGCATAATGCACTTCGAAAGGCACATAGCGGGCAATGGCGAACACGCCGTCCAGGAATTCTTTCAGGCCCTGGGGACCGATGATCGTGACCGGTTCCGTCCTTTCGCTCTTGGCCATCGTCAGTAAAAGACCCGGCAGACCGGCGGTATGGTCGGCATGGAAATGCGTTAAAAGAATCGTGCCGATTTGTTTGCACGAGTATTTCTGTTTATGCAGGGCGATCTGTGTCCCTTCGCCGCAGTCGATCAGAATTTCTTCACCACGGCAGCGAAGCAGGCACGACGTCAGCCATCTTTCCGGCAGCGGTACCGTGCCGCCAGTGCCAAGCAGACAGACTTCAAGCATTTCCTACCTTCTTTCTTCTGTAATATGGTATCACATCTCGCACTTTCCCAAACATAAAAAAAGGAAGCAGCCTGATCCCGCCGCTTCCTTCCGGATCACACAGATTCCTCTTCGGTGATTTCATTGAGAACTCTCGCAAAGTCAGCGTCATACGCCGCCTGTTCTGCGCGGCGCTGTTCGTCGTCCAGCTTCGTGATCTTTTCCGCGCGAAGCCATCTGAGCTGCCGTACCGCTTTCTCTGTTTTGAGGGCAACCTGGGTATATTCCGGTCCGATCATCAGCAGTTTCATGGCATCCGACGGTTTCAGAAAACCGCTGCTGATAATGCCGAGCGTTTCAAAGATCGTATCATTGGCAATCGGTCCGATCACGACATCCGCACTGAGACTGTCCTCTGCCCGGCGGTTATGAAAGATGTAGTGAAACCAGTCTTCGTCACGGCGGAAGCGGTGGATCCGCAGACCTTCCTCATCCAGCTCATATTCATTCACTACAGCATTCGCACCGGCCCAGCGATACGCGAAATCCATATCCGGTGTCAGATAAAAGCCCGGCCCGAAATCCGCATTTTTCCGGCCATGTCCGACATCCGGATCACGGATCTCCATTTTGCCTGTATGAAACAGTTTCATCGTCATTACCTCACTGCCATACTCTTTCCGGCTGTTATCTCGTCCGCTGCGGAAAGAACGGTCTGTAACTACATCTTAGCGCATCTTCCCGCAAAGCAGCGGCAGTACACTCCTGCACGGCACACAAACAATGCCCCTGAGCTATTGACTCAGAGGCATTATACGATGCGTTATTCTGCGGATGATCAGATTTCCTTGATCAGCTGGGAAAGCTTCGGCATCATCTGCTGTTTGCGGGAGATGATATTCGGATCGAATCCGGAATGCTCGTCGAATATCGTTTCGACGATATCCTTCATGACATAGGAGAGCGGTCCGTAGAAAACAAACTGCGAGCCTTCGCCCATGACGTCCGTAAACAGCATGACCAGGAGATCGAGATTCTTCTGCGCCTGTTCCTGTTCCATGTTGGCACGGAATTCCGGCAGCAGTTTCTGAACATCCTCGATATGGTTGTAGTTGGTCTGGCCGATGGCGATCCGGTACTTGCCGATCTCGTAATTCTTCAGGTCGCGGTTGAGGATCTCATGCGGGGTGGAATCCTTCAGGGCGACGGAAGCGCCGAGCATTTCTCTCGCATATGCGTCAATATCCGTGATACCGGCTCTGGCAGCCAGCCATCTGACGGTTTCCCTGTCTTCGTCGGTCGTTGTCGCCGAACGGAAGTTCAGTGTGTCGGAAAGGATCGCCGACATCATGATGCCGCTGATCTGGGCGTCGGGAAGCAGACCGTTTTCCTTGTACAGTTTGGAAATGATCGTGCAGGTGCAGCCGCAGCGGTGATTGCGGTATTCAATCGGCAGATCGGTCTGGATATTGCCGATATGATGGTGGTCGACGATTGCGACGATCTGGGCTTTGTCAATGTTGCCGATCGACTGGTTGACAGCGCTGTGGTCAACAAGTGCGATCTTGCGGCGGTTGTAACTGCGGGTGTGGTAGCGGGAAATCGCTCCGACAATATAGCCGTCATCGTCCAGGACCGGATAGCTTCTGACACGGGTATTCGCCATCTTGGCAGCCACGTCTTCGACATATTCGTTCTGGTTGAAGGACATGACATTTTTCGTCATGACCTGGGAAACGCTGTAGCTTTCGGTGATTACCTTGGCTGTGTGCATCGTGTCCTGTTCAGTCGTGATCAGGCCGCAGCCGTGTTCTCTGGCAAGTGCGACAACTTCATTGCTGACGGTCTGGCCGCAGGTTATGACCAGGCACTTGACACCGATCTCGATCAGTTTTTTCTGCATATCCTCATCGGCAGAAAGAATCGAAATGCCGCCGGCCAGGTCAAAGCGGGACAGTTCCCATTCCTGCACTGTAATGATATGCACGATGCCGCTCTGTTTGAATTCATCAGGAGCGAACTTGATCTCACCGCCAATCGTGCGGGCGATCTTTTCCAGAGAGGCTGTTGCCATCAGGCGGTGAAGACTGACATCGCTGTCGATCCTGGTACGGGAAAGGTCACTGGTCGAACAAAGTCCGCAGAGCTTTCCGCTTTCGTCGACAACAAACAGTGACTTGGTCCGTGAGTGCAGCATAACATGCCAGGCATGATGCACCGTCTCATCCTTGCCGATGACGGTCGGCTGGTCCAGATCGATATCGCACAGCATTGCCCTGGCATCGGTCATTAAGAGCGGATTTTCCAGTCCGAACCGTTTCAGAATGAATTTGGTTTCTTCATTCAGAGGTCCCTGGCGGCAGGCAACCGCTGTCTGGCCGGTTCGATTCAGAAGATCGGTGTAGGCAATGGACGCACAGATGGCATCGCTGTCGGGATGTCTGTGTCCGGTAACATAAATAATATTGTTCATATCTGCACCTCAAAAATCATTGAATATAGGAAAACACATTGTAATGTGCTTCATGCTGTACGCTTTCGTTTTCTTCACCAAGAAGGATCGCTCCGGTGCATCCGTAGCCGGAAGGCACACCGCAGGCGCTGCTCAGTTCGCGAAAGGAAGGATCCTGAAAGACTCTGACGGCAAACGGCGCGTATTGTGAAGACATGTTCTGCCGTTCTGCTTCCGCGGCCATGGCATGCAGAGAGAACAGTGACTCGGCTCTTGCGGCAGGCTTGCGCGGATCGGCGAAAGCCACGACAAGCAACGGCGCGTTTCTTCCCGCGCCTTCTTCATCCGCCAGCAGTTCCAGTTCCCTGATCATGTCAGGACGCATGATAAAGACGAAAAAAGAATCCTGTCCAGGCGCAAAGCCGCTGATGTGCACGGCAGCTTCTTCCAGGTCATGGATCAGCCGGCCATCGGGTTTCTGGTCTGTAAACGAAAGGATTTCTTTTCTCATTTCTGCCTCAGTATGTCAGTATTTCATTTCCTGTTTCGGTAATCAGAATCGTATGTTCCCACTGGGCGCTGTCTTTGCCGTCCGCGGTATAGATCGTCCAGTCATTATACGGATCGATCACGACACCCGCTTTGCCGGCATTGATCATCGGTTCAATGGTAATGATCATACCCGGCACGAGAACCATGCCGCTGCCCTTCTTGCCGATATGGGAAACGAACGGGTCTTCGTGGAATTCCAGGCCGACACCATGGCCGCCCAGTTCTCTGACCACGCCATAGCCGAGCGAACGGGCATATTTCGAAATGGCATAGCCGATATCACCGACGGTCGCCCACGGCTGGGCTGCCGCAAGGCCGATCTCGAGACATTTCTTTGTCTCCTCAACCAGCTTCTTTCTTTCCAGCGACACATTGCCGATCATGAACATACGGCTGGCATCCGCATAATAGCCATCCAGAATGGTCGTGCAGTCAACGTTGATGATATCGCCGTCATGGAGTTTCTTCAGACGGGAAGGAATGCCGTGGCACACTTCTTCGTTGATCGAAGTGCAGACACTCTTGGGATATCCTTCATAATTCAGCGGCGCGCAGATGGCACCGTGTGCTTTGGTATATTCGGCAACGATATTGTCGATATCCTGGGTGGACATACCGGCATGGATCTTACCGGCAACTTCGTCCAGGACACCGGTGTTGATCACACCGGCTTTGCGGATCCCTTCGATCTGGGACGGCCGCTTGATATATTTTTCTTCCGGCAGGATCATTCTGCGGCGGCGGCATTCCGCCATCTTTTCCCTGATATGTTCCGGAATCGGTTCATCTATGTCAATCTGTTTCCAACGTTCTTCGTACATGTTTTCCTTGCTTTCTAATTCGTTTGGGTCGTACTGCCGAATCCGCCTGTCCGTACAGCTTCCGCATCATCGTCCTCGGTGATGCCGAAAGGCAGAAACAATCCCTGCACCATGCCGCTGCCGGCACTGATGCGGACCTCCTTACCCTGGCGGGAGTCGTTGATCATCTTGCACATGATATGTCCTTCGTTCTGCGCATGATAGTAGTCACTGTCAATGATGCCGGCTGTGTTGTCCAGCTGGAAACGATATTTGAAGCCCAGTGAACTGCGCGGAAAAAGGATGAGTACATACCCTGTTTCTATTTTAGCACGAATACCGGTCGGAATTAGTTTTTCCTTACCGGCCGCCAGGGAAAGTTCGCACGGCACATAGAAATCATAACCGGCCGAACCGGCTGTCGCCCTTCTCGGCAGCTGAATGGCATCATAGATCCTGCGGATCTCTTCTTCCGACATGCCGGCTTCAAACAATTCCCAGTCTTTGCGAAACTGCGCAAAACTGACTTTTTCAAAAGCTGCTATTCTTTTCATCTTCTTTACTCCTGTGCGAGTTCCTTCATCATAAATGCCGCAAGCTCTGACAGTGCGTATTCATACGGCGCAACTGTCAGGATCACGTTTTCAAAACCGGCCATGTGCTCGGGATAGAAATGACAGTGGATCAGTTTGGCAATGATGCCGAAGGTATCCAGCGATGTCAGATACGAGGCAATATCCACGACGTTCAGTGAAGGGACGAAATAGTCTTCCTTCAGCGCTTCTGCAAACGACGCCAGAATCAGATTTCTGGCTTCCTCATAAGTATAGATCTTGATTTCCTCAAGTGAGCAGGCATCCATCAGGGAATCCAGCATACCGTAGAGATACTGACGCGGATGCAGATGGTCGACATGAAGCTGATTCTTCAGACGGTCGGTAATGACCTGGTGGGAATTCAGCTGTTCGCTGAGATTGCCGGCCAGCGCCACCCTTGTCTCCAGCATCATGACACTGCGGTACCATTCGTCAAAGAAGGACGGCCTGTGGAACGGTGAAAACGCATAGCGCTCACCATACAGAATGCCGAACTTTTTCATGACGTCCAGATAACCGCGGCGGCGGGCCTGGTTCATCTTCGCCTTGTCAAAATCAAGAAAACTGAACAGTTCCGTGTACGGTCTGATATAAATAATGTTCTCACGGCCGATGAAATTGGGATGGGCCGGGGTGCTTTCCAGATCGATGGCGATCACTTTCTCAGCCCCGAGCCGCAGAGCGAAGTCGATCGGAAAGTTGTCGAAATAGCCGCCGTCAATATAATCGGTTCCGTCGATGTTCATCATCGGAAAAGCAGGATAAGCGGAAGCGCTGGCGATCAGCCACTCCAGGCCATGTTCCTTCATCATTTCCTTGGTCACATAGACACCGCCGTGGCCTTTGGCATGGGCGGTGATACAGCCGAAGTCGATGTCGGATGCGAAGAAACGCTCCGGTACATAGTAATTCGCCATGTTTTCCTTGAACGGACTGATATCGACACCGCGGTCCTTGATCCATGCTTTCAGGGAAGGAATGAACCTTTCTCTGTCCTTGATGAAGTTAGTGATTGTCATATCTTCCGGGTTCGGCACAAAACCTTTGACGATCTGGTTTGCCTGCAGGTGTTCGTACATGTCGACCATCCGGTCGAAGTCGCCCTGCACCAGCATCGCCGCGTTCAGCGCGCCGACCGAAGTGCCGGTGATGATACTCCAGTCATCTTCACCGATCTCCTTCAGTGCTTCGATCGCACCTACCTGATATATTCCCTTGGTGCCGCCGCCGGCTAAAACCAATGCTTTTTTCATAAATACTCCTGATTCACTGTATTATTATATACAGTTTCCGGATAAAGGTAAGATGCACTTCCGCCATGTTCATCAGAATCCATTTGCGTTATAATATATCGGTACTTTACGGAGGTTTTCCTATGAAACTGAATACGGCTGTTTTTTTTGGCGGTGAATCGGTAGAACATGAAGTATCCATCATCTCTGCCCATCAGGCAATCGAAGCCCTGGACAGGGATAAATACAATGTCATTCCCGTTTACATTGCCAAAGACCGCAGAATGTATACTTCGGAAGCGATGCAGGACATCACTTTCTTTACCGGCCGCAAGCTCGACGAAGCAATCGCTGAAGCAACCCAGATCGACATTGTCAAAGAAGACAACCAGGTTGTCATCAAGCCGGTGAAACCAAAACTGTTCGGGGCCAAGACGCTGGGCACCATTGACATCGCCATTCCTGTCATGCACGGCACGAACGGTGAAGACGGCACGATCCAGGGTTTCTTTGAAATGCTGAAACTGCCCTATGCCGGCTGTGACCTGTACGGCGCGGCGGTCGGTCAGGATAAAGTTCTGCAGAAGAACATTCTCAATGACAACGGCCTGCCCATCACCAACTGGTTCTGGGTATACGGCACGGAAATGGATGAGGACCGCGACGCTGTTCTCAGAAAGGTCCACAAACTGATCTATCCGGTCATTCTGAAACCGGCCCGCACCGGTTCTTCCGTCGGCATTTCCATTGCCCACAATGATGAAGAATACCTGGCATGTTTCGAAGAAGCACGTCAGTATGACGAAAAAGTCATTACCGAAAAAGTTGTCAAGCCGATGCGTGAAATCAACTGCTCAGTCCTCGGTGACGTCTACAACGCCGAGCCGTCCGTGCTGGAAGAAGTCGCCAGTGTTTCCCACGATGAACTTCTTTCCTTCAAGGACAAATACCAGGGCGGCGGCAAAGCTGCCAAAGGCGCGAAAGCAGCCGGTCCTTCCAAAGGTATGGCCAGCACTTCCCGCATCGTTCCGGCACCGCTCAGTGAAGCGGAAACGGAAAACATCCAGAAGCTTGCCCTCAAGGCCTTCCGGGTGCTTGGCATCTCGGGTGTATGCCGCATCGACTTCCTGATGGATGCCGAAACCAAAACGGTCTATATCAACGAAGTCAACACGATTCCGGGATCACTTGCCTTCTACCTCTGGACAGAAAAAGGCGTCAGCTTCACACAACTGATGGACCGCCTGGTCGATCAGGCACTGAGCCGTGAAAGAAGAAGATCCAAGATGACCTTCTCCTACGATACCGACCTGCTGATGACCTACCAGGCCGGCGGATCCAAAGGCGCCAAAAAGTAATGCAAACAAAAACGGGGAATCAACCCCGTTTTACTTTTGGTCAAATGGGAAACCTGTAAAAACAGGTCTGCCGCTGTATTCCTTCAGTTCTTCCTCATTGCGCAGAACTCTGAGAGCCGCATCAGTCATCGCCTGCATTTCAAATTCACCAGGATAACAGGTGATCGGCGCGATCCAGCCGCAGTACTCTTCCAGCATCTGCCGCACATCCGTGAACCGCATCAGACCGCCGGTCAGAACAATGCCGTCCACCTGCCCTTTCAGGACCGCGCTCATGGCACCGATCGCTTTGGCGTTCTGATAGATCATCGCTTTCCAGATCAGCTCGGCTTTTTCGTCATGCTGTTCAACCAGGGCATGGATCGTATCGGAATTGGAAGTTCCGAAATGAGAAGAAAGGCCGCCGGTCTGGGAACAGAGGGAGCGGATCTCGTCCTTGCCTCTGTCATAGAGCAGATTCAGCACGTCGGTCACGGCCAGCGAGCCCATTCTTGTCGGAGTAAACGGACCGTCTCCCCCGCCGCCGTCATTGCCGTCGATCATACGGCCCTTCTGATGGGCGGTAATGGTCATGCCGCCGTCGATATGTGCGACGATCAGATTCAGATCCTCATATTTCCGGCCGATCTCCCGGGCGTAATGACGGGCCGCCGCCTTCAGATTCAGAGCGTGGCAGATCGCCCGCCGGTAAATACCGCTGACGCCGGTCACCCGGGCAATATCCTGATACTCATCGACTACGGTCGGATCACACATCATGGCGATACCGCCGAATTCCTGCTGAACTCTTTCCGCCATCTGCACACCCAGCATGGAGGAATGGTACAGACCTCCTTTGGCATTTTTTGTATCCTCCACTAACTGAGGGCTGATGCGATAGCTTCCGCTGGGCACCGAATAACTGCCGCCGCCTCTTCCCACCACGGCGTCAAGACCGTGCAGGTCGATGTGATTTTCGGCCAGGAACTGATGCAATACCTCCATCCGATAATCCAGCTGGTCGTTGATGGTTCCGAGTGTCTTCAGAAAGGAAGAATCGTGGAAGACATCCGTTTCAAATATTCTGTTTTCATTTTCGGACAATGCCAGCTTCGTGGAAGTCGAGCCGGGATTGATGACGAAGATACGATATGTGTTTTTCATACAGATATAAGGTTATCATTTTTCACCGCAGATGACAAAAACAGTTATAATGATTTTTAGAAACGAACAACGGAGGAACAATTATCATGTCTACACCTCATAATTCAGCGTCAATTGGCCAGATTGCCAAAACCGTTCTGATGCCGGGCGATCCGCTGCGTTCGCGCTTTATTGCCAGAACCTTCCTGGACGAACCTGTTCTTGTCAACGGTGTCCGCGCCATCAATGGCTATACAGGTTATTATCACGGCAAGCCGGTTACCGTCATGGCTTCCGGCATGGGCATGCCGAGTATCGGTATTTATTCATACGAACTGTTCAAACACTATGATGTCGACAACATCATCCGTGTCGGTTCCGCCGGTTCCTATGTTCCGGAACTGAAGATCTTTGATGTCGTCCTGGCCAGTGCCGCCTATTCGGAAACGACATATGCCAAAGTGCAGTGCGGATATGACAAAGACATTACCTATCCGAGCGCCGCTCTGAACAGCAAACTGATCAAGGCCGCCTCGGATCTCGGTATCAAGCTGCACGAAGGCATCATTCACAGTTCTGACGTCTTCTATCATGAGTCATCGGATTACCAGAAAACAGTCATCCAGGACAAGCACTGTGTGGCGGTGGAAATGGAAAGTTTCGCACTGTTCTCCAACGCCCGCGTCACCGGCAAGAATGCCGCCTGCATTCTGACGATTTCCGACAGCTTTGTCTCCAAGGAAGAAACGACCGCCGAACAGCGTGAAAAGAACTTCCTGGACATGATGCGCATCGCTCTGAACGCAGCCATCGCCGAAGACTGAAGCCCAGAAAAAAACGCCTTTTGTACATACAAAGGCGTTTTCTTTTTGGCTTATGGTTCGATTTTGCCGGAGCCGTCAATATTGACGATATAGTAAACCTTGTTGCTTTCGTAGAAGATCTTATTGCCGCAGACACAGACGTGATCCGCATCTTCCTCACTGAGGAGACGGAAGCCAAGACCGTTCAGCTGGGCGGTGCATAGTTTCGTACCATATGTGCCGCTGTGTCCGTAAATGCCGGTATCCGTGACATTCAGATAATAGATATAGTCATTGGTCAGTTCCGTGATCTCACCGGTGCTCAGGTCATATGACGTCAGCACGTTGGTGTCAAGATCGTTGTAATACAGTTTACTGCCGGCAATGGTCATACCTTCGATGCGGTGATCAGACAGGCAGACAGGATCGGAGCCGTCCATGTTGACACGGTAGAGATAGCCGCCGTCTTCCTGGTTGCTGTAATACATATAGGTTCCGTCCAGGCAGAAGTAATACGCCTTGTCAATATTGTTCTCAAGCCGCACGTCACTGCCGTCCAGCGCCATGGAGTAGAGATTCAGGCCGTCCATACTGTCCTGATAATAGATCCTGTCCCTGACGATGCGGACATCCTCGGTCGGTCCGAAATGCAAAGTGACAGCTTCTCCCCCTTCCGTTTTGATCCGACGGATGGAAGGATTGACACCGTTGGAATTGTAGTAGACATATCCTTCATAGACACTGATGCAGCTGGCCGGTTCGTCCGCAAGCATCTCAGCACCGCTGCCGTCGGCTTTCATGCGGTAGAGACGCTGACGGTCGTTGCTGCGGTAATAATAGTATTCCCCGTCCGTTGCCAGATAGCCGCCGTTCTGCAGATTGCCCTGACTGTTGCCCTGCGTATATGTTTCGGTAACATCCATACTGATGTTTTCGCTGGTCGCATTCGATACGGCCGGCGTGTTTTCTGTTTCCGCCGTCGGCACATCAGCCGGTTTCCGGTTCAGCAGGAACAGCATCCCGACAAGAGCCAGAGCGGCAGCCGCGATGATGCCGATCAGCAGATACGGCGGGCTCTGCTTCGTTTCCTTCAGTCCCGGATATTCCTGTTTTTTCTCCTGCACGGCAGGCTGTCTGCCTTCCATCTGATCGACCAGGACGCGGCAGAGACCATAGAGGTCATCAATCGCGGCATGCAGTTCCGAATTCATGGCATCCAGCCAGTGCACAGTCGAAAGATAATACTTCATGCCGGCTGCCGGTTCTTCGTTTGTCAGGCGGAACGGAACGATCGTCACACCGCTGTCGACAGCGTTGTTCACTTCCCGCAGTACCTGCTTGGACATATTGGAATGACTGGTAAAGATCAGAACCATGACCTTTGTCTGTTCAATGGCCTTGATGATTGAATCCGCCCAGTCGGCACCCGGCTGGATATCACGCGGTGCGTACCAGCAGCGCAGTCCCCGGTTTTCAAAGGTAGAACAGATCGCGTCAGCTATGTTTTTATCGATATGTGAATAACTGATAAATACATCATGCATACTTGACACCCTTACTTATTCGACGATCTGATGCGCGGCTGTGTCATACTGCAGCGTATAGTGTTCTCCATTCCAGTCGAAATCAACCGTAATGACAGTGCCCTGCGGTTTGACTGTGATGTTTTCGGCACCGCCCTGGTAGCCTTCCAGAGTGTTGAAAGCGGCATTGATCGCCTCTTCCATCGGATCCTGGGTGGTCTGCACCGTCTCGGCTGCTCCTTCCGGCAGATCGCTGCTGACGATTTCTCCGGTCGTTTCATTGACGACATATGTGACTGTCTGATCATTCAGTCCGAATGTCACAGTGATGTTGCCGTCCTTGTCAGGCAAGCTGACTTTGATATCAGAAAGACGGGAAGCGGAAATGCCGGCATCTTTCAGCACGACATCCAGAATTTCGTCAGAGCTGAGCGGTTCAGTTGTTTCAGCCGGCTTCTCTGTATCGGCCGGTTTGTCTGTTCCGGAAGACGTATCTGCTGTTGAGGATGGCTGCGAACAAGCGGCAAGCAGAAACACTGCCAGAACTGCCAGTAATGATTTTTTCATAGATTTTCCTCCCATACGGCATAATGCCTGCATGTTTTCTTTTTTCCAGTATATCAGACAGAAAGATAAATAAAAAACAGGTATTGCTACCTGTTGTTTGAATGAATCAGAGTGCGCCGGAAGCCAGCAGATCACGGGCTTCAACCAGCGAACCGCATACCGCATCAGCCAATGCGCGGATTTCTTCCGTCGGATGCATCTGATCGGGGATCATGATCGTGCAGCAGCCTGCTGCGTGACCGGCTTTGACACCGTTGAACGCGTCTTCGAACACATAGCATTCCTGCGGGTCAATACCGAGTCTTTCGGCAGCAGCCAGGAAAATATCCGGTTCCGGCTTGCCGCGTTTCAGTTCGGAGCCGCTGACAATGACTTCGATGAAGTCCTGGGTATTCGTGTTCTGCAGATTGCGCTTGATCTGTTCCACCGAGCTGCTGGAAGCGACGGCGATGCGGACACCGGCATCCCGGAAGAATTCAAGGATCTCATGGACACCCGGCTTTTCCGGCGTGAATTCCATCAGATCGTCATGGACCCGCTTTTTGCAGTCAGCCGCGATAGCACTGCCGTCTTCCACCCCGTAGTATTTTTCGATAACGCTGTTCATGAGCGCTCCGGAAGTGCCGCAGATATTGTATTTGAAATCCTCTGCCAGTGTGACGCCCATCTCATCCGCGATCAGTTTCCAGTTTTTCTGCCAGATCTGTTCGGTATCGAACATCAGACCGTCCATATCAAAAATTGCACCTTTCAGCATATAGTCTCACCTCTTGATTTCATCATACCATGCACGCCATTCATCTGCACGAACTTCCCGATATCCGGTTTTCATGCAGTTAGAGTTGATAAAATCATGTATAATATACGATGAATTAAAACATAGAAAAGAGGTTCGTATGTTCAGAATTATCAAAAAAGAGCAGTTAGCACCAAACATCTATCTGATGGATGTTGAAGCTGAACGCATTGCGAAGCATGCTTTGCCTGGACAGTTTCTGATTGTCCGTGTCGATGCGGACGGCGAAAGAATCCCGCTTACGATCTGCGATTATGACCCTGAGACAGGTGTCGTACAGATCGTATTCCAGGTCATCGGTGGTGAAACATACCGGATGTCCCTCCTGAATGAAGGTGACAGTTTCCATGACATGGTCGGTCCGCTTGGCAAACCTTCGGATCTGACGGAAATGACAGCGGAAGAACTGAAGAACAAGAAGATCTGCTTCATCGCCGGCGGTGTCGGAACAGCTCCGGTTTACTGCCAGTTGAAATGGCTGAAGAACAACGGCGTTGACGTCGACTGTATCCAGGGTGCCAGAAGCAGCGACCTGATCATCCTCGAAGATGAAATGGCGGCAGTCTCCAATCTGCATGTCTGCACCGATGACGGTTCGAAAGGCATCAAGGGCAACGTCTGTGTCGCTCTGCAGCAGCTGATCGATGAAGGTCATTCATTTGACCGTGTCATTGCCATCGGTCCGATGATCATGATGAAGTTTGTCTGCCAGCTGACAAAAGAGCTGGGTATTGAAACAGTCGTCAGTATGAACCCGATCATGGTTGACGGTACCGGCATGTGCGGTGCCTGCCGTCTGACCGTCGGCAGCGAAGTGAAATTCGCATGTGTCGACGGACCAGAATTTGACGGTCACCTGGTGAACTTTGACGAAGCAATGAAGCGTATGACTCTGTATAAAACTGAAGAAGGACGTCTCTATCTGCAGGCCAAGGAAGGCGACAGCCATCATGGCGGCTGCGGCATGTGCGACTGAGGGAACAAAGGAGAAACTGACATGACAATGGATATGTTTAAAAGAGTTCCTGTCCGCGAACAGGATCCGAAAGTAAGAGCGACAAACTTCAATGAAGTCTGCCTTGGTTACAACAAAGAAGAAGCGGAAGCGGAAGCACAGAGATGCCTGAACTGCAAGAAGCCTTTCTGTGTGGAAGGCTGCCCTGTCAGCATCAACATTCCGGGCTTTATCGCCAAAGTCAAAGCGGGTGATGTCGAGGGTGCCTACAATATTATCAGCGAGTCCTCCGCCCTGCCGGCGATCTGCGGCCGTGTATGCCCGCAGGAAACCCAGTGTGAAGGCAAATGCGTACGCGGCATCAAAGGCGAAGCTGTATCGATTGGCAAACTGGAACGCTATGTTGCCGACACTGCCAAAGAGATGGGTCTGAAACCGCAGCCGGCGGCCGAAAAGAACGGCAAGAAAGTCGCTGTCATCGGTTCCGGTCCGGCCGGCCTGACATGTGCCGGTGATCTTGCCAAGCTCGGCTATGACGTCACGATCTTCGAAGCACTCCACAAAGCCGGCGGCGTTCTTGTTTACGGTATTCCGGAATTCCGTCTGCCGAAGGACGCGGTTGTCCAGAAAGAAATCGAAAATGTCAAATCACTCGGTGTCAAGATCGAACTCGACTGTGTCATCGGTAAATCGACAACGATTGATTCCCTGCTCAAGGACGAAGGCTTCGACGCGGTATTCATCGGCTCCGGTGCCGGCCTGCCGCGCTTCATGCATATTCCCGGCGAGCAGTCACTTGGTGTCTTCTCCGCCAACGAATATCTGACCAGATCCAACCTGATGCAGGCGTTCAAGGATGAATCCAGAACACCGATCATGAAAGCGAAGAAGTGCGTCGTTGTCGGCGGCGGTAACGTTGCCATGGACGCAGCCAGAACCGCTCTCCGTCTCGGTGCTGAAACCCATATTGTTTACCGCCGTTCCGACGAAGAACTGCCGGCCCGCCGCGAAGAAATCGAACATGCCAAGCATGAAGGCGTTATCTTCGATCTGCTGACCAACCCGACCGAGATCCACGCTGATGAAAACGGCTGGGTCAAGAGCATCACATGCGTGAAGATGGAACTCGGTGAACCGGATGAGTCCGGCCGCCGCAGCCCGGTTGTCATTCCCGGCTCTGAATTCGAAATCGAATGCGACTGTGTCATCATGTCACTCGGCACTTCCCCGAACCCGTTGATCGCATCGACAACGGAAGGTCTCGAACTCAACCGCCGCAAGTGCATCGTCGCTGACGAAGCAACCGGCATGACTTCCAAAGAGAACGTCTATGCCGGCGGTGATGCCGTTACTGGTGCCGCCACCGTCATTCTTGCCATGGGAGCCGGCAAAACGGCTGCCAAAGGCATCCATGAATTCCTCAGCGAAGAATAATTCCTACCCCGCCCTGCCTGTATACGGCGGGGCTTTTTTATACCCGAAATATATGCACTGACCGAAGAATCGTCTATAATATGCTGGAACAGCAGGAGGTTGTCTATTATGAGCAACAGAGAATACTTAAACGAAGAAAAGTACCGGAACACCACCCGCGTGCTGCGTATTGTCAGTCTTCTGATGATCATCCTCGGTTTAACCGGCTTTATCGGCTGCGGTATCATGCTTTTCGGGGATTTTGTCAGTTTTGAGAAGTCCGGACTGGTCGGCTTTGCATGGATCCTCTGCATGGCTGTTTTCGGTTTCGGACTTGTTCTGTACTTCACATCACGCCAGAGGGATATTTCCGCTTACATGATCCAGCAGCAGATGCCGGTTCTCAAGGAAACCGTCAAGGAACTGACACCTCTCGCCGGTGAAGTCGCCAAGGACCTTGCCCCGGTCGCCAGTGAAGTCGCCAAGGATCTTGCCCCGGCTGCCGGTGAAGTTGCCAAAGAGATCGCCAAAGGTGTTAAAGAAGGTCTGAAAGACGAATAAAAAATACTTCTCCGCATCACCATTGAGCCAAAAAAAAGCAGGCTGGCTGCATTCATCCGTGAATGTAACCGGGCCTGCTTTGTTATTTATGTTTACTGCATGTTTGCGGATTTACGCAGGAACAGGAAACCAAGTACAAACAGAATTGCCAGTGTGCCGACCGCGATATTGACGCTCTGGGTAATCTGGACTGTGACACCGACCATCATCGTGCCCATAAAGGCAGCGCCTTTGCCGCAGATGTCATACAGACCGAAATACTCACCGGAGTTGTCAGCCGGAATGATCTGGGCGAAATAGGAACGGGACAGTGCCTGGATGGCACCCTGGAACATACCTACGACGAATGCCATGACACCGAACTGCCATACAGCGTGCATGGTCAGGGCGAACAGTGCGACAAACAGATAGCCGCCGATACATACGTAGATCAGGTTGATGGAATCGTATTTCTCGGTCAGTTTTCCGAACAGCGTCGCGAAAGCGAAGGCAACGACCTGAGTCAGCAGCAGAACGACCAGCAGGATCATATCACCGAAGCCGAAGGAACGGCCGATGGCAACTGCCTCGTCAATGATCGTATATACACCGTCAATATAGAAGAAGAAACCGATCAGGAAGTAGAAAACCTTCTTGTTTTTTCTGGCAAGTTCACTCAGTGTATGGCCGAGACGCTTGAAACTGGCGCCGATCGCATCACCTGCGTTTTCGACATAGTATTTCTGCTGGTACTGCTTGAGCAACGGTACGGAAACTCCGAACCACCAGGCGGCAATCACGATGAAGTCGATGATGATGCAGATCTTCATCGGCATCATACCGAACATGCCAAGCGCGTAGAAACCAAGTGCCACGACAAACGGAATGCAGCTGCCGAGATATCCCCAGGCATAACCCTGTGAGGAGACAATGTCCATTCTCTCCGGTGTCGTAACGTCCGGCAGCATTGAATCATAGAAGACCAGACTTGCCTGATAGCAGACCTTGGCAATGACATAGGTAACCAGATACAGGATCCAGTTGGGAGCCACACCGAGCAGCGCACAGCCGATGACACCGATCAGAAGAACGGTTGTGAACATCGGTTTTTTGTATCCTTTGTTGTCGGCAATGGTGCCGAATACCGGTCCGATGATCGCGACCAGGATCGTGGCGATCGAGGTTCCGTAGCTCCAGTAGGCCAGGTACTGTGCATCAGTCATTCCCGCTTCTGTGGCCAGTGTATTGAACCACAGCGGAATGATGGTGGATACCATCATTGTAAAAGCGGAGTTGCCGATATCATAAAAGATCCAGGCTTTCTCCAGTTTGTTAAAGTTTTTAAACATTACAGTAAATCCCCTTTTTTTATTTATTATAACGGATTCAGGGCGGATGGACGGCATGAATTCAAAAAAGAAAAATGCTGATTTGTGGCCGGAAAGGTTTATCATAAAAATTAGAAAAGAGATTTGCTTATGACAAAAATATGGGCCCACCGCGGAGCCAGCGGTTATTATCCCGAAAACACGCTTCCTTCCTTTCAGGGCGCCGTCGATATGAAGGCAGACGGCATTGAACTGGATATCCAGCTGACAAAGGACGGCGAAATCGTCGTCTGTCATGATGAACTGCTGGACCGCACCAGCAGCGGCAAAGGCCTGCTGTGTGAAAAAACACTGGCGGAACTGAAGGAACTTGATTTTTCATATACGCATCCCGAATGCGGACATGTGACGATTCCGACCATGCGGGAAGTATTCGAACTGATCAGACCGACTGATCTGATCATCAATATCGAACTGAAGACTGGTTATCTGGATTATGAAGGCATCGAGGAAAAAGTCCTGAACCTGACCCGTGAAATGGGCATGGAAGACCGGGTCATCTACTCTTCCTTCAATCACTATTCCATCGTGAAACTGCAGAAACTGAATCCATCCGCGAAAACGGCTTTTCTGTATGAAGACGGTCCGATCGACATGCCGCTGTACTGTGCGAAACATCATGTCGACGCCATTCATCCTCTGTATTTCAACCTGCGCTATCCGGACTTCCTGAAGCAGTGCCGTGAAAACGATTTGGAAATCAATGTCTGGACTGTCAACCGTGAGGATTTTGCCCGCAACTGCTTCAGAATGGGTGTCAACGCCATCATCACCAACTATCCAGATAAAATGCGTGCTCTTCTGCAGGAGTTTGAAAATGAATAAGGAATATCTCGACTACATCGAAACTGAACTGCGGCCGTGGCTGTTTCAAAGTGTGAAAGACGGTTATTTCACCAGCTATGACGATCTCCGTCTCCATTACTACGAAGCAGTCCATCCTGAGGAAAAAGCCGCTGTTGTCATGGTCCATGGCTTCTGCGAGTTTTTCGGCAAGTACCATGAGACAGCCTGCCGCTTCTATCAGGAAGGCTATTCGGTGTTCTTTCTTGAACTGCGCGGCCACGGCAAATCCGAACGCAGTCACAACGCTGAAGACCAGCGGGTCCATGTCGATGATTTCAATGAGTATGTGGAAGATATTCATACCTTCCTGCAGAAGGTCGTCATCCCACACAATCGGACCGGCCGGCTGTTTCTGTTTGCCCATTCGATGGGCGGCGCGGCCAGTGCCCTCTTTCTCGAGCAGTACCGTGATATGTTCCGCTGTGCCGTGCTGAGTTCACCGATGCTGCAGCTGGATATCAAAAACCTGCCGGACTGGATCCTCAGCGGTCTGAAGATCTATCCGAAACTGACCGCCAAAGTTCATGAATACGCACCCGGCCAGGGACCGTTCTCCTTTATCAATGAATTTGAGCACAGCTCCTGTCTGGATCCCGACCGCTATGAATATCAGTTCCGGCTGCGCTGTCAGGATCCATCCTATCAGACCTGGGGCGCCACATGGGGCTGGGTTTCCTCAGCTGTGGCAGCGACTGAACAGCTGCACAGAAACGCCGGAAAAATCAGGATTCCGATTCTGATCTGTCAGGCCGGCAGTGATAACATGGTGCGCAATCTGGGCCAGAACCTGTTCCGCTCACGCTGCCATTATGTGACCCTGCTCTCCTATCCGGAAAGCCGGCACGAACTTTTCAACGCCACCGACGAAATCCGTGCGAAGTACTACCGTGACGTTCTCGCCTTCTACAGAGCATTTCTGAATACCTGAGCAGATCCGCATGATCTGCTCTTTTTCATGCCGGAAACACAAAAAAACGATGGATAACCATCGTTTTTTCAGGAGCGAGTGAGCGGAATTGAACCGCCGTGTCCACCTTGGCAAGGTGGCGTTCTACCATTGAACTACACTCGCAATAATGGCGGTCCTGACGAGATTCGAACTCGCGATCTTCTCCGTGACAGGGAGACGAGATGAACCGCTACTCCACAGGACCATGAATGGCGAGGAAAGAGGGATTTGAACCCTCGCGCCGGTTTCCCGACCTATGCCCTTAGCAGGGGCACCTCTTCGGCCTCTTGAGTATTTCCTCATCTGCCAAGCGCATCTTTGTTTTTTTCAGCGCTCATTTATATTAGCATGGCAGAAAGAATAATGCAACACGAAATTTTGATGTTTTTTTTCGGCGGCCTGAGCCGCCGGAGCGCACTCAGTGATTGAATGCGTCCGGCAGATCATTTTCCAGCAGAATCGTATCGTCAGCATCTGCCTGACTGTAAACGATGGCAAATGCTTCCTTGACCGTATCCACCACGTAAACGTGGTCCATATCGAAGCCTGCTTCCTGCAGACCGGCGTAGATCGGCTTGGTCTGGTTGCGGCCGACCAGAATGACTTCATCAGCCTTCCCCTTCATGTTCCGGCCGAACTCTTTGTTGATTTCTTCCTGTCTGGCACCCAGATCGATCATTCCCGGTGTCACGATCCATCTCGTGCCGGGCATCATGCCGAGGACGTCCAGCGCCATGGCGGAACCAGTCGGATTGGCGTTGAAGGCATCGTCAATGAAACGATGGCCGTTGATCACTTTCAGTTCCAGACGGTGTTCAACCTGCTTCATGGTTTTGACCGCCCGGGCAATGACATTCCATTCGACGCCAAGATATCTGGCGCACGCAACAGCGGAGAGAATATTGAGGATATTCAGTTCACCGAGCAGCTTCGTCTCCAGCTGCACTCTTTCATCGCCATGTACGACGGTAAAGACAGAACCGGAAGAAGTATAGGTGATCTCGTCCGCGTAATAATCCGTATCGCGGCTGTGGACACCGTATGTTACTTTTTCAACAGTGTTTTTGACCGGATAGTTCCGGATGAAATCATTGTCGTAGTTCATGATGCCGAAACCATCTGCCGGCAGCATTTCGATCACCTGCATTTTTTCCTTCGTGATATTTTCCTGCGAACCGAAGGTGTTCAGATGCTGGGGACCAACGGAAGTGACTACACCGATCTGCGGTTTGACGAATTCCATGAGTTCAGTGATGTCGCCGACATGATCGGCACCCATTTCACAGACAAAAACCTTGTGAATCGGCTTCAGCATTTCCCTGATCGTTCTGGTAATGCCCATCGGTGTATTGTAGCTGGCCGGTGTCATCAGCGAGTTGTACTGTTCCGACAGCATGGCCTGCATGATATTTTTCGTGGTCGTCTTGCCGAAAGATCCGGTAATGCCGATTTTGATCAGATCCTTGTGATCTTTCAGGATCGCCTTTGCCTCATTCAGATACTTCTGACGGATCGCCGCTTCCATCGGTGAAGTAATCAGTGCCATCGGCCAGATCAGCAGCCATGGACCAAGATATGCCGCGGTGGCATACAGCGGCGGCAGCTTCATCACCAGGATGATCAGGATCAGGGCCAGAACGGCCAGAACGGCGATCTGCCGCTTCACTCTGGCTGTATAGACCAGCGGCTTGATATAATTCTTTTTCTTTTCATCGGCGTACAGATACAGTGCCATGAATACCAGAATGGCAATCTCGATCAGCGTCTGCAGCAGGCCTTTGAACAGCAGACCGGCAAGCAGACCGATGACAGTCAGAGCCAGCGGAACAACAGCGCCTTCGGCATTCGTCCGCCAGCTTGCTTTGACCCATTTATTCAGACGTCCCAGCTCATAGCGGTTCTGCTGGAACATATGCAGCGCGTGCTTGGCAGGAAACACCATTGCCAGAGCGATCACTGCCGTCATAATGATACCTTTGATCATAGGGATTCATCTCCTTTTAAAAACACATCCAGGACCCGGTTGAACCGGTCAGCCTGATGCCAGTATGCCCAGTGGTCATCACCTTTGAAGACAGCCAGCCCGGCATCCGGCATTTCTTTTTCCATCATCTGTCCCATCCACAGCGGCGCGGCGTCGTCAAGATCACCCCAGACCAGCAGAACGGAACATTTCACGTCTTTGAGAACCGGCGTCACGTCGTCGTTGACCACTTTGACAAACGTCGGCCGCATGACACCCCGGGCATTGCGGTAATCTTCCGAACCGGAACGATTCTGCAGCTCCGCCAGTTTCTCCTTCTGGCCTGTCGCCTGCAAAAACCATTTCCCGGCTTTAAAGACACGGGTCCGCACTTTCGACTGCAGTGACTGTTTCGGCCGGATACCGGCAGCTCCGGTCAGACACATTTTATGGACATCCTCAGGATGATCCGCGGCATAGCGGATCGCCACCCGGCAGCCGAAGGAATGACCGACAAAGATCATGTCGTGCAGCCCCAGGGCACTGACAAACTTCTGCAGATGCACCTCATAGTCAGGCACACCCCACGCTTCCGGCGGATCATCAGATTCTCCGAAACCGGGGAAGTCAATACTGACAACGTGAAAACGGTCTTTGAAATGATCAAAGACAGCCTGCATCATTTCCTTGTTCTGACCCCAGCCGTGCAGCAGGACCATGTCTCGGCCGCTGCCGGCTTCCAGATATGCGGTGCGAAGCCCGTCAATTTCAAGATATTCTGTCATATCGGTGTCCATTTTACATGAAAAGTGCCGCGGCGTTAAGCCCTGGCGGCACTATTCTTTTTCGGCCGCATTGTTTTCTCACGGCGCTGTTTTTCTTTTTTCGGCACATCCCGCCAGATTCTGAAACATACACCTTCCGGCAGATTTTCCGCCTGCACATGATATCCATAGGTCGTCGTGACACGGTTGACGATCGAAAGGCCCAGTCCGAACTGACCGCCGCTTCCCTTCTCATAAGGACGGAACAGCGACTCCGCCTTTTCCGGATCGATATGTACGCCGTCATTGATCACACACAGTTCCTGTTCCCGCAGGACAATGCGGATATACGATTTCGCATAGCGCAGCGCGTTGTCAATCAGGTTCTCGACGACGATACGCCATGGTTCTTCCTCGCCATGGAACATAACCCCTTCCTGGGTATCACGCTGGAACTCGATTTCCGGCCGGATGACACGCAGTGACAGCAGCACTTTGTCGATGACGCTGTTCATGTCAAGCGTCTCGCCTTCTTCACAGTTGTCGAGCAGATAGCCCATCTTATTGAGAATGATCAGACTGTGAACTTTCTTCTCCAGCCGGTCGGCATGTTCAATGATGACGTCGACGGATTTCTCCAGCGTCTCATATGGATAGATACCGTCCTTGATGGATTCGCCATAGGATTTGATGGTGGCGATCGGTGTCTTCAGATCATGGGAGATGTTCTGTATCATTTCTTCTTTTTCACGGTTCTGTTTGGCAAGTTCCGCCTCCATGTCCTGCAGAGCTTTGGCCACTTCGCCGATCTCGTCGTTGCGCTTGACGTTCAGCACGGCGTCCTTGTCGTCATTTTTCAGCTTCTGAATATAGTCCGTGATCTGCGACAGCGGTATCAGCATGGAACCGACCCAGACGATCAGCAGCACGAAGAGAATACTGACAAAGATGATATTGACGGCGATAACGCTGCGCGCCAGCGAAGTACGGAACTGGCCGCGGTATGTTTCCGGCATGGCCGATATCAGCGAACGTCCGTCCCGCAGTTTGGTCATCGCATACAGATAGGTCGAAGGCATCATCGTTCCGTCATCACCGCGCAGATATACGGTGGCTGTATAATCCTGGGTACCCGATGTGTTCAGCTCCGCCTTCCGTTTGATTTCATCCTTGAGTTCCTTCATGATCGTGCCGCCGCTGATATTCACAAATTCATCCGCGTCAGGATCATAAAGGACGTCGATCACGAAGGTCTCCGAATAGCTGATATTCGGCTGCGGCGTGCTGTTGGGGTTCTCATCAAAATACCGGATGAGACTCTCCTGGGAATTATGCAGAATACGAAACATTTCCGTCTCTGAAAAACGATCAATGGCAGGCGTCAGAAAAACAAAGACAAATCCCGCAAAGATCGTCACAAAAAGAAATATGATTGTCAGAAGCTGCTGAATCAGTGTCAGTTCAGACAGCCACATTTTCATTCGTTTCATCAGCCAAGCCTGTACCCGAATCCGTAAATCGTGTGGATGCTGAGATTCGGCATCTTTCTGCGCAGACGCCGCAACGTATCATCAACGACACGGTCACTGCCGAAATAATTCTCTTCCCAGACTTTTTCGAGGATCTGATCACGCGGGAAAGCAGTGCCGCGGTTGTTCACAAACAGCATCAGCAGATCAAATTCCTTGGTCGTCAGTTCGATCTGCCGGTCGTTTTCCAGAACGATCCGCTGGTTCTCATCGATTTCATAACCATCCACGACGACTCTCTGGGTGTCATCTTTATAGGTGCGGCGGATGATATTGTTCACCCGCAGAACCAGTTCCTTGGGTGAGAACGGTTTGGTAATATAGTCGTCACTGCCCTTTTCCAGGCCGATGACACGGTCGAATTCCTTGTCACGGGCGGACATGAAAATGACCGGCACGTCAGGCGCGTGGGAACGGATCTCCTCGATCAGATCAAAGCCGGATTTGTCCCCCAGCATGATATCAAGGACCCAGAGATGCACGTCATCATCGGACGTATGCGGATAGGCCTCGTCAAAAGTCAGATATGACTTTACTTCATACCCTTCCTTTTCCAGATATCTTTTGACCAGTTCGTTCAGGTCTTTTTCATCTTCTACGATTGCGATTACTTTTTTCATTTCCATCACCAAGTCTATTTTAACATGAGTGAAGTCGGCTAAAAAGAAGAAAGCGGTTCATCCGCTTTCTTCAGTCGTTATTCGATTCGGTGCCGGTGCTGTTGTCAGAATCCTGATTGCCGTCGCCGAGCACATTCAACTCATACAGCGATTCGTTCAGGGAGTACCTGACCAGTCCGCCGGTCGGCTGATCGACCTGCAGCTGGAACTGCTGCAGTCCCGGCTGGGCGTCCTTCATGTCGACGTATACGTTGATATCGCCGATCACCACCGCGTCAACATTCTCTTTCGTGCCGAAGACCGTGACCGATGTCGTGGTCTTGTTGTCCGGCTGGGAGGCCTTGTAGTTATGGACGTTGTTGCGGTAGTTGATCGGGATGCCGGTGATCTCCTTGGTCACACCTTCGCCAAGGGTGATCGACATCGTGATCTGGTTGATATTCGAACTGTTGACACCGGTCGGCAGAACAATCGGTCTCAGGATCGTCGAGTCTTTGCTGATGGTAGCCGCGTTCAGGGTGACGATGACCCTGTCAATGCCGCTCAGCACGGTTTCACTGCCGTAGATCGTCACGCTCTGCTGGTCGGTCGTGATCGAAGCAATGGCCTTGCCGTCAGGTATTTCACCGCTGACCTGCACTTCGATCGGCACGGTCTTGTTCGGTGAGGTGACCGGAACGGTGACATGTACCGTTTCCGGAACGATATCCGCTTCCACCGGATAACCGGCCGCGTTATACGCCACCAGCCGGGCATCCTGTTCAAAGTTGTCAGCTTTGCCGGAAACGTCGATCAGCGCTTTGACAAACGCGATCGAATCCAGTGTGTCCTTGGAAGCACGGACATTGATCTTGGTATATTCAAATTCCGGTGTACCGATACTGTAGATGCTCTCCATACCGGTCTGGTTGATGAAGTCATATGACAGATCGAACTGACGGGTCGTTTTCTTTTTCAGGACAACCCGGACAGTCGAAGGATCGACGACGACTGTGACATTGTCACCAAAGCCTTCACCGCTCAATTTGACATCATGCTGTCCTTCCGTCAGCCCCTCCAGATTGGCAATGACGCTGCCGCCGGAGGTCAGGGCGTTGGTGACATTGGACGCGTCACCCGTGATCGTGATATTGGCAGTCGCCGGCAGACCGCTCAGCTCGAAGGTATCGGTATTGTAGCGGGCGGTAACCGGAACGTTGTTCAGCGGTCGGGCATAACGGAGCGTTGAAGTATAGGACGCCACCATCGTGTTGTAGTTATAGACCGCATACAGCAGAACCGCCAGTACCAGAGCGACGACCTTGCTGTACTTCTGGTTGAAGATAATTCTGTCAAAGAAGCCGGAGAACCAGCGGAAGATACGGAACAGACCGCTTTCCATGCTGCGGTAGGTATTGGCGACTTTCTGAGACTGCTCAGCAATACGGTTGGCAAGTTCCGTCTTGTTGCGGGATTCCTTTTCATCAAGGAAATCGTTTTTCTTCTCAGTCATTGACGTCACCCCCTTCCTCATCAGAAATGACCTGATGCGCCGAGGTATCGGCAAGCTGGTCGATCATATCAAACTGACGGTCCAGTTCGCCGTCGAAGCCGACGACTTTCTGTACGTCGATGCGTGTGGTGTCAAATTCTGTCGGTGTATTCGTCTGGCTGTTGACGCGCAGACGGTTGCGGGAAGCTTCCCGGGCGGCTCGGACTTCTTCCGGTGTCATGCGTCTCTGGGATGCGGTATTGCTCTGTTCATAGTTGTCCGGCAGCTTTTTCTTCTGCTGGGTCGGGTAGCTTGGCTTGACGCGCTTCTTCTTATGCGGAAGCTTGATCTCAGCCTTTTCCGCTTCCCGATCAGCCTGCTGGTGGATCTCAGCGGCACTCAGGGCCGGGCGGATTTCAAGAACTTCTTCCTTCACACCCGGATCCGGTGTCACTTCCGGTGTTTCCGTTTCCGTTGGTTCCGGTTCGGCTGTTTTTTCTTCTTCCGTTTCCATCATCGGAGCGACATTGCTGTCCTGCCGGCGGAAAGCCAGTTTGGAGAAGACGCCGCCGGGCCTCTCGTCAGCTGCCGCGTGATCATCGATCACGACGCTGCCGTAGGTTTCCTTTGCACCGCCGCCGCGTACTTCCGTGTTCTCCCCGCAGATGACGCGGAGCAGATAGTTGCGCAGTTCTTCGCGGTCGACAACGATCAGTTTGCCGCCTTCCGCGATGGAGACATTGCCGGTTTCTTCACTGACGACGATCGTCACCGCGTCGGTGATCTCACTGATGCCGATCGCGGCTCTGTGACGGGCCCCGTAACGGGAAGGAAGTTCCATGTTGGTCGGCGGGAAATAAGCCGAGGCACAGGCGATCTTGTCACCCTGGATGATGACGGCACCGTCATGAAGCGGTGTCGATGTGACGAAGATCGAAGTCAGCAGTTCAGCTGTGACATCCGAATTCAGACGGGTTCCGGTCTGAATGAAGTCTTCCAGGGAATGACCCTGTTCAATGGAAATCAGGGCACCGGTCTGATCCTTGCTCAGCAGCATCACGGCGGTCACGATATTGTCGACCAGGTTTTCCCTTTCGTTGCCGGTCAGGGTCGTGATGCGCGAGAAGACATTTGATTTACCCATCTTCTCAAGGAGTGAGCGGATCTCCGGCTGGAAAATGATGATAATGGCCAGAAGTCCCCAGTTGATGAACATGTCAGCCAGATACTGCACCGTCTTCAGACCCAAGATCTTGGCCAGACCATCGATGACGATGATCACCATGATGCCTTTGAAAATCTGGATCGTCCTGGCGTTATTGCGGATGATCCTGAGGGCATAGTAAAGAATCAGCCATATGATAAAAATATCCAGAAACATGACTGTGATATTTTTGATTGTCTCAAACGAGATATTGAGGTTATATGCGGACAAACGAAAACCTCCTTTCAAAAATCTTAATAATTATAACATATCCCCCTGTTTCACTGCCTAGTGAAAATGACGATCCTGCCGGGCAGTTCAGATTTCTTCTGTTCCGCTCTTTTTTATGGCACAATACCGTTAACAGACAGAGGTGATAAAAAATGGCAAAAATCGTATTTCTGGACGTCGACGGAACCCTGATCGACTATCATGCGAAAACACCGGCAAGCGCCAAAACAGCAATCGAAATGGCCCGCAGAAACGGCCACAAGGTCTATATCTGCACCGGCTGCTCCAAGGCTGAGATCCTGCAGAGAGACCTGCCGGAACTGGACGGCATGATCGGTGCCAACGGCGGCTACGTGGAAGATAACGGTGAAGTGATCCTCCATCACTCACTGACAAAGGAACAGACAAAACATGTCATCGACTGGTGCGGTGAGCGGCACATCGGCTATATTCTGGAAGCCAACTCGGGCCGTTACTATGACGATACTTTCCTGGAACAGGGACCGGATGCCTTTGCCCGCTATGCGGAAGGAAAAGGCGCTCAGAACGTCGATCGGGAAAAGCAGAAACAACGCATCCGCGAACAGTTCATTTATGTTGCCGGCGAAGACGCGTACCGTGACGACGTCAACAAGATCAGCTTTGTTTTAAGAACCTATCAGGATCATCTCGATTCAATCACGGAATTCCCGGATATGATCGCCCATACCTGGGGCGGGGTCGGTGAAAGCGCGATTTTCGGTGACCTGGCACCGGCCGGCATTACCAAGAAGTATGCCATTGAGGTCCTGCTTGAACATCTCGACGCCGATCAGAAAGACACGATTTCCTTCGGTGACGCCAAGATCGACCTTTCCATGTTCGAATTATGCGCCTTCAATGTTGCCATGGGCAACGGCGGTCCGGAAATCAAGGAAGCGGCTGATTATATCACGACCGACGTCAACGACGACGGTCTCTACAACGCTTTCAAACATCTCGGACTGATCTAGAAAAGAGGAACTGTATGGAAAAACTGATTCAGGAGCTGATATCTCTGCCCGGCGCGTGCGGTCAGGAGCACGCCGTCATCAAATATCTTTATGAGCGTCTGAAAGATCAGACCGACACCTGCTATGTCAACGGTCTCGGTGATCTGATCGTCACGAAGAAAGGCGCCTTTGACGGACCGGTCCTGGCGGTCAGCGCCCATACTGACGAAGTCGGCTTCATTGTCAAAAAGATTGAAACCAGCGGTCTGATCCGCTTTGAAAAACTGGGCGGTCATGATGACCGCATCCTGCTGTCCCAGAAAGTTCTCGTCCATGGTGAAAAAGGTCCCTGCCCGGGTGTGATCGGCACAATCAGTGCCCATATGCAGAGATTTGACAACACTTCCCTGATCCGCAACTACCGTGAGATGTATATCGATATCGGTGCTGCCGATGATCAGGAAGTCAGGGAAATGGGTGTTTCCGAAGGTGATCAGATCACCTGGAATTCACCGTTTACCAGATGCGGAAAAAGCCGGGCTTACGGCCATGCCTTCGATGACCGCTGCGGCTGCGCGGTGCTGGTCAAGGCCATTGAGAACACTGACTTCAGCAAGGTCCACGGTACCCTGATCGGCATCTTCTCCACCCAGGAGGAAGTCGGCCTGCGCGGTGCCACAGCAGCTGCCTCAAGCATCCGCCCGGATGTCGCTCTGGCAATCGATACGACCGCGGTCAGTGACACACCGGAAGCGATGATGGATAAAACACTGGCGCTTGGCAAAGGAGCCGGCATCAAAGTCATGGACTTCTCGCTGCTCGCTTCCAAAGCCGTCTGGAAATTCATGCGGAAGATCGCGGAGGAAAACAATATCCCCTATCAGCTGGAGATCTTCACCGGTATCGGCACTGATGCCGGCGCTCTTCATCAGGGTTATGACGGTGTGCCTTCCGGTGTTATCTCGATTCCTTCCCGCTATGCCCATTCCAATGTCGAAATGATCGATATGAACGACTTTGAAAACTGTGAAAAACTGCTGGAAGCCTTCCTGCTGAACATGCGCGACAGCAGCCAGTTCGCCTTCCTGGCCGACTGCTGAAGAAGGAAACCTTATGAAACTCTACACAGCTTCCCTGGACTATGCCGCAAGGCATGGATCAGAACTGCAGCAACTGCGTCTGAAAGGCAATATGATCTGCCTCTACGGTGACTGCAGCCGTCGGGCCATGAAGCTCGAACACATCCGGGAAGGCAATGTCTTCGCGGCTGACAACGGTGAATTCATCTTCAGCGGCTGCTACAGCCTGTATGATGTCCGCTCCGTCTATCTGCCGGAAGTCATCCGCATCCTGAAGGAAAAAGGTGTCAGCTACGCCTTCCGACTGGAAGATCCCGCGGCCTGCGGCGGCACCCTGGATCACGCTGTCAGTGACCCGGCCCTGTCAAATGACCGCTATACATACGTGGTCCGCTTCAAAGACGAAACAGAAAAAGATGCCGTCATGCCAGAATGCCGGCAGTACTGCACCTTTCATTTCCTTGATCCGCTGAACGCTTATCTGATCTTCAATGACAGCGATCCGAAAAAAGCCGTTCTCAGCATTCATGACGCCATCCGCGTTAAGGAAGAAGATATCATCTTTCTTTCCGAAGATTCAGAACTCTGAAGCATTCAGGAAAGCGATCAACTTCTCTGCCTGACGGATACCGTCGACCGCACTGGAAACAATGCCGCCGGCATACCCTGCCCCTTCCCCGCACGGGAACAGACCCTCGCAGTTCAATGCCTGACCGGCCGCCGTACGCGGCAGACGGATCGGCGATGAAGAACGCGATTCCATACCGACCATGATGCCGGCATTCACAAAGCCGGGAATGCGGCGGTCAAAATCCGTTAGTCCTTCGGCCAGTGCCAGACCAGCTTCTTCGGAGAAAAGTTCATGCATTTCAACTGATACAACACCAAGCGGATAAGTGGATTCCAGCACCCACTGTCCGCTTTTCTGATGTTTCAGATAATCACTGATATTCTGAGCCGGTGCCATCGTCCGCTCGCGCCAGGCCTTTTTCTCAAGTTCCTTCTGGAAAGTGAAACCGTCCATCACACTGCCGCGGTAGAAATCCTTCTGGGGAATCTGAACCAGGATCGCGCTGTTGGCATTCCGGCCGTCACGGCCCGAGTAACTCATGCCGTTGACCGCCAGACTGTCTGCCGCAGTGGCAGCCGGAATCACGACGCCGCCCGGGCACATGCAGAAAGAATAGACGCCGCGGCCGGAAGTACTCCTGTAAGTCAGCGAGTAACTGGCGGCGGAAAGCGCCGGATGTGAGGCATATGCCCCATACTGGCACTGATTGATGAGTTCCTGCGGGTGTTCCACTCTGACCCCGGCCGCGAAATCCTTGGGGATGATGTCCACCCCTCTGGCCAGCAGTTTCTCATATGTGTCACTGGCACTGTGACCAAGACACAGCATCGCCGCATGGCAGGCAATCCTTTCATTTCCGCACTGCACAGCCAAAAGACGGCCGTCCTTGATTTCAATATCGTCAAGCCGGGATGAAAAGCGCACCTCCCCGCCCAGGGAAATGATCTTTTCGCGGATGTTTTTCACGATGACACGCAGCCGGTCCGTGCCGAGGTGCGGCCGGGCCTGATAGGCGATTTCAGCCGGAGCGCCCGCTTCGATCAGTTCGGCAAGCACTTTATGAATGCGGTCATCCTTGATGCGGGTCGTCAGTTTGCCGTCCGAGAAGGTTCCGGCACCGCCTTCGCCATACTGCACGTTGCTTTCCGGATCCAGTGTGCCGTCCTGGAAATAACGGTCGACATCGCGGCTGCGTTCCTCCACCGGCTTTCCTCTTTCGATGACGATCGGCTTCAGACCGCTTTCCGCCAGCAGCAATGCGGCAAACATACCGGCCGGGCCAAAGCCGGCAATCACCGGACGCTCAGCAATCCGGCGGCTTACGACCGGCATCGGATAGATGTATTTTTCCGCGTGTGCGACGTCTTTGCGGCGCAGATACGGCTGTTCGTTTCTGACTTCCGCAAGAACTGTATAAGAAAAAAACAGTTCGTTGCGGCGGGCGTCAAGCGACTCTCTTTCAATTTCAAAAGAGCGTATTTCATCCGGCCGGCAGTGCAGTTTGCGGGCGATATGCTCTACCGTGAGTTTCTCTCCCGGCGGGCATTTGATCTGGTTAATTTTAAGCATTTTTCACAACCTCCCGGAATTCTTATTCAGAATACTACAGATTCCCCTGTTTGCAAAAAATTACGGCCTGATTTTCCTTGTCATATGTAATATTTTTTTTTCACATGTGCTAAATATGGTATGATTTTTATATAAAAGGAAAGGGTGTTTTTGTTATGGTTAAACTTAGCGCTGGCGGTATTGCCAAGATCAATGAGATCTGTGATCGTTATGTCGACGAACCCACGCCTCTCATGATGATCTTAAGCGACATTCAGAATGAATATGGCTATATTCCGCTAGAAGTTCAGGAACTGGTTTCCAAGAAGACTGGTATCTCGGTTGCTGAAATCTACGGTGTCGTCACATTCTATTCTTTCTTCTCCCTTACACCTAAGGGAAAGTATGTTATCGGATGCTGTCTGGGAACTGCATGCTACGTAAAGGGTGCACAGCAGGTCATCGACAAGTTCTCCGAAATTCTTAACATCAAACCTGGTGAAACTTCCGCTGACGGACTGTTCACGCTGGATGCTCTCCGCTGCATCGGTGCATGCGGTATCGCTCCGGCAGTCAGCATCAACGGCACAGTCTATCCGAAAATGTCTGTCGATCAGGTTCCGAAGATTATCAATGACTACAAGGCAAAGGAGGCAGCTGCATGATTTCCAATGTCGAAGTATTCAACGAAAAAACTGCTGCATTGACAAAGTCACTCAACGACAAGATCAGCGGTGCTGACGGAAAGCGTCACATCGTTCTGTGCGGCGGTACCGGCTGTCTGTCTTCTCATTCCGATAAGATCAAGGAAAGATTCGAAGAAGTCCTGGCTGAAAAAGGCCTGACAGATAAAGCGACCGTCAATATCGTCGGCTGCTTCGGCTTCTGCTCACAGGGTCCGTTCGTCAAGATCTATCCGGAAGACACACTGTACCGTCTTGTCAAGATTGAAGACGTTGAAGAAATCGTCCAGACCGATATTATGAACGACACGGTAGTTGAAAGACTGCTGTATGTCGATCCGGTCACAAAAGAAAAAGTATCCAAGCAGGATGACATCAACTTCTATAAGAAGCAGCGCCGTGTCGCATTATACGGCTGCGGTGTCATCAACCCGGAAAACATTGAAGAAGCGCTCGGTATGGGTGCCTTCCAGGGTCTGAAGAGAGCTCTCTCCATGTCCCAGCAGGAAGTCATCGACGAAGTTCTGAAATCCGGTCTGCGCGGCCGCGGCGGCGGCGGTTTCCCGACCGGCCGTAAGTGGCAGTTCGCCTACAATGTCGATGCTGACCAGAAGTATGTGGTCTGCAACGGTGACGAAGGCGACCCGGGTGCGTTCATGGACCGTTCCATTCTGGAAGGAAACCCGCTCGCGGTTATCGAAGGTATGGTCATTGCCGGTTATGCCTATGGTGCAAGCGAAGGTTACTTCTATGTACGTGCAGAATATCCGATCGCGGTCAGACGTCTGCGCAAGGCCATCAAACAGGCAGAAGAAATCGGCCTGCTCGGTGACCATATCCTCGGCACGGACTTCAGTTTCCGCTGCCATCTGAGACTGGGCGCTGGCGCCTTCGTCTGCGGTGAAGAAACAGCTCTGCTGAACTCCATCGAAGGCAAGCGCGGTATGCCGCGTCCACGTCCGCCGTTCCCGGCAGTCAAGGGTCTGTGGGGCAAGCCGACCTGTGTCAACAACGTTGAAACACTGGCCTGCGTACCGTTCATCCTCAGAAACGGCTGGGAAGAATTCGCCAAAGTAGGTACCGAGAAGTCCAAGGGTACGAAAGTATTCGCTCTGGGCGGCAAGGTCAACAATGTCGGTCTGGTCGAAGTACCGATGGGCACGACCCTGAGAGAACTGATCTACGACATCGGCGGCGGTATCCCGAACGGCAAGAAGTTCAAAGCCATTCAGACCGGCGGTCCGTCCGGCGGCTGTCTGACGGAAGAATTCCTCGATGAACCGATCGATTTCGATAACCTGGTAGCCAAGGGTTCCATGATGGGAAGCGGCGGCGCCATCGTTATGGATGAAGATAACTGCATGGTTGACGTTGCCAAGTTCTATATGGAATTCATCTGTGATGAATCCTGCGGCAAGTGCACACCATGCCGTATCGGCACCAAGAGAATGCTGGAGATCCTGACCCGCATCACAGAAGGCAAAGGCACAATGGAAGACCTGGAAGAACTCGAAGAGCTCAGCCAGACAGTCAAGACCAATTCCCTCTGTGCTCTCGGTCAGACAGCAGCAAACCCGATCAATTCCACGATCGCTCATTTCCGCGATGAATATATCGCTCATATCGTCGATAAGAAGTGCCCGGCTCACGTATGTAAGAAGCTGATGGAATACCACATCGATCCTGACAAGTGCATCGGCTGCGGTATGTGTGCAAGAGGCTGCCCTGCTTCCTGCATTACCAGAACAGATTACATCGCTCCGAACCACAAGCTGGCATCCATGTCGATCGATTCTTCGAAGTGCGTCAAGTGCGGAGCATGTATCTCTACATGTAAGTTCGGCGCGATTGAAAAGAGATAGGAGGTATATTCATGACTTTGGTAAACATTAAAATCGAAGGTGTACCTTATCAGGTTGAAAACGGCCTGACAATTCTGGAAGCAGCGAAAGCCTGCGGCTATGAGATTCCGTCTCTTTGTGCATTCAATCACGGCGAATGCAATCAGGGTTCCTGCCGCGTCTGCCTCGTTGAGGCAACCGGTGCCAGAGGCCTGGTCGCAAGTTGTGTCTATCCGGTCAATGAAGGTATGGAAATCCGTATTTCTTCACCGGCCGCAACGCAGGCCAGAAGAAGAAGCGTTGAACTTCTTCTCTCCAACCATAACCAGAACTGCCAGCAGTGCGACAAGAACGGACAGTGCGAACTGCTCCATGTAGCACAGATCACAGGTGCCCGTGAAGGTGCCTTTGCCGGTGTCCATTCCGAGACATATCTCGACGAACTCGCACCGGGTCTGATCAGAGATACATCCAAGTGCATTCTCTGCGGAAGATGCATCGCCAGATGCTCCAATGCCCACGGTCTGGGTATCCTCGGTTTCGAAAACCGCGGCTTCCGCACATTCGTTGCTCCGGCAGAGAACAGAAGCTTTGCCGATTCCCCGTGCATCCAGTGCGGACAGTGCGTCAACGTCTGCCCGACGGGTGCCCTGATGGAACACAGTGAAATTGCCAAGGTAGACGCTGCCCTCAGAGCCGGCAAGCATGTCGTTGTACAGGCTGCCCCTGCTGTCCGCGCCGCCCTCGGTGAAGAATTCGGCTATCCGGTAGGTACTCCGGTAACCGGCAAGATGATCGCTGCCATGAGACGTCTGGGATTCGAAAGAGTCTACGATGTCAACTTCGGCGCCGACCTGACAATCATGGAAGAAGGAACAGAACTTCTGCACCGTCTGACAGAAGGCGGCGTTCTGCCGATGATCACTTCCTGCTCTCCGGGCTGGGTCAACTACGCTGAATACAACTACGGCGATCTGCTGGATCACCTCTCCAGCTGCAAGTCCCCGCATCAGATGCAGGGCGCTGTCATCAAGTCCTACTGGGCTGAGCAGAAAGGCTATGATCCGAAGGATGTCTTCGTGGTATCCGTCATGCCCTGCGTAGCCAAGAAGTATGAAAGACAGAGAGATGTCATGAATGTCAACGGCATCGATGATGTCGATGCTGTCATCACAACAAGAGAGCTTGCCAGAATGATCAAACGTGCCGGTATCATCTTCAACCGTCTTCCGGATGAAGAATGGGACGGCGACATCATGGGCGACTACTCCGGTGCCGGCGTTATTTTCGGTGTTACCGGCGGCGTCATGGAAGCTGCTCTGCGTACCGTATACTTCAAGCTGACAGGCAAGGAATACGGCCGTGTCGTATTCGAAGAAGTACGCGGTCACGATGCAGGCATCCGTGAAGCATCCATTGATATCAACGGAACAGTTGTCAACGTTGCCATCGCATCCGGCATGAAGTCTGCCAAGGTTCTGCTGGATGAGATCCGCGAAGGCAAGTCCAAGTATCACTTCATTGAGATCATGGGCTGCCCGGGCGGATGCATCAACGGCGGCGGCCAGCCATACATCAGACCGGTCTTCCTGCCGAACGAAGATGACAACATCCTCGACACATACAAGGAAAAGAGAGCTCAGGCCCTCTACAGTGAAGATGAAAGACAGACTGTTCGTCAGTCCCACAACAACCCGCAGATCATCGAACTGTATGAAAAGTTCCTCGGCGAACCGAACTCTCACAAGGCTCATGAACTTCTGCATACGACCTATGCGGCAAGAGAAGGCTTCAACGACGTATCCAAATAAACAACTGATCAGGGGACCTCATCCGGTCCCCTTTTCTTATGCAAACGCTCTTTTCAAAGAATTAGTTGATGTACCTGGCAGTGTACAGCGAATTTCGGGAAAAAGACTATTCTAAACGCAAAGAGGTAAGGAATATGCTGA
>CADBEA010000011.1 GCA_902793635.1 uncultured Erysipelotrichaceae bacterium | reverse complement strand
AAAGCTGTTGCTTGACTGAATGAGTAAGGCGTCTAAACGCCAGAAACTCACAGAAGAAGAATTAAAAGAGGAGAATAAAAAACTGCGCCAGGAAATGGCACAGCGTAACTATTCATCCAAAGAGGACCAGGAACGTATTGTAAATATTCTGAGTACACAGAATATCATCGCGTACGTGATGGTCCTCTTTCTTCCTCCTGTAGGAGTCTGGTACATATGGACACGCAGAGAGAAACTGCATCTGAATATTGAATCGGTTCTGTTATGGACATTTGTCGGAATCGTTGTCTTCTTCGGATGGATCAAGCTGATCATGCAGTGGACCGGCGTTTTATAAGAAAACAGATCACTAGAAGTCATGAAGATCGTGACTTCTTTTTATTTTGAATTTGCTTTAAAATGTATGTCATGAGAATCGAAACAAAACTGCGTAACAGAGAATTATTTACGCCAAAAGAAAGCAAGATCATCTCCTACATCAATGAACATACCGGCCTTGCTATCAATATGTCTTTAGACGAACTTTCGGATCAACTCAATATATCAAAATCAACGATTATCCGATTCTGTAAAAAACTTGGTTTTGCCGGCCATAAAGAATTCTGTGTCCAACTGGCGAAGGAACTGAATGCTTTCATGGCCAACGAAACGGAACTGGATCCGTCTTTTCCTTTTGCCAAGGACGACAATAACCGTATCATTGCCGAAAAACTCCTGTCACTGAAAGTTAAAGGACTGAACGATACTTATGCGGAGTTGAATCTCGAAACAGTTCATACACTTGCCAAGGCAATCCGTGAGTACCGGAATGTTACAATATATACGACGGATGAGAACCGGTTTGTTTCCATGGAACTGGAATCCCGTCTGGAAAATATCGGCTACAATGCCAATGTCATCTACCTGCCTAACAGTATTCTGAAAAGAGCGAATTCCCATAATCCAAGGACAGCTGCTTTGTTTATTTCCTATCAGACCCGCAGCCAGGCTCTTGCCCAGGCTGCCAGGATTCTTTCCGAAAAGAAGATACCCGTTTATCTGATTGCCGGACCGGCCAGGGGACTTCTGGAAAAATACGCGGATTCCACGATCCGTGTCGGTTATTATGAACCATCACCGAAAATGGCACCGCTGGCCTCCGGGACCGGCCTTGCCTTTATTCTTGATCTGCTCTACGGATATCTGTTTGAAATGGATCACGATCAGAATACCGCGCTGGTGAAAATGGAAAATGAAGTACTAAAACCTGGATCAGAAGGAAATGAAGAGCGATAAGCTTATTGGTTTTCCGGCTATAATCCTGTACAATACGAGAGATGATAAGAGCAGTATTATTTGACATGGACGGTATTCTCTACGACAGTGAATACTTTTATATGAACGGTACGATCGATCAGATGCGGCGTTATGGCTATGACGGACCGGTTGAGGATGTCTATGCGATCATGGGTACTTCCATGGAAGATACCTACCTGATCCTTTACCGTCTTCTTGACGGCAAAGTACCCCTGGATGAGATCCGTAAGAACAACGAGCACTATTTCCAGGTGGAACATCCGCTTCATTTCCGGGAAATCATGTTTCCGGGTCTGAAGGAAGAACTGCAGAAACTGAAGGACATGGGAATCCGGATGGCAGTCTGCTCTTCGTCACCGATTGATCTGATCCATGACAGTCTGAAGGAAATGGACATTGACAGTCTGTTTGATTTCGTCGAATCCGGCGATAATGTACAGAATCCCAAACCGGCCCCGGATATTTATCTTCTTGCCCAGAAAGAACTCGGCGTGCCAAAGGAAGAATGCATTGTCTATGAAGACAGTACGCTGGGCATTGAAGCAGGAAAACGGGCAGGCATCTTCACGGTAGCAAGGGAAGACAAACGTTTCCTGCAGGATCAGAGCCATGCCGATAAAAAAGTAAAAGATATCCAGTCACTTGTTGAGTGGATCAGAAAGGAAAACAGTCATGCATGAAGTCATGAAGATTGAAGGCGGTCACCTTCTGGAAGGTGAAGTTACCATATCCGGTGCCAAGAACGCGACAGTGGCATTGATTCCGGCAGCCGTGCTGGCCAATGGTCCGGTCACGATCGTCGGCATTCCCCAGATCGCTGATGTCGATGCGCTGGCCAAAATACTGCGCATTCTCAAGGTGGAAGTGAATGAAGTCGCCGAAGATCATATTATTATCGATCCGACGCACATGAAGAATGTTGATCTTGATGACGACAGTGTCACCAAGCTTCGCGCGTCCTACTATTTCATGGGTGCCCTGCTTGGCAAATACGGCTATGTCCGTATGAAGATGCCGGGCGGCTGCTATCTTGGTCCGCGGCCGATCGATCTGCACCTGAAGGGCTTTGAATCGCTCGGTGCCACAGTGACCTATGACAAGGGCTGCTACACCATTGAAGCGAAGGAACTTGTCGGGAACAAGATCTTCCTGGATATTGCCAGTGTCGGCGCGACCATCAACATCATGATGGCGGCTGTCTACGCAAGAGGCCGTACGGTAATTGAAAACGCTGCGAAGGAACCGGAAATCATCGACGTGGCAACACTCCTGAACAAGATGGGAGCGAGGATCCGCGGTGCCGGCACGAACGTGATCACGATCGACGGCGTCAAGAGCCTGAGCGGCTGTTTCCATGAGATCATCCCGGACCGTATTGAAGCCGGAACGTTTATTATCATCGCTGCTGCGGCAGCCAGAAAGATGACCATCAACAATATCATTCCCCAGCATCTGGACGCACTTCTGTCCAAGCTGCAGGAAATGGGTGTGAAGATGAAGGTCGGTATTGATAAGGTGACGATCGAACGTACTGAACACCTGAAGGGAATTGATGTTACGACCAAGCCGTATCCCGGTTTCGCGACCGACCTGCAGCAGCCGCTGACAACATTGCTGACGCAGGCGGAAGGCGAAAGTCACGTTGTGGAAACCATTTACACGGAACGCTTCAAGCATTGCATTGAACTGCAGCGTATGGGTGCCGACATCGATATCATGAACGGCTCTTCCCTGATCAAGGGCCCGACACCGCTGGACGGCTGTAAAGTCGCGGCGACGGATCTGCGCTGCGGCGCGGCCATGGTAATTGCCGGTCTGATCGCCGATGGTGTCACGGAAATCGACAATGTGTATCACATTGACCGCGGCTATTCGGAAATCGACAGCAAGCTGAAGAAACTCGGCGCGAATATCTGGCGCGAAATGGAAGAAGATTAACTTGCAGTGAAAATTACCTTATGGTAATATGAATAAGCACTTTCTTTAAGCACGCATAGAGGCTTAAGGCAGAAGGGAGATCGATAGAATGAAAAAGAGTATTCACCCGAAGTACTACCAGTGCAAGGTAGTCTGCACAAGCTGCGGATCTGAGTTCATGACAGGTTCCACTCTGAAGGAAATCAAAGTTGACACCTGCTCAAACTGCCATCCGTTCTACACAGGACGTCAGAGATTCGCACAGGCGCAGGGTCGCGTAGAAAAGTTCAATAAGAAATACGGACTTAAGTAAGAAGGTGAAATACCTTCTTTTCTTTTTTCTCGCAGGTGAATGTGGTAAAGTTGAATGCATCAGAGGGTATTATGACACAGGAAAAACAGTTGAAGACATTGGAGGAATTGCAGCGGGAAATTGAACAGAAGCTGCAGAGCGAAGATGAAGTCAGCCAGGATGAGATCCTGGATGAGGCAATCAGAAACGGTCTTTCTGCCGCCGATGAGGAAAAGCTCATGGAATGGCTCAGCGAAAGAGAGTTTTCTGATGAAGAAGACGTTGAGGAAGATATCCTGGACGACGAGGAAGACGGCCTGGAAGAAGACGGTGAAGAGGAAGAAGAATCTTTGTCGGAAAGAGACCCTTATATTGAAGAAAACAAAAGCCGTACACCGGCTGATTCGGTACGTGTGTATCTGAAGGAGATCGGTGAGATTCCGCTGATGAGCGCGGAAGAAGAATATGAGACTGCCAAAGCCGCGGCGGAAGGAGATCCGGCCGCCAAGGAACGGATGATTTCCAGCAACCTGCGGCTGGTCGTATCCATTGCCAAGGAATACGCCAACCGCGGTCTGTCCCTGCAGGATCTGATCCAGGAAGGAAACCTGGGCCTGATGCATGCCGTGGATAAGTTTGACTATACGAAAGGCTTCCGTTTCAGCACCTATGCGACCTGGTGGATCAAGCAGGCCATTGCCCGGGCGATTGCCAACCAGTCCCGTGATATCCGTCTGCCGGTTCATCTGACCGAGCAGATCAACCGCATCAACCGCATTCAGAGGGCTTTGATGCAGGAGTTGAACAGAGAGCCGACGGTGGAGGAAATCGCCGCCAGAATCGACGGAATGACGCCTCAGCGCGTGCAGGAACTGCAGCGGCTGGCAATGGATCCGGTTTCCCTGGAAACACCGGCCGGCGATGAAGAAACCAGCACACTGGGTGACTTTGTTCAGGATGTCAATGCCATGAGTCCGGAGATGTACGCGACCAATGGTGTCGTCCGCGAACAGGTGGACAAGATGCTGAAGGAACTGCCGGAGCGTGAGGAACAGATCATCCGCATGCGGTTTGGTCTCGACGGCACCGGCAAGCCGAAGACACTCGAAGAAGTCGGCCGGAACTGGAACGTTACCAGAGAGCGGATCCGTCAGCTGGAAGCCAAGGCGCTGCGCCGCCTGCAGCTGCAGCTGAAAATGAAGAAAGAATACAGAGACCTGAAGGATTAAAAGGAGAGACTATGGACGCTGTTCGTGCCAAATTACAGGAAATCCAGAAGCAGTATGATGACATCAATGCCCAGCTTCTGGAAGATGAGGTGCTGAGAGATCCCGCCCGGCTGACGAAACTGTCCAAGGAACAGGCCCGTCTGAAGCAGTCGGTGGATGCCTGGCAGCAGCTGCAGTCGCTCGACGAGAGGATCCAGCAGGCCGATGAAATGCTGAAGGAACCGGATGAGGAACTGAAAGAAATGGCCCGCATGGAGAAAGAAGAATGCGAGCCGCAGCGGGAAGAACTGCTGGCCCATATCCAGCATCTGCTGATTCCCCGCGATCCGGACGACGATCATGACGTCATCATGGAGATCCGCGGTGGTGCCGGCGGTGATGAAGGCAATATCTTTGCCGGTGACCTTTACCGTATGTATACAAAATATGCCGAAAGCAAAGGCTGGAAGGTTCAGGTAATGGAAGCTTCCCCGAGCGAAGCCGGCGGTTTTGCCCAGATCATCTATTCCGTAAAAGGAAATGATGTTTACAGGGAACTGAAATATGAATCCGGCGTGCACCGTGTACAGCGGGTGCCGAAGACAGAATCTCAGGGCCGCGTCCACACTTCGACAGCGACCGTTCTCTGTCAGCCGGAAGCTGAAGAAGCGGATATTGAAATCGATCCGAAAGACCTGACGATTGAGACCCACCGGGCCAGCGGCGCCGGCGGTCAGCATATCAACAAAACAGACAGTGCCGTGCGCATTGTCCACGTGCCAACCGGTATCACCGCCAACTGTCAGGAAGGCCGTTCCCAGATCGAAAACCGTGAAACAGCCATGCGCCTGATCAGAGCCCGTGTATATGAAGAATACAAACGCCGTAAGGATGAGGAAGAAGGAAAGATCCGTCGCGCCAAGATCGGCACCGGTGACCGTTCCGAAAAGATCCGCACCTACAACTATCCGCAGAACCGCGTGACGGATCACCGCATCTCGCTGACCATTACTCAGCTTGACCGCATCATGGAAGGCAAACTGGATGCCGTCATTGAAGGTCTTCTGGCGGAAGAAGAAAAGAGAAAACTGGAGGAAACACAGCTGTGACGAAGTTTTCAAAAGCTGTCAGAACATACGAAAAGCTCTGCCGTGCGGCGGATGTTCCCGAAGAAACAGTCATGGCCTATCTGGTTGAACTGTCGCAGCGGGAACGTTATGATCTGTATGCCAATTACGAAGAGGAAATGCCGCAGGATCTGGAAGCGGAATTCGCAGCCGGCATGGAGCGCATCCTGAATCAGGAACCGATGGCTCATGTGCTTGGCTATTCGTGGTTTTACGGCTATAAGATGATCGTCAACGAGGACGTTCTGATTCCCCGGGTGGAAACCGAAGAACTGTGCGCTGAAATACTGAAGCGGATGGACCGTTATTTCGCAGACTATGAAACGATCGAAGCGGTCGATATCGGCACCGGCTCTGGCGCAATCGCCATTACGATTGCCAAAGAAGAGCCGAAGGTGCGTATGCGGGCGACCGACATCAGCACCGATGCCCTGAAGACAGCTGTGAAGAACGCGGAAATCAACGGCGCGGATATTGCCTTCGTGGCCGGTGACATGCTGGAACCGCTGATCGAAGCAGGCGTGAAGCTGGATGTTCTTATCTGCAATCCGCCGTATATTCCCGAAGACGAGGAAATGGAAAAATCAGTCGTGGATTTCGAACCGCATGTCGCTTTGTTCGGCGGCTCGGACGGCCTGTATTTCTACCGCCGCATCTTTGCCGGATGCCGTCAGCTTCTGAAGGAAAAAGCCTTTATGGCTTTTGAAATGGGCTGGAATCAGCGGGAAGCGATGAGCAGACTGGTTGCGGAAACGCTGCCGGAGGCGCAGTATGAGATATTGAAAGACATGAACGGCAAGGACAGAATGCTGTTTGTGTATTTCGGACTGGAGGGTATGGAATACTCTGATGAGCAAGAATAAAAGTAAAAAGAAGTTATCGAAAGCCGGCAAGATCATTCTTGACGTGATCCTCGTCCTGGCTCTCTGCATGGCCGGTTTTTCCGGCTATATGCTGTTTAAGGAAACCGAACGCTACCGCATTGCCGAAGCGTCATATAAAGACCTGAAGGAAACCGTTCTGGTCAAGAAGGAAGATATCGAAGACAACTCCAAGCATATCGACTGGGAAGCCCTCTGGGCCATCAATCCCGATTTGCGACTGTGGATCACCATGGATGGTTCGCAGATCGATTATCCGGTCATTTATCCGGAAGACAACGTCTACTATCTGAAACATCTGCCGGACGGAACCTACAATGACAACGGCACCGTCTTTGTCGACGCGGGAAACAACCGTGATCTGGTCGACCGCAATACGGTCCTGTATGGCCATCACATGCTGCAGGATCCGCCGATGTTCGCCGAACTGGAGAACTTCAAGGATCAGGCCTATGCTGACGAACACAAGGAAATCCATCTCTATTCACCGGATGATGAATGGATCGTTTATCCGGTCGGCGGCTTCGTCTCAAACGGTATGGACGATTATGTGCAGCTCAGTTTTTCTTCCGACGAGGAATACGAAGAATACATCAACATGCTGCAGAGCCGCAGTGTCTTCTCCTCTGACGTCACATTGACGAAAGATGACAAGATGGTCATGCTGTCGACATGTTCCTATGATGTCTATGACGGCCGTTTCGCTCTGTTCGGAAAAGTGGAAAAGGTTGTCAAACCCGGAACCACGGTGAAAGAACCGGCACAGACAAAGGAACCGGAGCCGGCGAAGGAGCCTGAAACTGAGGAAACACCGGAAGAGACAGAGAACACCGAAGAACAGGTATACTACTGGGAAGAACCAGTTTATGAGGAACCTGTTTACGAAGAACCGGAATATACAGAAGAAGAGGAGTGAAATCTTCTTCTTTTTATGTATAATAGGAAAAGTAAAAAAGAAAAGAGGGTATATTTATGTATACGATTCGGGATCTGTATGATCTGGACCACACTCTGGCTAAAGACTATCTGCTGCAGTTCAATTATCCATGGGAAGCTCTGGATGGCATCAAGAATATGATTCTGGAACTCGGACCGACACTGGATCCGGAAGAGTATGAGGAAGTCTCTGAACACGTCTGGGTTCACAAGACAGCTTCTGTCTTCCCGTCCGCTTACCTCGGTGCGCCGTGCATTATCGGCCCGCGCACGGAAGTCAGACACTGCGCATTTATCCGCAGCAGCGCGCTGGTCGGTGCTGACTGTGTCGTCGGCAACTCCTGTGAGCTGAAGAATGTCATTCTCTTTGACCATGTACAGACACCGCATTACAACTATGTCGGTGACTCGATCCTTGGTTACTACGCCCACATGGGTGCCGGTTCCATTACTTCCAACGTCAAATCCGACAAGCATCCGGTTGTCGTTCATGACAGCGAAGAGAACATTGACACCGGCCGTAAGAAGTTCGGCGCAATGATCGGTGACCATGTTGAAGTCGGCTGTAATTCCGTTCTGAATCCAGGCACGGTCATCGGCCGCAACAGCCGTGTTTATCCGACCTCCTGTGTCAGAAGAGTCGTTCCAGCTGACAGCATTTATAAAAACAACGACGAAATCGTCAAACAGATCTGAAAAAAAAGCCAGAGTTGAATTGAATTCTGGCTTTTATAATGCTGCGATCAGTTTATCGACATTTTCTTCTTTGGTCATGAAGGAAGTGACGAAGCGGATGACATGTCTGCCGCCGCCGAGATCATCCCAGTGGGAGAAGGCGAATTCACCGGACAGTTCCTGCATCTTCTCTTCAGTAAGGATCGGGAAGAGCTGGTTGGTTTCCGCTGTATAGCGGAATTCATAGCCTTTTTCCTGCAGACCCTTGATCAGACGGTCGCCCATGGCGATGGCATGACGGGAGATTTCCATGTATTTGCCATCCCGGAACAGTTCTTCAAACTGGATGCCGAGCATTCTGCCTTTCGCCAGCATGCCGAAACGCTGTTTGATATGATAGCGGAAATCCTTTTTATAGCGGTCATTGAGAATGACGATTGCTTCCCCGAACATGGCGCCGACCTTCGTGCCGCCGATGTAGAAGATGTCGCACATCCGAGCCAGTTCTTCGATCGTCACGTCGTTATGGGAGGATGCCAGACCGTAGCCAAGCCGGGCACCGTCGATAAACAGCGGGATGTCATGTTTCTGACAGACGGCATAGAGGTCGCTCAGTTCTTTCTTTGAATAGAGCGTGCCGCTTTCCGTCGGGAAGGAAATATAGACAATGCCGGGCTGAACGATGTGCTCGTGGGCGGCGTCATTGTAATGGTTGACAATAAACTGATCGACCTGAGCGGCGGAAATCTTGCCGTTGCTGTTGGGCAGGGCCAGACATTTGTGGCCGGCCGCTTCCAGGGCACCGGTCTCATGAACGTTGATATGACCGCCATCAGCGCATACAGCTCCCTGATAATGCTTCAGAACGGAAGCGATGACGGTAACATTGGCCTGGGTACCGCCGACCATGAAATGAACGTCGGCGTCTTCCCGGCCGATCCACTTCTGAATCAGTCTGCGGGCGTTGGCGCAGTGGGGATCCTCCATATAGCCGATCGTCTGCTCGTCATTGGTGCTGTTCAGAGCCTGCAGTATTTCCGGAATACATCCTTCTGTATAGTCGCTGTCAAAACGTATCATATTCAAAACCTCTCTGTTTGTTATAATATCATACATGGAAAGAAGAAAAGATGAGAAGATTTGCTCAAAGTGAGACTGCCGCAATGGCGGAAATACTGAAAAACGACGGTGTGATATCAGTGCCGACGGATACGGTTTACGGCTTATGCGCGCGGATGGATTCGCTGGCTGCCCAGGAACATCTGCGGGATATCAAACACCGGCCCAGAGAAAAAGCCTTTCCCATCATGTGCCGCGATCTTGACCAGATCAAACAGATTGCCGAAGTCAGCGGAATGGCTGAGGATATCATCCGGCGCTGGATGCCGGGACCGCTGACCGTGATCCTGAAAAAGAAAGATCATGTGCCGGCCTACGTCAACGGCGGTATGGATACACTGGCCATCCGCATGGCAACATCCGATGCGCTCGCCGAACTGATCAGAGCGACCGGCTGTCCGCTGTTTATGACCAGCGCCAACCGGTCCGGTGAGAAAACGTGTGAGAATCTGGATGAAATAGAACTGGCATGTCCGGATCTGGATGGTATGATGGAAGGCAGTACTGCGTTTGGCAGGGCGAGCACGATCGCCGACTGCACGCAGGAAGAAGTGCGGATCCTGCGGCCAGGACCGCTGACCTTGGAACAGCTCAAAGGAGAAGACAAAAATGGAAGACAAACAGCTTGAAGCGTTGATCGCAAAAGAAACAGAACGACAGAGACACAATATCGAACTGATCGCCTCGGAAAACTTCTGCTCAAAAGAAGTCCGGGAAGCAGCCGGATCCATCCTGACGAACAAATATGCCGAAGGTTATCCCGGCCGCAGATACTACGGCGGCTGTGTCAATGTCGATGAAATAGAAGATCTGGCCAGAAACAGAGCCAAAGAACTGTTCGGCGCCGACCACGCCAACGTGCAGCCGCATTCCGGCTCACAGGCCAACATGGGCGTTTACTTTTCAATCCTGCAGCCAGGGGACAGAGTCCTGGGTATGGACCTTTCCGCCGGCGGTCATCTGACCCACGGTGCCAGAGTGTCCTTCTCCGGCAAACTGTATGAATTCCATTCCTACGGTGTCGATGCCAAAACGGAATGTCTCGATTATGACGCGGTAAGAAAGCAGGCTCTGGAAATCCGGCCGAAGCTGATCGTCTGCGGTGCCAGTGCCTATGCCAGAGAAATCGATTTCAAGGAATTCCGCCGTATCGCGGATGAAAGCGGCGCGATGCTGATGGTCGACATGGCGCATATTGCCGGACTGGTGGCGGCCGGCTATCATATGAGTCCCGTTCCCTATGCGGACTTTGTGACGACCACGACCCATAAGACACTGCGCGGTCCCCGCGGCGGTATGATCCTGTGCCGGGAAGAATACGCGAAAGCCGTCGACAAGGCGATTTTCCCGGGTATCCAGGGCGGTCCGCTCTGCCATATTACGGCTGCCAAGGCTGCCTGCTTCTATGAAGCTCTGCAGCCGTCCTACAAAGTGTATATCAAACAGCTCCTGGACAACTGCCAGGTGCTGGCTGAAGTTCTTCAGAAGGAAGGCTTCCGGCTTGTATCCGGCGGCACGGACAACCATCTGATCCTGGTGGACACCATGTCGATGGGCATCAGCGGCCGGGATGCGGAAAAAGCTCTGGACGAAGTCAATATCACGGCGAACAAGAACGCGATTCCGTTTGACACCCAGAAACCGAACGTCACTTCCGGTATCCGTCTCGGCACTGCCGCGATGACGACCAAGGGCTTTAAGGAAGAAGAATTCCGCAAAGTCGGCAGCTGGATCGCCGAAGTTCTGAAAAACAAGGATGACGAACAGCTGAAGGAAAGAATCCGTCAGGAAGTCATTGAACTTACCGAACAGTTCCCGTTTGAATAAGCGTGCGTCTGTTATAATACAGCTACGAAGTGGAGGACATATGCGCAAAATAGTATTTCTTGATGTTGACGGCACGCTGATCAACTATGAGACAAAAACACCGGCCAGCGCCAAAGAGGCGATCGATCTGGCCAGAAAAAACGGTCATAAAGTATACATCTGCACCGGCTGCTCAAAAGCCGAGATCGAACAGAGAGACCTGCCGGAACTGGACGGTATGATCGGCGGCAACGGTGCCTATGTCGAAGACGAAGGCAAAGTTGTCATGCATCAGGGTCTGTCAAAGGAAGACGTGAAGCACATCGTCGACTGGTGCAACGAAAGACATCTCGGTTTCTATCTGGAAGCCAATTCCGGTATGTACTGCAATGACTATATGCTCGAGCAGGGACCTGCCACAATGATCAAATACGCGACCGGCAAAGGCGCTGATCTCGCCAAGGCGGAGAAGTCCGCTTCCGGTTTCGTCAACAGTTTCATTCATCTGAAGGGTGAGGATCTTTACCGCGATGACGTGAACAAGATCAGCTTCATCCTCAGCAGCTATCAGGATCACCTCGATTCCAAAACGGAATTCCCGGATCTGATTGCCAATACCTGGGGCGGCAAGGGCGAACTGGCTCTGTTCGGTGATCTTGGCCCGGCCGGCATTACAAAAAAGCACGCGATCGAAGTCCTGCTGGACTATCTCGGTGCCGATCAGAAAGACACGATTTCCTTCGGTGACGCCAAGATCGACCTTTCGATGTTTGAACTGTGTGCGTTCAATGTCGCAATGGGCAACGGCGGTCCGGAAATCAAGGAAGCAGCTGACTATATCACGACCGATGTCGATGACGACGGCCTCTACAACGCATTCAAATATCTGAAACTTATCTGATCCAAAAAAAGATCCTTCGGGATCTTTTACTTTTGCTGAAGATAGGGGAGAAGACTGTTCAGATCGCCTTCCTTCTGATATCGCCCCATCAGCCACTGGGTATTGTCATAGTAATGATCGTCACTCATCAGCTTGCGGTATGTTTCATACAGCGACGACATTGAGAGGTTTTCCTCGTTCAGCACAACGCCGAAGTCCTGCCGCAGGAGGGTCTGGGCATTGTAGGCACGCAGATATTCATTGCCGCTGATGATCATCTGCGGAATGCCGAGGGCAAGGGCCTGATGGAAGATATAGTCATTGCCGTCATGGATCACGGCGATCGATCCCGGCAGCAGATCAAGTTTCGGTGCTGACATGAACTGAATGTTGTCTTCCTTGCTGGAACGGCAGCCTTTATACCAGGCCTGTACCGCATAGGGAGCGCCGAGGAACGCATCGTGGATTGCTTTATATAAAGTCCGCTGGGACAGTCTGACGTCGTCCAGACAGATGAACAACCGGTTGGTGCGGGTCGCCTTGGCCGGAAAGATACTGGCCAGACCGATCCGCGTGACGTCCTGTTTGGGAGTGAACGGCTGGGTCAGGGTAATGCCGAAGGCAATGCGTCTTTCACAGCGGGCATAGACGGAGCGGAGATGGAACTCCTGTTCAAGCCGGAAATAGGAAAGCGCCTGGTTCAGACCCTGCATGATCTGGGACGGAAAGGCGATGTTCCTGTACATGGCGCTGTTGACGACAGCCCAGCAGCGAATGTTCTTCTTGCGGGCTGCGATGACACCGGCAACCCGGTCGATCGTAATGATCAGATCCGGTTCGAACTGGTCAATGGCTTCCAGGACAGCTTCGGTATCATCGATCACATAATCACGTGAGAGGGCGCCTTTGGCATACATCCATTCTTCATAGCTCCGGGTTTTCGGCCGGGAAGAAAACAGCGGTTTCTTCAGCAGACCGCAGGGATAAAGCGACACATTGTGAAACTGGTTCGCGGCATCGGCACTGATTGCGCAGGCATGGCCTTCCTGCATGAAAAGGTCCGCAAGACTGCGGGACATATAGTAGGAAGCGTCTGCTTTCACGGACGTAATCAGCGGAGTTATCAGAATCTTCATTAAACATAGTATACACCACACCTTGCGCAACCACCTTGATTTGGCATATCATTGTTAAAGAAAAAACGGAGGCATTTATGTTGGAAGTACTGAATCATCCACTGATTACTCATAAACTGACGCTGATGCGTATGAAGGAAACCGGAACAAAGGATTTCCGTGAAAATCTTGACGAGATCGCGGAACTGATGGCGTACGAAGTATGCCGTGACCTGCCGGTCAGACCAATTGACATTGAAACACCGATGGCCAAGACAGTCGGTTACGAACTGTCCAAGGAAGTCGTCATCGTACCGATCCTGAGAGCGGGCATCGGTCTGCTGGACGGCATCAGACGTCTGGTTCCGACAGCCAAGGTCGGCTTCATCGGCATGTACCGTAATGAAGAAACACTGGAACCGGTCGAATACTTCGCCAAGTTCCCGAACAATCTGGATCAGGCGATCACGATGATCGTTGACCCGATGCTGGCAACCGGCGGTTCAGCAATTGACGCCATCACTGCTGTAAAGGGTCGCGGCGCCAACAATATCAAACTTGTCTGCCTGGTCGGCGCGCCGGAAGGCGTCAAGGCAGTTCAGGAAGCACATCCGGATGTTGATATTTATCTGGCTGCTCTGGATGAAAAGCTGAATGAAATTGGCTATATCGTTCCTGGTCTGGGCGATGCCGGCGACCGTATTTTCGGAACCAAGTAAGCAATGGCGGCCTTTTTCGTCAGATGTATTGTATACATCGGCTGTTTCCTGCTGTCCTGGTACAGTTTACGGGCCCTGAATTATGAGCAGTTTCTGCGGAAGGATCATGTCAGTCAGGCACAGGTGCTGTATTTCCTGCTGGTCATGGCACTGGCCTACCTGAGCGGATCGTTCCTGCTGGCTTTTATGTATCATGCCTGAAAGATCACTTCGGTGATCTTTTTACTTTCAGAAAAAAGGCGTTGTGCTACTATAATGCCATGGATTATTTTACGGGAAAATGGCTGGCGGCCGTATCAGGCGGTCCAGATTCCATGGCACTGGCCGGTATGTGTCTTGAGAAAGGTATTGATATCGCGCTTGCCCATGTGAATTATCATCACCGCCCGCAGGCGGACGAAGAAGAAGCGTATGTGCGTCTTTTCGCTGAAACGCATGGCCTGCTTGTCTTCGTGCGCAATGAGCCGTTTGTCTTTCAGGGCAACTTTGAGGCAGCCGCAAGAGCCTGGCGCTATGATTTCTTCGCGGAAGTCGTAAAGGCCAATGGCTTTGCCGGTGTACTGGTGGCCCATCAGGAAGACGATCTGATCGAAACCTTTCTGATGCAGGAAGAGAAGGGGCTGATTCCCGAATACTATGGTCTGGCGGCGGAGATCATGTATCACGGAGTTCTCATACGGCGGCCGCTGTTTGATCATACAGCCGCCCAGCTGAAGGAATACTGCCGCAGCCATCAGATCCGCTATTATATCGACGCGACGAATGCCAGTGAGGAATATACCCGCAACCGTATCCGTCATCAGCAGGTGGAGCCGCTCTCCCGTACGGAAAGAGACATGATCCTCCGGGAGATCCGCATGAAGAATGCCGTCCTGCAGGAAAGACGCTGCCGGGTGAAGACATTGATCCATCAGGAGAAAATCCGGCTGAATGAATACCGGAAACAGAGTCAGGAAGAACGAGATGCTCTGCTGCGGATGTTCCTTGAACAGGTTACCGAAAAGGCACTGTCACTTGCCCATCTGCGGGAAATTGATGGGATCCTGATGAAAAAGGATGACTTCATGATTCCCTTTCAGGAACACTGGATCGTTCAGAAGGACAGCTGGTTCTTTCTGTATCGGGAACAGGCAGCCGACTGTGATGTCTATTCATCCCTGCCTGAAGTGATACGGGGAACAGGCAGGTATTACCGTATCGCGGCCGGTCAGCCGGGGGTCAATGCCGTCAGTGTGACAGCTTCCGACTTTCCCCTGAAGATCCGCAGTTTTCAGGAAGGGGACGCGATCCGCATGCGTTTCGGGACGAAACCGGTGCACAGATTCTTCATTGACCGGCATATCCCGCTGTTTGAGAGAAGAAGATGGCCGGTCGTGGAAAATGTCCGGGGAGAGATCATTCTCGTGCCGGGTCTTGGCTGTGACGCTTCGCATTATTCTACTAAGCCTGATTTCAATGTGTTACAATATTCTAGTTAACGAAAAGAGGATATCTGCCATGTGGGAAAACAAAGATATTAAAAAGGTTCTTGTTTCAGAAGAACAGATCAAAGCACGCTCAGCTGAACTGGGCAGACAGATTACTGAAGATTACAAAGACTGTGAGGAGCCGCTGCTTCTGGTAGCGCTGCTCAGAGGTTCGGTTCCGTTTCTGGCGGAACTGATGAAACATATCGATCTGGATATCCAGGTGGATTTCATGGATGTCTCTTCCTATCAGGGAACCAAATCCACCGACATCCGTATCATCAAGGACCTGGACACGTCGATTCAGGGCATGAACATCCTGCTGGTTGAAGATATTATCGATACCGGCAAGACGATCAAGGAAGTAGTCAAGACTCTGATGCACAAAGGTGCCAACAGTGTAAAAATCGTCGCCCTGCTGAATAAGCCGGAAGGACGTGTGGTGGATGTGAACGCTGACTATAACGGCTTCGAAATCGAGAACGAATTCGTGGTCGGTTATGGCCTCGACTTCAATCAGCGCTACCGCTGCCTGCCGTATGTCGGCGTGCTGAAGGAAGAATGCTATCAGAATTAAGGAGTAAGCGCCTATGCAGAAAAACAAACTGATCAGTTATCTGCCGTACCTGATCGTGATCATCGCCATCCTGAGTCTGTTCAATATGAACGGCTCCGGGGTGAGTGAGACACTGAGTTATCAGGAACTGCAGAAAACACTGAAAAACGAAACCATAAAGGAAAGCCAGATCTCGATCGGAAACAATGTCACGACCGTGCACGGCGTCTATACGAAGGACGACCGTCAGGTTGGCTTTACTTCGACGATTCCGTCCACCTCGGACGAAATCACCGCGGTAATCGGCCAGCTGGAGAACAGCAAACTGACAATTGTTGATGCCGATGCGTCGAATCTGTTCCTGGACACATTGATTACACTGATCCCGTTTGTCTTCTTCGGTGCCTTTGCCATCTGGATGATCAACCGGATGAACGGTGCCGGCGCCAATTCCAAGGCGTTTGAATTTTCCAAGAGCAGAGCCCGTCTGGAAGGCAAGATCAGAGTCCGCTTTGACGACGTGGCCGGCTGTGACGAAGAAAAACAGGAGATGAAGGAAATCATCGAATACCTGAAGTATCCGAAGAAGTTCGAAAAGATGGGCGCCCGTATTCCGAAAGGCATCCTGCTGGTCGGTCATCCGGGTACCGGTAAGACACTGCTTGCCAAAGCGGTTGCCGGTGAAGCCAATGTGCCGTTTTACAGCATTTCCGGTTCTGACTTCGTGGAAATGTTCGTCGGTGTCGGTGCTTCCCGTGTCCGTGACATGTTCAAGAAGGCTCAGCAGACCGCACCTTGCATGATCTTTATCGATGAAATCGACGCGGTAGGCCGGCAGAGAGGTGCCGGTTTCGGCGGCGGCCACGATGAACGTGAACAGACCCTGAACCAGCTGCTGGTTGAAATGGATGGTATGGAAGACAATACCGGCGTGGTTGTCATCGCGGCGACCAACCGTCCGGACGTTCTTGACCCGGCGCTGCTGCGTGCCGGCCGTTTCGACCGTCAGATCACCGTTTCTCTTCCGGACCGCAAAGGCCGTGAAGCCATTCTGAAAGTTCATGCCAGAAACAAGCATCTGGCATCTGATATCGATCTTGGCGCCCTTGCCAAGCGGACACCGGGCTTCTCCGGTGCTGATCTGGAAAACGTCTTGAATGAGGCGGCTATCCTGGCTGTCCGTGAAGACAGTGAAGAAATCCATATGCAGCACATTGACGAAGCCATCGACCGTGTCATGATGGGTCCGGCCAAGGTATCCCGCACATATGATGAAAAGACCAAGAAACTGGTTGCTTATCATGAAAGCGGACATGCCATTGTCGGTCTGTTCCTGGAAAATGCCCAGGTCGTTCAGAAAGTCACAATTATTCCGCGCGGTCAGGCCGGCGGCTATAACCTGATGACACCGAAGGAAGAAAAGATGATGAACACGAAGAACGATCTGCTCGCGACGATTACGTCCTATATGGGCGGCCGCGTGTCAGAGGAAATGTTCTTCGACGATGTCACCACCGGTGCTTCCAACGATATTGAAAGAGCGACAAACATCGCCAAGGACATGGTCACGCTGTATGGTATGAGCGATCTTGGTCCGATCAAGTACAACGCCGGTACGGAGAATGTCTTCCTCGGCCGGGACTACAATTCACCGAACAACGTTTCCGGTGAAGTAGCCTATGAGATCGACCAGGAAGTCCGCAAGATCATCAACGGCTGCCATGACATGGCACGTGCCATTCTGGAAGAGCACCGTGAACAGCTGATCGCCATCGCGGAAGCACTGATGGAATACGAAACACTGACAGCTGAACAGATCCAGCAGGTCGTCAAGGGTGAATCCATCGCGGAAGACTTCGGCAGTACGGAAACAGCTGCTCCGAAAGCGGAAGCAGCCCCGGCTGATACAGAAGAAACAGACTGGTAATACCATAAACAACACTCCTGAAGCTGAACATCAGCCCATGGAGTGTTTTTTATCGGAAGGATGTCCGGCAGACACATACGTAGTCAGTCACCGGTGATTCTGGTACAATGGCAACGATGAAAAGGAGAAAGGGAGGCGAGGCCATAATGAACAAAGCCAACATACTGAGTGTCCTGATGGGAATCCTGGGCGGTATCCTGATGTCTTTCGTCATTCTGTATATCATGAGAGGAATGTCTTTTCATCTGAGCGGTCTCAGCATCATTCCGGCTGTTCTGGCCGCCTGCGCACTGCCGCTCTGTTATGGTTTTGTCAGGAAGATGAATCTTTCCGCCTCACTGACGGAGGTCTTCGCGGTGCTGACTTCCTTTGTCATCACCATCCTGTATGGCCTGGCAGCCGGCAAACCGGCGGATATCACAACCGAGAACACACTGATCAAAGACATCCTGCCCTTGAGTGCGCTGCTGCACGGCTGTGCGATGATCGCGGTGGTGCTGTTCAACAGATATGCCTGGAAGGATTGAGGAAAGCAGGCAAATTCATGTATGTTACAATTAGGGAAGTAAAGAGGGACAATGACATTATTAAGCAGATGGGGAAAGCAGCTTGACGAGAAGAATCCGCTGCCGGAATATCCGCGCATGCAGCTGCAGAGAGACAGTTATTTCAGTCTGAACGGGGTCTGGGAATATCAGATCACGGCACTTGGGGCAGAACCAAAGCCGGGTCGATGGAAAAAGATCGTCGTTCCTTTTGCGCTTGGTTCCAAGCTTTCCGGTGCCGATGACATTCTCCTGCCTGATCAGACGCTCTGGTACCGGCGGCAGTTCGCCTATAAGCCGACAGTCGCTCATACCTGGCTGAACTTTGAAGGTGTGGATCAGGTCTGCACGGTTTATCTCAACGGTATCAAGGTCGGCTCACACGTCGGCGGTTACGCGCCATTCTCGCTCGATGTCACAGATGCCATCAAATATCAGAATTCCCTGATGGTAAAATGCACTGACGATTCAGATCGGGGCATGTTTGCCTACGGCAAGCAGAAACTGGAGCACAGCGGCATGTGGTACACGCCTTCCGGTGGTATCTGGCAGAGTGTCTGGCTCGAGGATCTGAATGCCCATGCCATTCAGGATCTCAAGATCACGCCTGATTTTGACGAACAGAAAGTTTATATTGACCTGGCCGGTGATTTTTCCCAGGCGGCAATCACGATCGGTGCCGCCGGCACAGTGGTGCACAGGGGTCTGACCAATGACATGCATTATGAAGCGCCGATCAGCATTCTTCATCCATGGACGCCGGATGATCCGTTCCTCTATGATCTGTATATTCAGACGGAAGACGACGTGATTAAGAGTTATTTCGCGATGCGCAAGTTCAGTGTCGGCCACGACGCGGAAGGAACCGTGCGTTTCTGCCTGAACAACAAACCGCTCTTTTTCAGCGGCCTGCTGGATCAGGGCTACACGGTGGACGGCCTGATGACCTATCCGGCTGAAGAAGCCATGACCTATGAACTGGAAAAGATCAAGGAAATGGGCTTTAACATGCTGCGGAAACACGTCAAGGTGGAATGCCGCAGATGGTACTACAACTGTGACAGGCTCGGAATTCTGGTCATGCAGGACATGCCGAGCGGCGGCACGTTTGACTTCAAGGAAATGGGTATCAAACCGACGCTTGGTTTCCGGCATCAGAAGGATATTGACAATCCGAAACTCGGCCGCACAAAAGAGGAAGAAAAACAGATCTACTACCATGAACTGGATGAAATGCTGGACAATCTGTACAACTTCGCCTGTATTTTCGCCTGGGTGCCGTTCAACGAAGGCTGGGGCCAGTTTGACAGTGCGAAAGTAACGGCTCATATCCGTGATTATGACTCCACCCGGCTGATCGATTCAGCCAGCGGCTGGCATGATCAGGGAGCCGGTGATTTTGACAGCATCCACGATTATTTCTTCCCGTTCAGGGCGAAGAAACCAAAGGATGAAAGGATACTGATCCTTTCCGAATTCGGCGGCTATTCCTATGTGGAACACGGTCACAGTGAACCGCAGAAAACCTATGGATACAAAAAGTTTACCGACCGTATCGAACTGGACGGCGCGGTGAATAAGCTATATGAAAAGATGATTCTGAACAATATCAGAAACGGACTGTCCGGCTGCATCTACACGCAGGTCTCGGACGTCGAAGATGAATGCAACGGTCTGTTTACGGCAGACCGGGAGATCATCAAGATCGATGTCCGCAAGATGAAACGGATGAATGAGAAGCTCTACAGGAGATTAGCGAAATGAACAAAGATGAAATTGTCATTGCGGCAGCAATGAACGGACAGATCAGAATACATGCGGCCCGGACCACCCAGATGGTGGAAGCGGCCCGCATCGCCCACAACTGCATGCCGACCAGCGCGGCGGCACTTGGTCGTACCCTGACAGTGACGGCGATCATGGCCAGCGATCTGAAAAACAGCGATGAGAAAATCGTCGCCATGATCAACGGCCACGGTCCGTCCGGCACAATTCTTGCCCAGGCCAACGGCAATGGCGATGTCAGAGGCTTTATCGGCGATCCGGGTCTTTATTTCGCCCGCGAAGACGGTCACCTCGACGTTGCCAGGGCAGTCGGAACCGACGGCAATCTGACTGTGACAAGAGATATGGGACTGCGGAAGACCTTCAGCGGTGTGGCAGCCCTGCAGACCGGTGAAATCGGTGATGATTTTGCCTACTATTTTGCCATCAGTGAACAGACACCTTCAATCGTCGGGGTCGGCGTATTGGTGGATACTGATCTGCATATTAAAGCAGCCGGCGGTCTGATCTGCCAGCTGATGCCGAACGCTTCCGAAGAAGCGATTCAGAAAGCGGAAGAAGCGGCGGCTGTCATGCGGCCGGTTTCTTCACTGATCGATGAAGGACTGGATCTGCCGGATGTCATCCGTCTGTACTTCCCGGATGCGGAAGTGCTTGATACAAGGGATGTCAGATGGCACTGCGGCTGTTCGCGGGAGCACTTCTTCAACAGTCTGGCCACTCTGAAGGAAAGTGACCTGGAAGAGATGATCGCTGACGGCAGCGGCGCTGAGATCCGCTGTCAGTACTGCAATTCGCTTTATCACTATGATACGGAAGATCTGAAACAGATTCTGGAGATGCGGCGTGTGGTCAATCGGTAATGTCACCATTATGAACCGGATCGTCGCTGCTCCGCTGGCCGGAATTTCCAACCCGGTTTACCGGAAGATGTGCCATGACTACGGAGCCGGTCTGGTCGTCAGTGAAATGATCAGTGACAAAGCCCTGCATTACGAGAATAAAAAAACACAGGAAATGTGCGCCGTTGCAGAGGGAGAACATCCGATGGCTCTGCAGCTGTTCGGTTCGGATCCGGAAACAATGGCGGAAGCGAGTGAATACCTGAGCACGCATACCACATGCGACATCATTGACATCAATATGGGCTGTCCGGTCAACAAGGTGCTCAAAGCCCACGCCGGCAGCTGGCTGATGCAGGATCCCGATCTTGCCTACCGCGTCATGAAGGCGGTTGCCGACCATACGGACAAACCGGTCACGGTCAAGATCAGAGCTGGTTTTGACGCGAAACATATCAATTGTGTGGAAATCGCCCAGGCAGCGGAAAAGGCAGGCCTGAAAGCCATTGCCGTTCATGGCCGCACCAGGGCACAGATGTATTCGGGGTCTTCCAGCAATGAATATATCCGGATGGTCAAGGAAGCGGTATCGATTCCCGTCATCGGCAACGGTGACATCCGGACGGTTGCCGACGCGAAGCGGATGATCGAGGAAACCGGCTGTGATGCCATCATGATCGGCCGCGGCCTGATCGGCCGGCCGTTCTTCCTGCAGGAACTGAACGCGGCTTTCAACGGAACGGAATGGCAGGAGCCTTCTTTTCCGGAACGGCTGGATCTCGCCCTGCAGTATGCCCGGGAATTATGTGCGTATGAAAGCGAAGGAACCGGCATCCGCATGATGCGCGGCATCGCTTCCTGGTACATTGCCGGTATGCCGCGGGCAGCTTCCTTCCGCAATCGTTTCTCAATGATGAAATCACTGAAGGAAATGGAAGAAATCGTCCGGGAATACAAAGAGCTGATCAATGAAATGTAAGCGGGCATCAAAGCCTGCTTTATAAAAAGAAAGCAGTATACTGTGAATATGATGAAAAAGGGACTTGTACTGGAAGGCGGAGCCATGCGCGGGCTGTTCACAGCCGGTATCCTCGACGCCTTCATGAAAAATGGAATTGTTTTTGACGGTGTGATTGGTGTATCTGCCGGTGCGGTTTTCGGCTGTAATTACAAAAGCCATCAGATCGGCCGTGTGCTGCGCTACAATACGCGTTTTGCCCACTATCCGGAGTACTGCAGTCTGCGTTCGCTGATCACGACCGGGGACCTGTACGGCAAACAGTTCTGCTATGTTGACGTGCCGGAGCGGCTGGAGCCGTTTGACACGGAAACGTTTGTCAAGGATCCGTCTTCGTTCTGGGCGGTCGCGACAGACTGCGAAACCGGTGAAGCGGAATACCGCGACCTGCGCCATCTGCAGAATGAGGAGATGGACTTCATGCAGGCATCGGCTTCCATGCCGGTGGCGTCCACGCCGGTGGAAATCGAAGGAAGGCACTTCCTGGACGGCGGTATCAGCGATCCGATCCCGTTGAAAGCATTTGAGGAGCGCGGCTATGAACGCAATGTCGTCGTGCTGACACAGCCGGAAGACTATGTAAAAAAGCCCCAGAAAATGATGGGACTGATGGCGATGGCATTAAAGAAATTTCCGAAAGTGACGGAAGCCATGAAGATCCGTCATGAGATCTACAATCAGGAAAGGGAATATGTCCGTGAAAGAGCGGCGGCAGGTGCAGCTTATCTGATCTATCCGCCGGAGAAACTGCCGATCGGCCGGATCTCCCACGAACCAAAAGATATGCGACGTGTCTATGACATCGGCTATGCCGAAGGTCTGAAACATCTCGAAGCGGTCAGAGAATTCCTGGAAAAAGGTGAATGAAGCCGGACAGCTGTCTGGCTTTTATCTTTCCTGTCCTACTCTGATCATGTTCTGCAGGTGCATACGGTACAGCAGCAGATCGTCTTTGTCCGGATTGACGACACAGGCCGCGACTTTGTCATTGGCGTGCAAAAAATCCAGTAAATCCTGTTTGTCGGCAAGATAGACCATTTCGCCTTCGCGGCAGACCGGCTTGAACTTCTTCAGACCGGCAAGATCCGTGAAGACGGGCAGATAGCGTTCATCATCACTGGCATACATGATATCCACACGGTCGATGTCAGATGCATGGATCGTTTCATGATCAAGTTTGTCCTGCTTCGGGAAAGCCGCCAGGAAAAACCGGACAGGTCCGGAAAGGTACCAGGTCAGCTCCTGCAGGGTTTCCTGCATGGCCGCGGCGGAAAGCGGCGCTTTCCGTTTCTGCAGAAGTGCCTGCAGCTTTGTGTCAGTTTTGAATTCTGTTGTATCAAGGTGTTTTTTCATTTATATCACCGCTGGCATTTTACCATGAAACGCGGATGCCGGAAAAGACACGGCAGATGAAAGAAGCTGAAGAGACTTCAGGTGCCGAAGGTGGTAAAATAAGTTCAATAGGGGACGGTTGGAAATCCCACTTTCCCGGAAGGAGCCGTATCATGGTTGATAAGAGTGCTTTTCTGCTGAATCTGTCTGTGCTTTACAGGAATACTCAGAAGTATTTCGACAAAGTTCTGATACCTTATGATATCGGATCCGGACAGTTGATTTTTCTGCTGTGCATCAATGAAAACGAAGGCCTGACAATGCAGGAGCTGACCAACATGACGGAAGTGGACAAAGGAACCACGACCAAAAGTGTTCAGCGGCTGATCGATCAGGGCTATGTGCAGGCCATGCAGGATGAAGTGGACCGCCGTGTCAAACGTCTGTATACGACGGCCAAGGCTGCTTCGATCATGAACACGATCTATGACTGCCGCACGGAAATGCGTACCGCGCTTGCCAAAGATATGGACTTCCGAGCCTTTGAAGAGATGCTGACGCAGGCGGCGGATAATGCAAGAAACGCACTTGTTCCGGCTCAGAACGATATTGTTCCGCTGAAGATCGGTGGTCTGATGCGGATGAGTCTTCTGGACTATCCGGGTGAGGTGGCATGCACTGTTTTCATGTCCGGCTGTAATTTCAAATGCCCTTTCTGCCATAACCGGGATCTTGTTTTCATTCCGGAAAACTATAAGTTCATCGATCCGGAGGAAGTTCTTTCCTTCCTGGATTCCCGCCGGAACCGGCTGGACGCTGTATGTATCAGCGGCGGTGAGGCACTGCTGCAGAAAGGTTTGATCTCACTAATCAGACGGATCAGGGAAATGGGTTATCTGATCAAACTGGATACCAACGGCTATTATCCCGACCGGCTGCAGGAACTTGTGGAAAGCGGCATGATCGATTATGTGGCCATGGATATCAAGAACACACCGGAGAAGTATGCGATGACGGTCGGCCTGAACGAAGGCGCGTTCAACATCAGTCCGATCCGGCAGTCGGTCGAATATCTGAAAAGCGGTGTCGTCCCTTACGAATTCCGTACCACAGTTGTCAAAGAATTCCACACGGAAGAAGATCTGCGGCAGATGTCTGCCTGGATCGCTCCGTGCCAAAACTATTATCTGCAGAAATTCGTTGATTCCGGCAATATGATCCAGTCCGGCTTTACAGCTTATGAAGATGAGGAAATGGAACATCTGTTGGAAATTGTCAGAGAACAGATTCCTTCCGCTGAACTGCGCGGTATCTGATATTTGAAAGAAAGAGAGTAATGCTTATGACCAATACAAGACTTCCCAAAGGTTTTCTCTGGGGCGGTGCGACGGCTGACTTTCAGTTTGAAGGCGGCTTTAACGAAGGCGGCAGAGGTCTGCTTTCCCACGACTACGAAACAGACGGAAGCCTGGAACATCCCCGCCACCACACAATGAAAATGCCGGACGGATCCATCATCACACCAGCCAGCAGCTTTTTCTATGCAGATCCGGTTCCGCCGGAAGCAGTGCCGGTCTTCCTTGAAGACGCATATTATCCAAGCCATCAGGCGGTGGATTTCTATCATCATTACAAGGAAGATATCGCATTGATGGCCGGAATGGGTTTCAATGTTTTCCGTTTCAGTATCTGCTGGAGCCGCATCTATCCGACCGGTGACGAAACAGAGCCGAACGAAGAAGGCCTGCAGTTTTACGATGACGTCATCAATGAGATGGCAAAGTATCAGATGGAACCGCTGATCACGATCTGTCATGACGAACTGCCGATAGAACTGGCATTGAAGTATGACGGCTGGAGCAGCCGCCATGTCATCGACTGCTATCTGCGCTACTGCCGGACGCTGTTTGACCGTTATGGTGACAGATGCCGCTACTGGCTGACATTCAACGAAATCAACGCGGTCAGAGGCTTCGGCCCGTGCGGAACCAGAGAGAGTACCGGCCGGGTTCATTATCAGGCTGTGCATCATATGTTTGTCGCCAGTGCGAAGGCGGTCATCATGGGCCATCAGATGATGCCGGGATCCATGTTCGGTGCCATGTATGCAATGAGCGAACTTTATCCGGCTACCTGCAAGCCGGAAGATATGTTCCGTCATATGCAGGTCAGAAGAGAAAACTGGTATTTCATCGACACGATGGCCAGAGGCTATTATCCGGCTTATGCGAAAGACCTGTATTTCCGCCGCGGCTTTGACGGCATTGTCATGGAAGACGGGGATGAAGAAATCCTGCGTGAGGGACAGCTTGATTACGTGTCCTTCAGTTATTACCGCTCCAACACAGTCAAGGCCGGTGATCCCTCTTTCACGGTCGGCGGCAGTCCCAACCCGTATCTGAAGAGCACTGACTGGGGATGGCCGGTGGATCCGCTTGGCCTGCGTTACTGCATGAACGAGATTTATGACCGCATCCAGAAACCGATCTTTATCGTTGAAAACGGTCTTGGCGCTGTCGATCAGGCCGATGAGAACGGCTATGTCGAAGATGACTACCGCATTGAGTATCTGCGTGAACATCTGACCGAGATGGCGAATGCCATTAACATTGACGGTGTTGACTGCCTCGGCTATACGATGTGGGGACCGATCGATCTGGTATCACTCTCGACCGGAGAAATGAAGAAACGCTATGGCTTTATCTATGTCGATATGGACGACAAGGGAAACGGCACGCTGAAGCGCTCAAAGAAAAAGTCCTATGACTGGATGAAGCGTGTCATTGAAACAAACGGTGAAGCTCTGGGTGAGGAATCATGACAAAAACACTGGATTACTATGACAGTCACGCGGAAGAATACCGTGATGATACTGTCAATGTATCCATGAAATATTCATATGACCGCTTCCTGTTTTATCTGCCCGAAACGGGAAAACTTCTGGATTTCGGCTGCGGCAGCGGCCGCGATACGAAATACTTTCTGAGTAAAGGCTTCGAGGTGGACACTGTAGATGGTTCAAAGGAACAGGCGGCGATCGCCTCTGCCTGGCTGCAGCAGCCGGTGAAAGTGATGCGCTTCAATGAACTGACGGTTCAGAATGCCTATGATGGCATCTGGGCATGCGCATCGATCCTGCATTGTCCGTGGGAGGAACTGCATGATGTCTTCGGCCGCATGATGAAGGCATTGAAAAAAGAAGGGGTCATTTACGCATCCTTCAAACTGGGAGATTTTGAAGGATACAGAGGCGAGAGGTATTATACGGACCTGAATGTGGAGCGGCTGTATCAGCTGATCAGCGGTTTCGAAAACTGTCTTCTGCTGGAATGCTGGGAAAGCCACGATCAGCGCAAGGACAGATTTGACGAAATGTGGCTGAACTTCATCGTCCGCAGAATAATCTGAAAGAAAGGGGATCAGAAAAATGGAACAGACAATTTCACAGATTCAATCACTTCTTGTAAGTGCCGGCGGCAAAATTCTTCTGGCACTGGTCGTCTACGTAATCGGCCGGCTGGTGATCAACCGGATCACGGCAGCGGTTGCCAAACTGCCGTCCATGCGCGGTCTTGACGAAACCGTCCGAACATTTACCCACAGTTTTATCAAAGTTCTTCTTTATGTCATTCTGGCTATCGCCGTGATTTCCATTCTCGGCATTCCGATGTCCAGTGTCATCGCGGTTCTGGCATCAGCCGGTGTCACGGTCGGTATGGCTCTGCAGGGAGCTCTCAGCAATCTGGCCGGCGGTATCATGATCATGGCGATCCGTCCGTTCTCGGTCGGTGAATTCATCAGCGCGGCCGGCGGCATGGGAACTGTAAAACATATCACGCTTTTCTACACCGTTCTTGCCACACCGGACGGCAAGCGCATCACGATTCCCAACGGCGCTCTGATGAATGCCAATATCGAGAATTATTCCAGCGAACCGGTCAGACGTGTCGATCTGAAATTCACCTGTGACAGACAGGAAGACTTTACGAAAGTACAGGAAATCATCAAAGCGGTCGTGGCCGGCAACGGTCTGGTTCTGCCGGAGCCGCAGCCGACGATATCCCTGTGCGGTGCGACCAACGAAACACTGGAATTCGATGTCCGTCCTTACTGCAAAAACGCCGATTACTGGACGGTATACTACACTCTGACACAGGAAATCTCGAAAGCTCTGGCCGAGGCCGGTGTCGCTTCACCGCGTATCCGCATCGTTCAGGAAAGCAAATAAGCCACAAAGTGCCGCGAGGCACTTTTCATATTGGCGAACGACTTGTGATATGATGAGAGCAATATGAAAGGAATTGTGTATGCTTGAAAAGAAACAGCTGGAAAAATACCTTTCCGCATGCATGCGCTCGGAAGCGGATTTTGCGGAAATCTATGAACAGTTCGAAACAGACGAAACCATCAGTATGCTGAATGGGGAAGTCGAAGATGTCAACCGCATCACGATCAGCGGCATCGGCATCCGCCTGTATAAGGACGTTCAGTCGGTTTATGCCTATGGCAACGAAACCGACGAGGCATCGGTGATGAAACTGATCGAAGAGGTGCGCACGGCTATTGGCCAGAAGGAAGAAGGTCCTGCTGTCGAGCTGGAACGGGTCGAATACGAAAACCGTCATCCGGTCAAAATTGATTTTGAGACGGTTCCGTTGGCGGATAAAGCCGATATTCTGAAGCGGGCGAATGATGCCGCGATGGCAGCGGACGAGAGAATTGTGAAAGTGTCATCTTCAATGCTGAATGTCAGACAGAATGTGCAGATTTCCAATTCCACCGGCCGTCTGATCAGCGATACCCGCGTGCGGACAAGACTCGGCGTGGTGGCGTTTGCCAAAGAAGGCGACAACTTCCAGAGCGGATCCGACCGGCCGGGTGCAGGCATGGGACTGGAATTCTATGAAATCCGTAAACCGGAAGATTCCGGCAAAGAAGCAGCCAGAGAAGCGCTGGTCAACCTTTCGGCAAAAGACTGCCCGTCCGGCCAGATGCCGGTCATCATTGACAATGCGTTCGGCGGCGTTATTTTCCATGAAGCCTGCGGTCATTCCCTTGAGGCAACTTCCGTCGCCAAAAACATGTCTGTCTTCTGCGGCAAATTAGGCCAGCAGATCGCCAATACATGTGTCAGTGCGGTCGATGACGGAACGATTCCGAATGCCTGGGGATCCGAGAACATCGATGACGAAGGCAATTTCCAGAAGCGCCGCGTTCTGATCAAGGACGGTATCCTGACTTCCTATATGATCGACCAGCTGAATGCCAGACGCATGCATATGGAGGGCACCTGCAGTTCACGCCGTCAGTCCTACCAGTTTGAGCCGACATCACGTATGACCAACACCTTCATCCTCGAAGGCAATGCCACATTTGAAGAACTCTTTGAAGGCATTGAAAAAGGCCTGTACGCCAAAAAGATGGGCGGCGGCAGCGTCAACCCGCAGACCGGTGAATTCAACTTCGCCGTCAATGAAGGATATATGATTGAGAACGGCAGGATCTCCTATCCGGTCAAAGGCGCGTCACTGATCGGCAACGGCCGTGATATTCTCCTGAATATCGATAAGATCTGCAGCAATCTGAAGACCGGCCAGGGCAACTGCGGATCACTCAGCGGCTCGATTCCGACTGACGTCGGACAGCCGTCCCTCAGAGTCACTTCCATCACCGTAGGAGGCACAGCAAATGAATAAGCAGAAATGGATCGAATATGCTTTGCAGGAAGGTTTCAGTGATTTTGAAATCTACCAGTCTCTCAGCAGTGAAAAGAAAGTCACATGGTATGAAGGACAGATGGATACCTTTGTGACAAGCCGGGTGCTTGGCACAGCCCTGCGCGGAACCTATCAGTCACAGATGGTAAATCTGGCCACCGAGGATACATCTGATGATCAGATGGAACGTCTGATCAGACAGATGAAGGAACAGGCAGCCGTCATTTCCACCGAAGAGACAGCTGCGATCGCCGCACCGGCGGAATGCGAGGAAACTGCTTCAACGAAAAACTGGGTACGTCCCGGCAACGAACTGATCAAAAAGACGCTGGCCGAACTGGAAGAAAAGATCGCCAAGGCAGACCCGCGTATTATTCAGGTCATTCACCTCAGCTGGAACGAAGAAGACAGCAGCCGGGAAATCGTCAATTCCAAAGGTATGCGGATCTTCGAAGAAAACCACGTGCAGCTTCTGCAGGCTGGTGCCGCGGCAGCTTCCGGCAATGAAGTGAAGAATGACTACCGGGCGGAAGTCATTGAAGACCTTTCCGCTTTCGACACGGAGGCTTTCGCAAAGAAACTGGCGGAAGACGTCGTCAATAAACTGGATGCTGTGCAGCTGGCAAGCGGAACCTATCCGGTGATTTTCGAAAAAGGCGCCATGACGTCACTGTTTGCGGCCTTCTCCGATCTTTTCTCCGGCGACCTGATCGGCAAAGGCATTTCGCCGCTGCGTGACAGTCTGAATACGAAAATCTTCTCAGACCTGATCACCGTCATCGACGATCCACGCAATACGGACGCCGTCATGCTGGCGAATTATGACGATGAAGGTACCCCGACATATCGCAAGGCACTTGTCGAAGCAGGCGTTTTCAAAACGATCCTGCACAGCAGCCGCAGCGCGGCCCGCATGAACATGACAAGCACCGGCAGCGGCTATAAAAGCTCCTATGCCGCACCGGTCGACGTTTCCATGTTCAACTGCTATATCGTGCCGGGTGAAAAAAGTCTGGACGAACTGTGCGCTGATATGAAAGACGGCTACGTCATTACTGACCTGGCCGGTCTGCACGCCGGTATCGACTTCGTGACGACCAACTTCTCCCTACAGTGCTCAGGTTACTGGGTCAAAGACGGCAAACGGGATCACAGTGTTTCACTGGTAACCGTCGCCGCGAATTTCCTGGAAATGATGAAGCAGGTCACCGCCGTCGGCAGTGATCTGGACTGGAAATATCATTCCATCGTCACACCGAGCATCGCCTTCCAAGGTTGCGCTATTTCCGGCAAATAAGCACGAAAAAAAGAAGATCTCGCAGATCTTCTTTTTTTGCTGGAGAGATTACAGCTCTTCACCATAGCGACTGAACAGCTGGACGTAGAATTCAACGTTGTCACAGAGGACTTCCGTATCGATATGCTCGTTGACAGAATGGGCGCCGCCGGATCTGCCGTTGTAGAAGATGCCGGTGAAGCGGTAGACGCTGTGTGAGGGAGAAAGGTCACAGTAATAGCGTGAATCCGTACCGCCGGCCATCATGCTGGGAATAAAGGTGATGCCGGGATATTTTTCTTCCATGATTTTCTGCAACAGCCGGTAGCCATAGCTTTCCGTGGAGGAAACAGCCGGCGGGTTATGACCCTTGATCAGACGGAACTGCACTTCTTCCGGCAGAACGGAACGGAAGTGCGCTTCCAGATCTGCCAGTGTTTCGGTCGGCAGGATGCGGCTGTTGGTGATCACGGAAGCGTGTTCCGGCAGAATATTGGCCTGGTCACTGCCTTTGGCCATCGTCGGTGTTGTGGTCGTTCTCAGCATCTGATTGAGCAGCGCACTGTCGGCCGCCAGTTCTTTCAGTACTTCTTCATTTCCTTCCGGATCGGCAAACAGCGCCTGGACAGTTTCATCCTTGCGGAAAGGAGCGTCGGCTTTCATCTGCTTGATGACCGGTTCACAGAGTTTCGGTGTCATCCGGTTTTCTTCAAGATCATAGATCGCTTTGCCGAGTTTTCCCAGGGCATTGTGCAGCGGCGGATAAGCGGAGTGGCCGCCCTTGGCATCGATATAGATCTCGTGATCAGCATAGCCCTTTTCAGAAACGAAGATTTCAGCGACATATTTGTCATTCTTTTTGGAAACGCCGCCGCATTCGTCAATGGCCATGCCAAGCTGAATGCCGCGCTTCTGCAGTTCGTCATGGAGAAGGACACCAGCCGCACCGGGACCGCCCATGATTTCCTCATTGTAGCCAAACGCGAGATACAGATCGTAGTCAGGTGTGAAACCGTCTTCGATCAGCAGTTCAATGGCGTCCAGATAAGCCTGGATATTGCATTTGGAATCGGTGGTGCCGCGGCCGTACATAATGCCTTCTTCGTCCACATGGCCGGAGAACGGCGGATATGTCCACATGGCATGGTCGCCTTCCGGCACGACGTCCTGATGGGCTGTCATTAACAATGGCAGCTGGCTGGATTTGCCGGTTCCTTTCCAGGTGTAGAGCAGAGCGCACTTGCCGATGATCTCTCTTTTCAGGGTTTTGTGGACAAGCGGATAAGCTTCTTCGAGACATTTATGCAGCTTCTCGAATTCTTCGACTCTTGTTTTTTCCGGATCAGCACTGGATACCGTGGGAATCTGTACCATGGCCTGCAGATGGCGGATAAAACGTTCCTTGTCATATGAAATCATAGAGATGTACCTCTTTCTTTTTCCACTGTAATTGTACTGAAAAAACAGAAGGAAAAGAAACATAAAAACCCCGGGAGGCATGCTTTCATGTTGAATGAGCGGCAGAATCATGTAAAATCATACGTAAAAGAAGGGGATACAATATGAAAAAAGTAGTTTTATGCGGCAAGCTGTTCACAGCCGAAAACAATGACGTGCAGAAGAACATGGCAGTCGTTGTGGAAGACAACATGATCACTGCTGTCGTGCCGGCATCCGAAGCGGATACGGACGGCGCGGAAGTCATCGATCTTTCTGACAGATTTGTCATGCCGGGTCTGATTGACGGCCATATGCACTGCACATCCAACGGGGATACAAGGGAAATCCCCGGCTACTATCCGACAAGTGCCGAGGCTACTCTGAATGGTGTGGTCAATCTGAAGAAAGACCTGATGGCAGGCTTCACGACAGTCCGTGACGAAGGCTGCAGTGATTTCGAAGACGTGGCGCTCAAGAAGGCAATCATTGCCGGCAAGATCGACGGACCGCGTATGATCACTTCCGGAAAATGCCTGACGGCGACCGGCGGCCATGCCGACAGCAGATATCCGTACTATCTGGAACCGGGTGAGCACGAATCCCTCGTCTGCGATTCTCCTGACGCTGCCCGCAAGGCTGCCCGTATGGTCTTCAAATACGGTGCTGACCAGATCAAGCTGATGGGCACCGGCGGTGTCATGTCAATGGGTGATGAACCGGGTGCTCCGGAATTCACTTTTGAAGAAATGAAGGCTGCCCTCGATGTCGCAAATTCCCGCGGCCGCATGTCTTCTGTCCATGCCCATGGTGCTGAAGGCATCAAGATCGCTGTCAGAGCCGGAATTCATTCCGTCGAACACGGCATGTTAATGGACGATGAAGCAATCGACCTGATGGCTGAACATCATACCTATCTGATCCCGACCATCGTCGCGGCAAAGGCAATCGTGGAGAACGGTGTCGCTTCCGGCATTCATCCGGAAAACGTGGGAAAGGCAGCACGCTGTGTCGCCAATCATTATGAGAACCTGAAGAAATGCCTGAACAAGGGCGTTCCAATCTGCTTCGGAACTGACGCCGGCACACCGGGCAACTATCATGGAACCCAGACAAGAGAATTCGGCTTCATGCAGGAAGCAGGACTGCCGACCGCCTATATTCTGCAGGCTGCCACCAGCAGAAACGCTGAACTGGTCAGAATGAGTGACTGCATCGGTACTGTAACAGCCGGTAAGTTCGCTGACCTGGTTGCTGTAGACGAAGATCCGTTTGACAATATCCATACCATGGAACACGTTTCCTTTGTCATGAAAGACGGCAAAGTATACAAAAAATAATTGAGGGAACTAAATAAGACCTGTCAGATCTATGATCATCTGACAGGTCTTTTTCATATCTTTCGGGAATATGTTCAGCCGGCAATGACCACCAGCCAGTAAATGTTTTTTGTTTCTTTATTCATCGTTCCCTCCTTTTAGGAGAATTACTTATGCCGTTTTATTCATTCTGCCGAAATATCATCATGCATGGCGGATTTTGCCCGTATATTTGTCAGGCATATCAGGATAAACAAAAAAACCGCTCCAGGCGGTTTTTCCATGGTGACTCCTTAGGGACTCGAACCCTAGACCCACTGATTAAGAGTCAGTTGCTCTACCAACTGAGCTAAGGAGTCATTTTTTCAGTGCTCATTGATTATATAACCCATTTCAGGATATTTCAAGGGGAAAATAAAAAAAGCGTGCCGGTTTCAGACGGACCGGCAAGGGAGGGACCGGTCCGTCCTTACAGCATTTACGAAGGGATGTCATCGGCAGGGACTGATACGGCAATCGGATCGAAACCTTCTGCCAGGACTTGGCAGAGCTGTTCAGGTGTCAGTTCTTCCGTATGGATGACCTTTTTCCTGGAAAGACGGGTCTTTTGTCTTTCATCAGAAACTTCTTTTTTGCGAATGCGTATCAGTTTTGCCATGACCAAAGTATATACAAGGAAACACAGAGCATTGTGCATAATTGTGGACAGTCGAAACGAATTTATGTGAAATGCATGTTTCATGATAATTTCACATGCTTTTTAAAGAGAGGCATGTATAATACTTGATGGAGGAATTGCATGAAGTCTATCACCAGCCAGATGACCACCCTGCATAACGGGACTGTCATTCCCAGTCTCGGCTACCGGGTGGACAAAGATAATAAAGATGAAATCTATGAGAATGTGCTCACTGCTTTGAAAGCGGGCTTCCGGCATATTGACGTGCCGGTTGATCCGGACAGTGAAAAACTGATCGGCAAAGCACTCAGAGATTCGGAAGTTCCCAGGAATGAATTATTTCTGACTGTGAAGGTCGGCAACGACGATCACAGTCATGACCTTGCCCTGCGCGGGCTGGACCGTACCCTGAAGAGACTCGGCACGGATTATGCCGATTTGTTTCTGGTCAACTGGCCCAACCCGGTGAAGTTCAGGGCGGATTATGAAAAAGCCAGTATTGATACCTGGCGCGGTCTTGAAACAGCATATAAGCAGGGCCGGGTCAGAGCCATCGGTCTGGCCAACTCACATGCCCATCATATTGAACATATTCTGGAATATGCAGAGATTGCGCCGATGGTCAATCAGGCCCGTATCTATCCCGGTTTCCCGTTCAACAATAACCTGAGCTGCGCTGACGATCACAACATTCAGACGATCGGTTTTCTGCCGCCCAAACATGACGAGATCCTGAAATCAAGGGAACTGAAGATCTTCGCCGAGAAGTATCATGTCACACCCCGGCATGTATGTATCCGTTATCTTCTTGAAAAAGGATGCCTTGCCTTATGCCAGGGAAAAGATCTGCAGGAACTGAAAGACAGTGTTCAGGCATTCAACTTCAGCCTGACCGATGAGGAACTGAAATTCCTTGATCATATGAAAAACTACGGTCTGGATATGATCGATCCGGACACCTGTGATTTCTAAAAAAATGCTCAATAATCTGAGCATTTTTTAGTCTTCTTCATTCAGGAAAATCTGGCGGTTCCCCGGCATGACGTCGCATGGCCTGTGGCCGTTGCACATTAACATACGGGTAGTATCCCAGGCATCAGCCATAAGGTTCTTCAGATCCTGGCGCTGTTCCGGGCTGACTTCGATCTGTTCCGCGGCAAACATTTCCATGATGTCATCAAAGGTATTTCCATAGCCGATGTAGCGGAAGATGGCTTCCATCAATGCTTCGGCGTAGTATTCACTCTGGTTCAGCTGGCGGATCAGATAGCGGTTGAGTTTCGCATAGGCAGGATTGCGGGATGGATAGCGGTGGTCAAGGATATCCTTGATTTCACTGTAGGAGGGTATGCCAAGCGGAATGCTTTCGTGCAGTTCGCGCAGTTTTGCCTCATTGCCGGCGTCGTTCAGACCGATCGTGATGATTTCATTGCCTTCCCGGATACAGAGACAGTCGGGATGATGGATGACATACGGCAGTAACCGCATGACGATCGCGACATTGTCATCATCCATTCCCTTTTTGCGGCGGTACATGTCGCAGAGATCGTGGATGGCCAGGAAGCCATAGAAATTCGGAATCAGACTGACGCAGTCAAACAGCCAGGATACCTTGCGGCGCAGACCGTGGAAGGCATTCAGATCAAATGACTGATATACCGCGGCCAGATCATCGGGGACAGCCAGATCTCTTTTGGCATTGACGATCGCCGCCAGATCCAGATGGCGCAGCCGGTCGGCACTGCGGTAATTGGCGGAAGCCGGATGAACAGTCTTGTTTCTGATGACATATTCGAAAAAACTGATGTCATTGTCGTTCAGCACCAGCATGCGGCTGTAAAGGTTCTCGGGATCCAGCATGGCTTCCGCCAGTTTTTCAGCGGTCAGGACCGGATCGGTTTCCGGTGTGAGACCGAACGAGCGGGCTGTGTCAGCCAGCCACATACGGTCATGACTCATCAGTAAGGCATCTTTTAATAACAGTTCCATATTCAGACACTCCGTATGGAATTATCATAACCAACTAACGAACATGTTTTCGATGAAAGTATTTTCATTTCCCAGAAAGAAATTTACATATTTCGGTTAAAAATGTAATTTTTTCCTTTATTTTTTCGCTGATTTTTAGTATTTATTGTATATACCTGTTATTTGACGGGTGTCAGAAGCGGGTAAGAATCAGAGGGAGGATCACTTATGAAAAACACGACAAGAACCTGGTTATTAAAAGTTGCTTTGGCTGCGACAATGACTTTTGGAATGGCAGGCTGCGCAGGTGGATCGACATCATCCGCACCGCGTACCGGATCCAATAATACAAACTATCAAGTATCGAAGATCGAACTGGCTGATATCAACGATCCGGCTGTTGTCGATTCCGGACTGGTATTTATCGATTCGTCACTGCTGACATCCAGCACAACCTTTACATATCAGGGATCTGTTGTAAGTTTCACAGGTTTCAACCGTGAGATTCAGGGCCCGCAGAAGATCATAATGGCTTATAACAAGGACAATTCCGTCAAGAACAACAAAGTGACTGTCTTTGTCGGCACACCGGAAGAATTCGCAGCTTATCAGGCTGAAGGCGGCGAATAATCCGCATTCCTGAGAGATACACGCAGCAGAACGGTTTCAATGAAGCCGTTCTTTTTTTGACCCCAGGGGAGGCTTCCGCGGTTTTACCGGAGACAGTACAATAATGCAAAACAATCAAGGGGGATAATGATTATGCATATGGCGGATGCTTTACTGTCACCGGCGGTCGCGACGGTGATGTACGCGGCTTCGGGAACAGCTGCGGCGATATCGATCAACCGGCTGAAAAAGGATGAAGAACACAGCAAGCTGCCGGTAATGGCCGTTTCGGCAGCGATGATCTTCGCCGGTCAGATGATCAACTATACAATTCCGGGAACCGGCTCATCCGGACATCTGTGCGGCGGTATGTTACTGTCGGCCTTGCTGGGCCCATATGCGGGCTTTTTGTCGATGATCGTTGTCCTGGCGATACAATGTCTGTTTTTCGCGGACGGAGGGCTGATGGCCCTCGGGGCGAATGTCTGGAATATGGCATTCTATGGCTGCTTTGTCGGGTATTTCCTGATATGGCGGCCGATCATGAGAAGCCAGCTGTTCGGTGCTTCTGATGATCATAACGCGCAGCGGCTGCGCATTATTCTGGCGTCGGTTCTCGGCTGTGTCATTACATTGCAGCTGGGTGCGTTCTCCGTCGTTCTGGAGACGACATTCTCAGGCATTACGGAACTGCCGTTCGGAACGTTCTGCGGACTGATGCTGCCGATTCATCTGGCCGTCGGTTTTGTGGAAGGTCTGATCACGGCTGCGGTCCTGACCTTTGTGTATGAATCAAGACCGGAACTTCTGCAGGAAGTCACACCGACAAAAGACGGTGCCGGAAAGCTTTCCCTGAATCAGACAGTAGCCATTCTGGCAGTTGTGACATGCCTGGTCGGCGGCGGTCTCTCACTGTATGCAAGTTCCAATCCGGACGGACTGGAATGGGCGCTGTTCGGCAATGCGGAAGCCGGATACAAAGAAAACATGGGCCTGGATGAGGAAAACTACGGTGTTTCCAGCACAGCAGCGGAAACAGCTGCCGGCATTCAGGAAACCACATCCTTCCTGCCGGATTACGCATTCAAGGACAATGACAGCGCGGCCGGTACGACGGTATCGGGTCTGGTCGGCTCAGCCATGGTGGCAGGTGCAGCTGTCCTCATCTGTCTGGCCGGCGGCTTCTTTAGGCCGAAGAAGACAGCTTAAGAGCATTCAAAATCAGGGCATCCATGGATGCCCTTTGTTATACTGTAGGTTATGAACAAAATCGATCAGGCACTGTATGAATTTCGGGAAATGGATGAACTGGCGGATCAGGATTCACTGGTTCATCGTTTTTCCGTGCTGCCGAAAGTACTGCTGACGATACTCTATATTCTGATTGTTCTTTCGTTTCATAAATATGATCTGAGTTCGCTGTCGGTGATGATCCTTTTTCCGGTTTTCTTCTATCAGATGAGCGGCATCCCGCTGCGCAAATGTTTCTATAAACTGCGTTTTGTTCTGCCGCTGGTCATGGCCGTCGGCATACTGAATCCGCTGTTTGACCATACCGTGATCCTGCGGATCGGCTCGTTTTCACTTACCGGCGGCTGGCTGTCAATGTTTACATTGATGCTGAAGGGCATTCTGTCCCTGACGGCTTCGTTTCTATTGGTTGCCACTTCCGGCATTGCCAGGATCTGCGCGGCATTGCGGCGTATTCATGTGCCGTCCGTGCTGGTCACGCTGCTGTTATTGACCTATCGGTATATTACCGTGCTGAGTGAGGAAGTCTCGGTGATGAGCAATGCCTATCATCTTAGGGCTCCCAGACAGAAGGGGATTGAATACTCCGCCTGGGGTTCGTTTCTCGGTCAATTGCTGCTGCGCAGTATGGACAGGGCGGAGGAAATCTATCAGGCCATGCTGCTGAGAGGATTTCATGGTCATTTCCATTACACCGACGAAAGACCTGCCACATGGAAAGAGTGGCTGACTGCGCTGCTGATCGGTGCTCTGATCGTTTTCTGCCGGTATTATAATGTCGCTTCTTTTCTGGGAAGCCTGTTTATGAGGTAATATCTGATGATTGAGATGAAACATGTATCATTCCGCTACGAAGCGGGAAAAGAGATATTAAATGACATCAGCTTCCGTCTTGAGAAGGGCGAGAGTGTCGGTCTGATCGGTGCCAACGGAGCCGGCAAGTCGACGATCATGAAACTGCTCAGCGGCATCCTGTTCGGCGAAGGTAAAGTCATGATCGCGGGAACACCTGTCGGGCCGAAGAATCTGTATGAAATACGCCGTAAGCTCGGCTATGTCCTGCAGGATTCCGACGATCAGATGTTTATGCCTACCGTCTATGAAGACATGATCTTCGCACCGCGCAATTACGGCTTAAGCAAAGAAGAAACGGAAGAAAGAATCGATGAGGTCCTTGAAAAGCTGGATCTGATGGAACTGAAGCACAGCCGCAATCATAAGATTTCCGGCGGTGAAAAAAGAATGGCCGCGATTGCCACGATTCTGGCCATGGATCCGGAAGTGATCCTGATGGATGAGCCGACGGCTTCTCTGGATCCGTATAACCGGCGTCTGGTCATCAATGCCATCAATTCCCTCAGTCAGACAAAACTGATCACTTCTCATGATCTTGATATGATTCTTGATACATGCAGCCGGGTAATTCTTCTGGATCAGGGTAAAATAATAGCAGATGGGAAAACAGAGGAGATCCTGCAGGATCAGAAACTTCTGGAAGCCCATCGTATGGAACTGCCGCTTTCATTTACAAGGAGATAAATCATGCCTGACTTTTATATCAGAACCAAAGAGGATCTGCTCGACGCGGTGGAAAGATTTGGCTTTCTGCCGTATTTCGCTCATGAAATCGAAGGATTTTCCATTGAAGAACACTGCGATCCGGCTGTCTATTTCTCCGACCAGCCGGGTGTCTGGGAATGGAAAGGTCCTGTCATTCAGGAACTGGGCTGTGCTTATGGCAAGTTCTTCCATAAGAAAGCCGGCTTTATTTCAAAGAAGTGGTATCCGGATTTCGCCAATTTCCGGCGCGACGGCTATGACTTCGACGCCCGCGTGGATGAAGGTCTTGCCAACTACAATGAACAGTATCTGTATGATATCATCGCTTCCCGCCATTCCATTCTTTCCAAGGAGGCCAAGGCAATCGGCGGCTATATCAAGCCGCGTGTCAACGGTCCGGATCAGTGGGAACCGCGTAAAGGTTTTGACACGCTGATCACGAAACTGCAGATGCAGGGCTATGTCGTCACCAGCAACTTTGAATATGAGATGGACAAAAACGGTAAGTTCTATGGTTGGGGCATTGCGCGTTACAGTACCCCGGAAGCTTTTTTCGGAAAGAAATTCACCAATCATGTATATGACAGGAGTCCGGAAGAGTCGCGGAAACGCATCATCCGGCACCTGAAGAAGATCCTGCCGGAAGCCAGTGAAGCGGAAATCGAATACTTTCTGAAATAAACATATAGTCAAAATGACTATACAAATCAAGAAATAGGTGATATAAATATATCGACAGAGATCACAGGAGGGTATGCAGATGGCAAACTTGAAAGAATTTCTGGAAGAAAAAGATGTCACCTTTTCCGCGCACAGATACGGAATAGAAGCAATGAGCGCGATGGCGCAGGGTCTGTTCGCAAGTCTTCTGATCGGTACGATCATTGAGACGCTGGGCACCCAGCTTTCGATACAGTTTCTGATCGATGCCGGTACTTTTGCCAAAAGTGTTGCCGGTCCGGCTATGGCCGTTTCAATTGGCTATGCCCTGAAAGCGCCGCAGCTGGTGCTGTTCAGCCTGATTGCTGTCGGTGCCGCCGCCAACAGTCTGGGCGGAGCCGGCGGACCGCTGGCTGTCTATCTGATTGCTATTGCGGCATGTGAATGCGGCAAGATCGTATCGAAGGAAACAAAAGTGGATATCCTTGTCACCCCGGCGGTAACGATCCTGGTCGGTGCCGGATTAAGCGTTCTTTTCGCGCCTGCTATCGGCAAAGCCGCAAGTTCGCTGGGCGGCATCATTATGTGGGCTACTGAACTGCAGCCGTTCTTCATGGGCATTATCGTATCCGTTCTGGTCGGCATTGCCCTGACCCTGCCGATTTCCAGCGCGGCAATCTGCGCGGCGCTTGGTCTGACCGGTCTGGCCGGCGGTGCTGCGGTAGCTGGCTGCTGCGCTCAGATGGTCGGGTTCGCCGTCATGAGCTACAAGGAAAACGGCATTGGCGGGATCGTGTCCCAGGGACTCGGCACCAGCATGCTGCAGATGCCGAATATCATCAAGAATCCGAAAACCTGGCTGCCGCCGATCGTTGCGAGCGCCATCACAGGTCCGATCGCTACATGCATCTTCCGGATGCAGATGAACGGTCCGGCTGTTTCTTCCGGCATGGGCACCTGCGGTCTGGTCGGACAGATCGGTGTCTACACCGGCTGGCTCAATGACATTGCCGCCGGCACAAAAACAGGCATCACCGGCATGGACTGGCTTGGCTTGATCCTGATCTGCTTCGTTCTTCCGGCCGTACTGAGCGTCATTGTCTGTGAAGCCGAACGGAAAGCCGGCTGGATCAAGGAAGGCGATCTCAAACTTTAACAAACACATTGAGGATGTACATCATCCTCTTTTTTTCGGCAATCGTTTATACTGGAGATATGAATGACAGGGGACAGGCCACTGTTTCCCGTCGGTTTCATAAATCATCAGAGTCAGCAGTATTATTGCAATCACACCGCCGGGTTCATACGGCGCTGATCTGATCACATATGAATACCTTTGCCGGATAACGGCATGCGGTGTGATGCAGAGTAGTAAACAATAATCAGAGGTAAACATGGAAAGAGAACTCAACAGTCAGAAAATGCGGAAACTGGCACCGGAGCTGGATCCGCTGCACATCGGCACCGGCTGGAAACCGGAAGAACTGGGCCTGCCGCAGATCTTTATTGAAAGCACCTTCGGTGACAGCCATCCCGGCAGCGGTCATCTCGACAAGCTGTGTGAAGCAGCCCGCCGCGGTGTCAGGGACGAAGGCGGTCACGGAGCCCGTTATTTCTGCACGGATATGTGCGACGGCGAAAGCCAGGGCACAGACGGCATCAACTATTCACTGGCATCCCGGGAAATGATTGCTAACATGATCGAGATCCAGGCTAATGCCACTCCGTTTGACGGAGCAGTCTACATTGCCAGTTGCGACAAAGGCATGCCCGGTAATCTGATCGGCATGGCCCGTGTCAATCTGCCTTCTGTCGTCGTCTGCGGCGGCACGATGAAAGCCGGTCCCGAACTGCTGACCCTGAATGAACTGGGTGTATATTCTGCCCGCTATGAGCGCGGAGAAATCACTAAGGAACGTCTGGAATGGGCGAAGATCAACGCCTGTCCGGGATGCGGCGCCTGCAGCTTTATCGGTACAGCCTCCACCATGCAGATCATGGCGGAAGCACTGGGGCTGACACTGCCCGGTTCGGCTTTACTGCCGGCTGACAGTCCTGATCTGCTGGAATATGCCTATGAAAGCGGCCGTCAGGCGGTACGTCTGGCCAGAGAAGGAAAGACCGTTTCGGAAATGATCACAATGGACAGCTTCGAAAATGCCATTCTTGTCCACGCGGCTATTTCCGGCAGCACCAACACGCTGCTGCATCTGCCGGCCATCGCTCATGAATTCGGTCTGGAAATCGACGGTGACACATTTGACAGACTGCACCGTAATGCCCGTTTCCTGCTGGATCTTCGACCGACCGGAAAATGGCCGGCGGAAGTGTTCTACTATGCCGGCGGCGTTCCTGCCATCATGGAGGAAATCAGACCGTTCCTGCATCTCGATGCCATGACGGTCACCGGCAAGACACTGGCGGAAAACCTGGATGAGCTGAAACAGAACGGCTTCTATGAGAAATGTCAGAAATGGCTGGATCTGTTCAATGAAAGATACGGTCTGCACCTGCAGAAAGAAGATATTATCCGTCCGTTTGACAAAGCGATGGGAACCGACGGCAGTATTGCCGTACTGAAAGGCAACCTGGCTCCGGAAGGCGCGGTCATCAAGCATACCGCCTGCCCGAAGGAAATGTTCAAGGCTGTGCTGAGAGCCCGTCCGTTCAATTCCGAAGAGGAATGTCTGGATGCTGTTCTGCATCACAAAGTGGAAAAAGGAGACGCGGTATTTATCCGCTATGAGGGTCCGAAGGGATCCGGTATGCCGGAAATGTTCTATACATCTGAGGCGATTTCCTCCGATCCGGAACTCGGCCGCAGTATTGCCCTGATCACCGACGGACGTTTCTCCGGTGCTTCCACCGGACCGGTCATCGGTCACTGTTCACCGGAAGCTGCCAGCGGCGGCCCGATTGCCCTGGTCGAGGAGGGTGACCTGATCGAGATCGATATTGCCGAGCGGAAGCTGAATATCATCGGCATTGCCGGCGAGAGGAAGACTGCGGCGGAAATCGATGCGGTTCTGGCCGAAAGAAAAGCGAAGTGGCAGCCAATGCCGCTGCATTACAAACGCGGTGTCCTGCGGCTGTTCAGCGAACATGCGGTCAGCCCGATGAAAGGCGCGTATCTTGATTTTGACGACTGAAGAAGGGAAAAACATATGAAACCGATTTTACTGGAAGACATCGCATTATTTCGGAACATCAGCCAGCTGAAGATGAATCCGGCGCATGACCATGTCAGTTTCACGCTGACGACACCGGTCAGAGATGAGAATCTGTATCATCAGGATATTTATGTAACTGACTGCCGCACGGAAAAAACAACGCGGATGACCGGCACCGGCAAAGACAGCTTCGGCCTCTGGGATGATGATGAGACACTGCTGCTGATGAGTGAAAGAAGCGAAGCGGACAAGGCGAAGGACTTTGAAGAAAAAACAGTCTTTTACCGTCTGAATATCCATGGCGGCGAAGCGGTGAAGGCTTTTGAGATTGCCCGCAATGTTCAGGATATCAAACAGGTATGTCCGGGGAAGTATGCTGTCAAAGTACTCTACGACAGAAATCTGCCGGAGAAAGTCGAAGACAGAAAAGACGAAGCTGATTACCACATCTTCGACGAGCTTCCTTTCTGGGGCAACGGCCGCGGTTATGTTTCCGGCAAACGGTCACTTCTCTTCCTGTATGACGAAAAGAAGGATGAACTGAAACAGCTGACGGAACCGGATACGGATGTTGGTTATTTCACGCTGAAGGGCGATAAGCTCCTGTATATAGCCAGTACATGGCGTGACATTCTGCCGCAGACAGCCGGTCTGTATCTGATGGATCTGACCGATGAAAGCATTGACTGTCTGATGGAAGAAGGAAAGATGAATATATCACACTGCCAGTTTGCCGGTGACGATGTCATCTTCACGGCCACTGACATGAAAAAGTGGGGTTCCGGGCAGCTGCTGGATTTCTGGCGCTACGACAGTAAGACAAAGACAAGCAGTCTGTTCCATGCCAACAAAGAGGAACTGGCGATCGGCGACACCACGATGGGTGACACGCTGCGGCCGGGCGGCACGACATTCTTCGGCAAAGAAGACAGTGTGCTTTTCCTCGCTCTGCATCATTATGAGACAGCTGTCTATGCCCTGCAGAATGATGAAGTTGAAAAGAAAGTCTGTCTGAAAGACGGAGCGGTTCTCTGCTTCGCGGAACATGATGATGATTTCTGGTATATCGGCGCCGAAGTCAATGCCCTGAATGCCCTTTATCACAATGGTAAAAAAGTCTTTGATCCGAATGAGGAACTCATGAAGGACAGAGAGCCGGCACAGGCGGAATATATTCCTTTTACCAACCGCAATGGCCAGACGGTGGACGGCTGGGTACTGAAACCGAAGGATTATGATGAAAACAGATCCTATCCGGGCATTCTCGAGATCCATGGCGGTCCGCGGGCTGCCTACGGCATGGTTCTGTTCCGTGAAATGCAGATCTGGGCCGGTATGGGCTACTTCGTCTTCTTCTGCAATCCGCGCGGTTCGGAAGGCTATGGTGAAGCGTTCGCCGATCTGCGCGGCCAGTACGGTAAAATTGATTTTGAAGATCTGATGGACTTCACTGACCATGTCCTGAAATTATATCCGGCACTTGATCCGCTGCGTCTTGGTGCGGCCGGCGGTTCCTACGGCGGCTTTATGTGCAACTGGATCGAGGGACACACCGACCGTTTCGCGGCGATCGCATCACAGCGTTCAGTATCCAACTGGGTGGCGGATTTCGGCACCAGTGAGATCGGTTTCTCCTTTGACCGCAATGAAATGGGTGCGGATCCCTGGACCGACATGGAAAAGATGTGGGAACAGTCGCCGCTGAAATATGCCGATCAGGGCAAGACACCGATCCTGTTCATCCACTCACTGCGCGACTATAACTGCTTCATTGATCAGGGAGCGCAGATGTTCACGGCGATGAAGCACTTCGGTGTTCCTTCCCGGATGGTCGTCTTCGAAGAAGAAAATCACAGTCTCTCCCGCAGCGGCAAGCCAAAGCACCGCATCCGCCGTCTGCAGGAAATGACCGACTGGTTTGAAAAGTATCTGAAATAAGCGGACTGTCTGCCTGGCAGGCAGTCTGTTTTTACCGGTGAACAATGAAAAAAAACACATAGTGGTTTATAATGGTCTGGCGAGGAATGAATATGAATCTGAAAGAAAAGAAAGTACTGGTCATCGGTCTTGCCCGCAGCGGTATGGCCGCGATCCGGCTGCTCCATGAAATCGGTGTGCAGGATATCACACTGAGTGACAGAAGTGAGATCAAAGACAGAACATATCTTGATGAGATCGGCGTAAAAATCGTCGGTCAGGATGATGCTGTATTTGAAGGAGATTATGACCTGGTGATCAAGAACCCCGGAGTTCCGCCGGTCAGTCCGTTTATCAAACGTCTCCATGAGCGCGGCATTCCCGTCATTACTGAAATTGAACTGGCGTATCAGACAGCTGCCAGACAGCACTATATTACAATCACCGGCACCAACGGCAAGACAACGACCACGACACTTGTCTATGAGATCCTGAAAAAGGTCTACGGTGATAAGGCACATGTCGCTGGCAATATCGGCATTCCGCTCTGCGAGGTGGTTCTCGACAACAACATGCTGGAAGAGGCAGGTCATTATATTGCCCTGGAAATATCACAGGGTCAGCTGGTTGATATTGATACATTCGAACCGGAAGTATCGGTCATTACCAACCTGACACCGGATCATGTCGATTCCATGGGCGGTCTGGAAAACTACTACCTTTCCAAGACGAGAGTCTATGAAAACATGAAAGGGGAAGAAGTATTCCTGCGCAATCTCGATGACGACAATGTCATATCCTATACGGAACGGCGGCCGATTCCCTGCCGTGTGCTGACCTTCTCTCTGGAAAAGAAGGAAGCGGACAGCCACATTGAAGACGGCTGGCTCGTCATCAACGGTGAGAAGATGCTTGAGATTTCCCGCATCCGTCTGGTCGGCATGCATAATCTGCAGAATATCATCGTCGCTGCTTCCGCCTGTACCTGTATCGGCATTGACGCTGATGTGATCAGGGAAGTGGTCTATGGTTTCCAGGGTGTGGAACATCGTATTGAATTTGTCCGTGAACTGGACGGCGTCAAATACTACAACGATTCGAAAGGCACCAATACCGATGCCACGATCACCGCGCTGAAGGCTTTTGACCATGGTGTCATCCTGCTGGTCGGCGGCTATGAGAAGGGACTGTCCATGGATGAGATGAAAAAGCATCTCGGCTGTGTGAAGGAAGTCATCGGCTACGGCGCTTCCGGCCGGCGTATCGCCACCGATCTGGTCGGCGACAAAGCGCATGTTGTCACTGATCTGGTGGAAGCGACGCATCTGGCGAAAGATCTGGCGGTCAGCGGCGATACCGTGCTGCTTTCACCGACCACTTCGTCGTTTGATCAGTATTCATGTTTTGAGGAAAGAGGTCTTCACTTCAAGAAGATCGTGAATGAATTATGAGCAATAAAGAAGGTTATATCGGCGTCTTTGATTCGGGTATCGGCGGCCTGACGGTTGCCGGCAGTATCATGAAGTCACTGCCGAATGAAAATATTATTTACTTCGGTGACACGGCCCATCTTCCCTATGGCACGAAAAGTGAAAAGCAGATCCGTGAATACGCCGTCAATGACGTGACCTTTCTGTCCAAATTTGATCTGAAGGCGCTGGTCATTGCCTGCAATACAGCGGATTCGGTTGCCAAGGGAACCCTGGAAGAACAGTTTGACATACCGATTTACGGTGTTATTGAACCGGCTTCCCACATGGCTGCCAGAACGACCCGCAATAACCGGATCGGTGTCATGGCGACAGCTGCGACAGTCCGCTCACAGGCCTATACGCGGACCATTCACTGGTACAACGAAAATGCTGAAGTCTTCTCGCTGGCCTGCCCGCTGCTGGTGCCGCTGGTGGAAAACGGCCGTTACAGGAAAGACGATATCGTCGTTACGACGGTACTGCAGGAATATCTTGATAAGCTTCTCGTTCATGACGTGGACACGATCGTGCTTGGCTGCACGCATTATCCGCTGCTGATGGATGCGATCTCTTCGCTGGTTCCCGATCTGAATATTATCTCTTCTTCGGAAGCGGCCGCGGAAACACTGCGCAGAAGTCTGGTTGAACAGGATCTTCTGAAGGAGACACCGGGCAGCACCCGTCGCTATTATGTCAGTGACGATCCTGACCATTTCCATGAAAACGCCGTGCTTTTCCTGGGTGATGAGATCCAGGCGGAAGCGGAACTTGTCAGAGTCTGAAGATTTTCTGTGTATTAAAAACACAGGAATCTGCTACAATAGTTGAGAAAAACAGATCATTATAAAGCACAGTAGACATACTGTGCTTTTCTGAGAGAGGAGATAAAACATATGGATATGTTTTATAAAATAGTGTCTTTGCTCGGCGGTCTGGCGCTGTTCCTGTACGGCATGCGGATCATGGGCGACGGTCTGAAGAGCAGCTCCGGCGGCGCCCTGAAAGCGGCCCTGGCCAAGGTGACGAATAAATCCTATATGGGCTTTATTCTTGGCCTTCTGGTGACCTGCATGATCCAGAGTTCAACCGCGACGATCGTTCTGACAGTCGGTCTGGTAGGCGCCGGATTTCTGACCTTCCGGCAGTCGATCGGTATCGTTCTCGGCGCCAATGTCGGTACCAGCATCACGGCCCAGATCATCCGGCTGATGGACCTCAATGCCGGTTCGACCAGTCTGCTGTATTTTTTCAAATCGGATAACCTGGCACCGATGGCTCTGATCATTGGTATCATCATGATCATGTTTGTCGGCACCCGCAAGGCTAAAAACGCCGGCACCATCTGCATGGGCTTCGGTATTCTGTTCGTCGGTCTGATGAACATGAGCGCGTCCGTCAGTTCGATGAGCGAAGTTCTCAGCGGCTTTCTGGTATCGTTTGAAAACAATTACTTCCTGGGTTTTCTGGCCGGTGTGATCACGACCGGCATTATCCAGAGTTCTTCCGCGGTCGTCGGCATTCTGCAGTCGATCGCCAGTTCGGTCGGCGTCCGTTTCTGTGCCGTTTTCGCGGTCATTCTCGGCGTCAATATCGGTGACTGCCTGACGACGTATTTTGTCTGCCGCATCGGCGCCAAAAAAGAACAGATCCGCACCGTGCTGATCCATATTATCTACAATGTGTTTGCTCTGGTCCTGATCGTCGCGGCCCTGTTTATCCTGCGCAGCACCAGGATCCTGAATGACGATATCTGGTTCGCGGTTCTGGATTCCGGCGGTGTCGCCAATGTACATGGTCTCTTCCGTCTGATTCCGGCGGTTGTCCTGCTGCCCTTTACAGGTGTGTTTGCCAGGATTTCCGAGATGCTTGTCAAAGACGCGGCCGTGGATCCGGAAGAGGAAGAAAACGAGAAACTGGTACGTGAGCTGGATCCGCTGCTGCTGACCAATCCCGGTCTGGCTCTGAATGAGTCGCATCATCTGATTGCTCATATGGGAAAAAGCGCCCTTAAGAACTATACGGATACCATAGATCTCATGAAAAATCCGGATGACAAAAAGGTCCAGAAGATCAACAACCGGGAAAACGCCCTCGACCGGATGGCGGATGCGGGCAATCAGTATCTTGTGGAAGTGTCACCGTATATTACCACGGAACAGGATGAACAGAATCAGAATTTCCAGATGAAAGCGATCATCTGTTTCGAGAGAATCGGGGACCTTGCCATTAATATCCTTGGCAGTATCCGGCATATGCAGGAAACGAATCTGGAACTGTCGGATTATGCGAAAGCGGAGCTGCCGATCGCCTTCATGGCTGTCAATCAGATCCTCGGCCGTACGGTCACTGCCTACAGTGAAGACAAGACTGAACTGGCCCGTCTGATCGAACCGCTGGAAGAAGTCATTGACGAACTGATCGACGAACTGAAAGAACGGCATATCGCCCGCGTCAAGCGACAGGAATGCAATACCAACGCCGCGCTGGATTATCAGGAGATACTGCAGAACCTGGAACGTATTTCCGACCAGTGTTCGGATCTGGGCGTGTATATGCTGGCCCGGGAAGACAACTATATCCGCGGTATGGAACACCGCTATATTCATAACCTGCATCATCGTCCCGATCAGGAATATGCGGCGGAGTACGAACTGGAATATGACAAGTATTTTGACATGGTGAGAATTGTCAGTATGCCAAAATCGGAAACGAAAGAAGCGGAAGCGGCTGCCTGAAAAAGGAAGCTGCTTTTTTGCCTTTTTCAGCAACTTATATATAATGGAATAGCCTGTGGAGGTGATTTATTATGAAAGAATTCTGTCTGCTTTCGGAAGAAGAATACAGTCAGTTTCAGAAACAGAGTGAACTGCGCAGTTTTCTGAATTCAACGGAAGCGATCCATCTGAAACAGATGAACGGATGGGAAACGGAGTATGCCGGCATCAGAGAAGACGGCCGGCTGATCGCCGCGACACCATTGACATATATTCCGGTCATGAAGATCTACAAGTTCTGTCATGCCCAGAGCGGCTTCCTTGCCGATTACCGTGATCAGGACACGATCCGGTTCTTTACCGAAGAGCTGAAGAAATACCTGGCCGGCAAAAAGGTCATGTATATGCTGATCAATCCCAATATGAACTACCGGGAAAGAGATATTGACGGAAATCTTGTGGAAGGCGGTTATGACAACAGCGACATCATGGCTTTCCTGCAGAGTCTTGGCTATGAACATCAGGGTTTCCCGACGGATTATTCCGCTTTTACAGCCATCAGCTGGGTCTTTGCCATGGATCTGACAGGCCGGAACGAAGCCCAGGTGCTGAAGGATATGGACCAGCAGACCCGCTGGTCGGCCAACCGGACACAGAAACAGGGCATTCAGGTCAGGGAACTGGATCCTTCGGAAATCGATATCTTTATCCGCATGGAAGAGGAAACCTCCCGGAAGCGCGGTTTCGCGATGCGCGAACCAGAATTCTACCGCCGGCAGGCGGAAGCGTATGGTGAACACGCCAAAGTACTGCTTGCTTATCTGGACCTGAATGAATTCCGCAAACGTCTGGATGCCGAAAAAGAACAGCTGGATCAGGAAATGGCGGAAGTCGACGCCAAACTGACGGAAATGCCCGGCTCCAAGAAATTCCAGAAGAAAAAGAAAGTCACCCAGGAAGCACTGGACCTGAACGCCGCCAAATACAAAGAAGCGGACGAAATGGAACAGGAACACGGCACGCTTCTCGAGATGGCCGCCTCGTTCTTCATCATCTATGAGAATGAGATCATCTATCTCTACAGTGCCGTCAACGATGAATTCCGCAAATACTACGCACCGTATGCGATTCAGCTGGCGATTATCCGCTATGCGATCGAGCATCAGATTCCCCGCTACAATTTCTACGGTATCTCCGGTGATTTCTCCAAAGACGCATCGGATTACGGTGTCTATGAATTCAAGCGCGGTTTCGGCGGTCAGGTCGAACAGCTGCTTGGTGAATTCATCCTGCCGGTGAACAAATTGGCATACAAGCTGTACAAAACTGTAAAGAAATAAGATTATGACCGGTTCAGCCGGTCTTTTCTTATGACAGGACTGGCAGTTTCCATGCCGGGCAGGTACAATAACGGTAATCTGAGGGAGAAACAGCAGATGGAGTACATGAAGAGTTTTTATCTGGACAAGGAAAAAGATATTATCGTTGACCTCTTCCGTGACGGAGAGGATCTTCATTATGTCCTGAAGACACCGAATCATAATACCGGCAATCTGATCCGCAATCTGGCCCGGCTCTGCGAACTGCCTCTTTCGGAAGATGAGAACGGTCTGCTTGTAAGCCGCGGCACGCTTCCCTGCTATATCGACGGCTATAACCGGACAGTCTACGTTTTCCGCCTTGGCAATACCAAGGTGGCCAATATATATCCGGACGGAACGGTCGAAATGAAGGCCCAGGTTCCTTCCATTGCCAAAACACTGATGAGCCAGACCAAGAATTACCGTCTGGGTGTCTATGAATCGATCGTGAAGACATATATCCGCCGGGAATGCAAATTCACCACGGACCTGCATACACATATGAATGCCAATCTGAATGCCGATATACTGATTGCCCTCGGCCTCCGGCACCAGATCCGCTATCCGCTCTACTATGTCCGCAAACTGCAGCTGAAATGCACGAAAAAGCAGCTTGAGAAACTGGCGGAACGACGTGAAAAAGCAGCAGTCCAGCAGGCCGGCTGCGGTCTGGAAGGCAAATATCTGGAACGGCGCATCGATGACAATACCTTTATCAACTTCGCGGATCTGATCCTGAATAATCTGAAGGACGCCGCCTACAATATTTCACGTATCCGCACCTCCCTGTCCGTGCTGAAAGACGGCCAGGCCGTCTTTACCAATCTGGAGAAGGTATATCTGTACCGCTATGTGTTCACCAAGGGTGTTCCTTCCACCCGTCCGATCAGACTGAAAAACATTGAGCAGCTGCCGGATGAGGACATTGTCAGGATCCTTGGGCAGATGCTGAAGGATCAGGAAGATCCCCGCTATGCAAACAACAGCCTGTTCCAGAACAAGCTTCTGTGGATCGCTCGCAGTTATCAGTCCCGCGGCATCGTCTATGCGGAGATATCCGATACGACGCTGGTCAAGACACACGGCGCGGCGGAAATGCTGGATGAAGTGCATCAGGTCATGCCGGCAATTTATGCCGAAACCGGTGTGCGTCTGCGTTTCCTGGCGGCGATCCGCCGGATTCCGCTGACGATCGTCAAGGATCAGGTTGCCCTCGATTATTTCCGGGAAAACCTGCGGGTCCTCAAGGCCATCGCCAATGATCCGTATGTTGCCGGCAGTGACATTCTCGGTGAAGAAATCAATGACATCCGCGATCTTGCACCGGTGATCAGAGAAATCGTCCGGATTGCCGAAGATGTACCGGGCTATGTCGTCCGCATCCATGCTGGTGAAAATGACAGTCTGCGCGACAATGTCGCAAACAGTATCCGCTGTGTCACGGATGCTCTGCGGGAAGGGCAGAAGATGCCGCAGATCCGCATCGGCCACGGTTTATATACAGCCAATCTGCAGACAGCCAAGGGCCAGGCACTGATCAAAGCATTGCGGGAAACCGATGCCGTGCTGGAATTCCAGATTACTTCCAACGTGCGTCTGAACAATCTCAGCAGTATGAAGAACCATCCGCTCAGGACCTATCTGTCATACGGTCTGAACTGCGTGCAGGGAACCGACGGCGGCGCTCTTTACGGAACGGACTCGATGGATGAACAGCTGGCTCTCGAGCGTTTCCTGCATCTGAGCGTGGCTGAGATGCAGCATATGAAAAACAGCGAGGAAAAGGTCCGCCTGATCAGTGAAGAGGCATTTGCTGAGAAACAGCAGGCGATGCCGGAGCTGACGTCCTGGCGGGAATACTATCAGAAACGTATCGATTCTTCGGAAATTGAAGAGTTGTCAGTGAAGAATACAGACGACAGGGTGATCAGTGACGTGGCCTTGGCGGACCGCATCCGCTCTCTGCCGGAAGACGGTCTGCCGATCGTCGTATGCGGCGGCAGTTTCAACAATGACCGGCATGTGACATCCGTTCATACGGAAGGTCTGCAGATGATCGACGACCTGCTGGAAAAGGCTGATCCGGACAAAGTCTTCTTTGTCATCGGCCACCAGCTCAGCGGTTATGAGAAATATCTGCTGGATCAGAATCAGGGACGTTTTCAGATCTTTGCTATTGTGCCCCGTATGATCAGCCGGAAGGAAGCGGATAATCTGCGCAAGGCGCCGTTCTGGATCCGTACAGCGATTGAAGTTTCACCGATGGGACTGTATAAAAGCTTTGCCTATGAGATCTTCAAGCGGCGCAAAGCGGTTCTGCTTGCCTTTGACGGCAACAGTGCCGGTGCCAATATGATCCAGGAAGCCCGCAACGGCCGCCAGAAATGTCTGATCTTTGTTAATAGGCGCAGCCGGGTGCTGAAAGCCAAGGCAGTATCCCTGCAGGGCTATGTCACTTTGTTCATGCCGGAAGCAGACGGCATCGTTGAGCGTATCATCAACGCTTCTGACGAACTTTCAGAAGGTAAATAATATGGCAGACAAACAGATTTCGATTATGATCAAGCCGGCTTCGGCTTCCTGCAATCTGCGCTGCCGTTACTGTTTCTATGCCGATATCAGCGAAAACCGCATGACGGCCACCAACGGCATCATGAAGGACGAAACGCTTTCCGTCGTCTGCGCGCGAATCAATGAGGCACTGGATGGAAAGGGAATTGCCACTATCAGCTTTCAGGGCGGCGAACCGACCCTTGCCGGTCTCGGTTATTTCCGCAGGTTTATCGCCGCGATGAAGCAATATGAAGGCGTTAAGACAGTGTATGCCCTGCAGACAAACGGAACACTGATCGATGAGGAATGGGCTGATTTCTTCCGGGAAAACAATTTCCTGATCGGTATTTCGCTGGACGGCTATCAGGCGAATATGGATTATTTCCGGTTTGATGCAGCGGGAAAGAGTGTCTTTTACCGCATCCTGAAAACAGTGGATATCCTTGCAAAGAAAAAAGTGGAATACAATATCCTGACGGTCGTGACGAAAAAACTTGCGGCCCGTCCGCAGGCACTGATGAAGTTTTACCGCGAACACCATTTCCAGTATGTACAATTGATTCCGTGCTTGCCGGCTCTGAAAGCGGAAGATGATCCGTATGCCCTGACCCCAAAGGAATATGCCTCGTTCTTCAACAGTTTCTTTGACGAGTGGCTGAAGCAGACAGAGAAGGGATTTCCGATGAGCGTCAACCTGTTTGACAATCTGTATGAGATGCTGCAGGGGAGGATGCCCTATCAGTGCGGCATGATCGGCAGGTGTACTGTTCAGTTTGTCGTCGAATCCAACGGTGATACCTATCCCTGTGACTTCTGGTGTCTCGATGAATACCGTATGGGCAATCTGCATGACGCATCCTTTGCCGAGCTGGCAAAGAGCAAAGCAGCCAGAAATTTCATCCGGACAGACATGTGTATGAAAAAACCATGTGAAAACTGCCGTTATCAGAAGATGTGCGGGGGCGGCTGCCGCCGGCAGAACGTCTGTTACCTCAATGACGAGGTCTGTGCCTATCAGCAGGTTCTGGATCATATTCTGCCGCTTCTGTCCCGTATGGACCGTTAATTACAAAAAAAACAGCCGATTTTATCAAATAATTCCGGGACACGGCATGTCCCATCGCGCAAATGCTCACTTTGTGTCCTTCATTCCCCTGAGGAGGGAGGCTATGCTGAGACCGTAAACAGGAGGCCGGTATATGGATCAGGTCAGAATCGGAATATTTTTACAGGAACTGAGAAAAGAAAAGGGATTGACCCAGGAAGAACTGGCGGGACAGCTCAGCGTGGCCCGAAGAACAGTATCCCGCTGGGAAACCGGCAGTAATCTGCCGGATCTGGATATTCTCATTGAATTGTCTGATCTTTACAATGTCGGACTCCGGGAATTACTTGACGGAGAAAGGAAAAGTGAGGAAATGAACAAGGAAATGGAAGAAACAGTATTGAAAGTAGCGGAGTACAGCAATGACGAAAAGGAAAGATTTCTGCAGCGGCTGCACTGGCTGTTTATCGCCGGTCTGATCGGATTCATCGCCTTCATGGTGATCTCGATCCTCGGACTGGAGGACACAGCACCGTATGAGACGATTGCCAGTTTCGGTCTTGGTGTCTCCTTCGGAATGGTGATCATCGGTGTGATCTTCACCAGCAAATACGCGTCGCGGATCCGTGAATTCAAGATGCGTCTGCTCGGCAGAATGAAAGCATAAAGCGATCAGGCAGCAGGCAGTATGTCTCTGAATGGGATATACTGCTTTTCTTATGTCTTTTTATGTAAAAATATACGGTTTCCGGCTGGGAAAATATGACAGGACGAGAATAAACTGTGTCATAATAGAGTAGGAATATAAGGAGGAATCATATAATGGTTAACTGGAAGAACCTTGATCAGCTGGAAGCTTTCAAGGAACTGGAAGCGGATGCCCGTGTGTGCCTGCCGGAAGTCATGGCCGGTGAAAACGGAGCTGCCCGTGTTAAGAATTATTCTGTACCAATGGCAGAAGGCCTCGCCTTCAACTATGCAGCCAAAGCAGTAGATGACAAAATCCTCGCAGACCTGAAGAAACTGGGCGAAGAAGCACAGCTTCAGGACAAGTTCGCTGAACTGTACAACGGTGCTGTTGTCAACACCGGTGAAAAGCGTCTGGTTCTGCATCAGCTCTGCCGCGGTCAGCTGGGCAAAGATGTCATGGCAGACAACTGCAACAAACGTGAATTCTATGTAAAGCAGCAGGAGAGAATCGCCGCCTTCGCAAAGAAGGTTCACAGCGGTGAAATCACCAATGCGGACGGTGAAAAGTTCACGACCGTCGTTCAGATCGGTATCGGCGGCTCCGACCTTGGCCCGCGTGCTATTTATATCGCTCTTGAAAACTGGGCAAGAAAGAATAATACCCTGAAGATGGAAGCAAAGTTCATCAGCAATGTCGACCCGGATGATGCGGCAGCTGTTCTGAACTCCCTCGATGTCAAGCATTCCCTGTTTGTACTGGTATCCAAGTCCGGTACAACACTGGAAACACTGACCAACGAAGCATTTGTCAAGAATGCTCTGCAGGAAGCCGGTCTGGATCCGTCCAAACACATGGTCGCGGTTACCAGTGAGACTTCACCGCTGGCCAAGAACGAAGGATATCTCGATGCCTTCTTCATGGACGACTACATCGGCGGACGTTATTCTTCCTCTTCCGCTGTCGGATGCGGTGTCCTTTCCCTGGCTTTTGGTCCGGAAGTATTCGCACAGTTCCTGGACGGCGCTGCAGCTGCTGACAAGCTGGCTCTGGAAGCTGATCCGCTCAAGAACGCCGCTATGCTGGACGCTCTGATTGGTGTCTACGAACGCAATGTTCTCGGCTTTGAAAATACTGCTGTTCTTCCGTATTCACAGGCTCTGAGCCGCTTCCCGGCTCATCTGCAGCAGTTGGACATGGAATCCAACGGTAAGTCTGTCAACCGTTTCGGCGAGCCGGTAGACTATCCGACCGGACCGATCATCTTTGGTGAACCGGGCACAAACGGACAGCACTCCTTCTATCAGCTCCTCCATCAGGGCAAGACCATCGTTCCGCTGCAGTTCATCGGTTACAGAAACTCGCAGATCGGCACGGATGTTGTCATTGAAGGCAGCACTTCCCAGCAGAAACTGTGCGCCAACGTCGCCGCTCAGATCGTTGCCTTTGCCTGCGGCAAAGACGATACAAACCTCAACAAGAAGTTTGACGGCGGCCGTCCTTCCAGCATTATCATCGGCGACAAGCTGACACCGGCTTCCCTCGGTTCCCTGCTTGCTCACTTTGAGAATAAAGTCATGTTCCAGGGCTTCCTCTGGAATGTGAACAGCTTTGACCAGGAAGGCGTACAGCTCGGTAAAGTACTTGCCAAGCGTGTTCTGGCCCATGATACAGATGGTGCCCTTGCTGTATACAGCGACCTGCTCAATATCTGAGTAATCATTCATAGACCGGTGCTGAACCGGTCTTTTTCTTTTTGCCCGGGATATAAAAAAAGCGGTCATTAAAACCGCGTTCAGATTAGTTATGATTGCCGTACGGCAGTTTGTCATGTTTCCGGATCAGTATCAGAAACGAATTTCCAGAGTTACTTCGATGATTTCGTCTAAAGTCAGAGATTTGCTGTCAGGAACAGGTTGATTCTGTTCGTCGGTCTTTCTTTCTTTATTCTCGTTCATAAAGTAAGCGTTCCTCCATCCCACACCAACAACAATGATATCTAATAATTATATTAAAACAAATCTTGAAAAATAATTTGTTTATGCTTCATCAGAATGCAAAAAAACTGACAGCGGTGTCAGTCTTTGTAGCAGAGATAGTAGAAGCCGGGAATGAAGAGAGCACCGCCCAGCAGATTGCCCAATGTAACCGGCAGAAGATTGCCAAACAGGAAACCGGAGAGAGACACTTCGGCACCCAGAAACATGCCGAGGGGAATATATGTCATGTTGGCGACGCTGTGTTCAAAGCCGGCGAACACAAACAGCATGATCGGAAACCAGACAGACAGGATCTTGCCGCTCATCTCTTTGGAACCAGCCTGGAACCAGCAGGCCAGAACGACCAGGATATTGCACAGCATACCGCGGATTACCGCTGCCATAAAAGGCATGGATGCCTTACTGGCCGCGATAGCGGCTGCTCTTGCGGCCGCATCGCCGGCATACAGACTGCTTTTGGCAAGCAGGAAGGCCAGCAGTACGGAACCGGTCAGATTGCCTAGATAGACAATGCCCCAGTTTTTCAGCATAGCCGGCAGGCTGATTTCTTTGCTCATGAGGGCCAGGGTCATCAGGTTGTTGCCGGTAAACAGTTCCGCACCGCAGAAGATTACCAGCATCAGGCCGACCGGGAACAGAGCGGCACCGATCAGTTTGCCGATGACACCCGGATCAGCGGCTGTCGCAAGAACAAACACATGGCAGCCGAAGCCGATAAAGAGACCGGCCAGAATACCAAGCAGATACATGTTCAGGGCGGGCAGGGCGGCTTTGTTTTTGCCGTTGTTTACCCAGATTCTGAAAATCTCTTTTGGTGAATTGATCATGATTGCCTCCGTTTCTGTGACTGTTCGATCATATAGGCAAGTTCCGCTCCTGACTCCTGCATGCCGCGGCGGATCCATTCGTGGATCCAGCCGTAGATCATATAGGCCAGGGAAGACTGCAGATACGCTGCCGGATTCGGTGTGTTTTCATCGATTGGAAATGTGTCGACGATCGTATGCATGACAATTTCCGAAAGGCCGGCTTTGTATAGAGCGAGATAGAACCGGCTGTGTTCCTTATAGAAATCCAGAAGACTGATCAGCAGGGCATTTGACGAGGCAGATGGATCAGCGGCGAACTGTTCTTCCCACACGGCTGTCAGGCGGTCGGATTCCTGCTGCAGGACATCTTCGACACTGACATAATTGCGGTAAAAAGAAGCACGGCCGACGCCGGCTTTCCGGACCAGGTCACTGACGGAGATATCCTCGATCCGTTTCGTCTTCAGCATCTGCAGCAGACTTTTCAGGATCTGCTTTCTGACATATGTGTTTTTTTCCTCGTTGTTCATATTCATGCTCGTCTCATTCTGAGATAAATGTCTCACTGATAATGCAATGATACGTTTGTCTCAGCGATACGTCAATTCCCTTCCGTGAATCACTGGTTTACAATCTGGAAAAAGGATATGATGGTAATACCAAAAAACTACGGAGGTACTGCTATGCTGAAGGTCAGAAGTGAACTTGATAATGAAATACTGAAAATATATATTGACGGACGAATCGATTCGAATTCCTTTCAGCAGTTTGCGGAACAGATCAAAAAGCCGGTCGAAGCGGGCGGCTATCGGAAAATCGTCTTTGATTTTGCTGACCTGGATTATGTTTCTTCCGCCGGTCTGCGGGTCTTCCTGGGACTGCGGCGCAATACTCCCAAAGACATTGCCATCGAAGCGGTGAATATTAACGAGACCGTCCGTGACGTATTTGAACTGACAGGCTTCGACGATGTCGTCAGTATCGATCCTGATGTTGTTCTCGAAAGCAAGACAAAGGTCATCTTCTTCGATATTGACGGAACTCTGTTTTCCCATAAAACACAAAGCATTCCCCAGAGTGCCATTGATGCGATCAGTGAAGTACGAAAGAACGGTGTACTGACTGTCGTGTGCACCGGCCGTGATATCCGGGAACTCAGAAAACTGCCGGTTTATCAGATTCCGTTTGACGGCTATCTGACTCTGAACGGCAACGTATGTCTGGATGAACATGAAAAGATGTTTGCCGGTATTGAAATCGATCAGGACGAAGTCGAGATCCTGGTCAGGATCTTCAGCGCGGACAAGATTCCGTTTGTCCTGGTCGGTGAAGACAAGCGCTATATCAACCATGTGGACGATCTGGTCATCGACACGCAGACAAGCACCAACGGCACGATTCCCGATATCGGTGAATACAGGGGCGAGAAGATCTATCAGTGTCTTGCCTTCGTACAGAACAAGGAGCGCCTGATGCTGGATGATCTGCTGGATGACTGTATCATTACCAGTTGGAACGACACCGGAATCGATATCATTTCCAAGCATGGCGGCAAAGCGGCCGGTATCCAGAAATTCATGGATCATTACGGCTTCCGTCTGAATGAAACGATGGCTTTCGGTGACGGACAGAACGACATAGACATGATCCGTTTTGTCGGGACCGGCATCTCAATGGGCAACGGCATCGACGCATTGAAAAAAGCTGCTGACTATGTCACGACTGACATTGATGACGACGGTATTGCCAACGGTCTGCGTCACTTTGGTTTAATTCAATAGGAAAATGAAAATGCAGGATGTCCTGCATTTCAGCCTGTTGACAAAGTCAAAAGACAAAGAAGAAAAAGAATGGTATTATAAGAAGGCAAGATGAGCACTTACGTCTTCTCCTGTCGCCAACAGAG